>NZ_CP127407.1:1600769-1908461 GCF_030291075.1 Stenotrophomonas sp. 57
CGAAGTGCTGGCCACGGCCGACGCCGGGGCGATCCGCGTATGGCTTGGTGCACAAGGCCTGCAGCTGCGTGAACAGCGCATCCATGCATCCCGGTGGTGGGATGCCGCTGGGCGGGGGCGGTCGGCTGCTATCCTATCGCCGATCGAACAAGCGGCCGTTGGGCCGGAGGGTTGAAACGTGTGGGAACTGGTCAAGGCCGGTGGCTGGCCGATGGTGCCGCTGCTGCTGTTGGGCGTACTGGCTTTGGCGATCATCCTGGAGCGTTTCTGGTCCCTGCGACGCAACGAGGTGCTGCCGCCCGGCCTCGGCCAGGAAGTGCGCAACTGGGCCGCGCGCGGCAAGCTCGACCCGGCCCACCTGCAGACCCTGCGGGCGAACTCGCCGCTGGGTGCGCTGCTGGCTGCCGCACTGGAAGCCCGCAACCGCCCGCGCGACCAGATCCGCGAGCGCATTGAAGACACCGGCCGCCACCTGGTGCACCGCATGGAGCGTTTCCTGAACGCACTGGGCACCATTGCCTCGGCCGGCCCGCTGCTGGGCCTGCTGGGCACGGTCATCGGCATGATCCAGATGTTCCTGGGCATCCTCGACCACGGCGTGGGCGACGTGAACCAGCTGGCCGGTGGCATCGGCAAGGCGCTGGTCTGCACCGCCACCGGCATGATCGTGGCGATCCCGGCGCTGATGTTCCATCGCTACTTCAAGGGCCGCATTCACGGTTATGTGGTGGAAATGGAACAGGAAGCCGGCGCCCTGCTGGATACGCTCGACGGCCGCCCCGGGGTGATGAACACGGCCCCGGCCGCGCGCCAGGCCGGCGCCGCCGCGGCGAAGGCCTGATCGATGCGTATCGGCAACGACCGATCCCAGGATGAGCCGCATATCGACCTGGTGCCGCTGATCGACGTCATCCTGGTGCTGATCATCTTCTTCGTGGTCACCACCACCTTCGACGCGCGTTCGACGCTGCAGGTGCAGCTGCCGACCGCCAGCCAGCAGCAGACCAACGAGCCACCGCGTTCGCTCAGCGTGCTGATCAACGCCGAGGGGCGCTACTTCATCAATGACCAGGAAGTGCTCCGCAGCGACGTCGAGTCGGTCAAGCAGACCATCGCCGCCGTCGCCGGCAGTGACCGCAGCCAGCCCGTGCTGCTGCGCGCCGACGCACGCACTCCCTACCAGGCCGTGGTGACCGCGCAGGATGCGCTCGGTCAGCTCGGTTTCCGCCGTATCGCCATTGCAACTGCGCCAGAGGTGCGTCCATGAGTTCCCATCACGCGCCGGTGTGGCCGATCTACAAACGTCTGCTGGGCTACACCCGCACCTACTGGGTGTTCATGGTGGGTGCGGTCATCGCCATGGTGGTCGAAGCGCTGGCGGGCTATCACTTCACCAAGCTGATGGAGCCGCTGGTCAACGAAGGTTTCGTCGACCCGCAGCCGCGCGCGGCCGTGGTGCTGCCGCTGACCATCCTCGGCCTGTTCCTGATGCGCAGCGTCGCCACATGGGTGAGCGACTACACGCTGGCCAAGACCGGCCGCAGCGTCGTGCGCGACCTGCGCGAACAGGTGCTGCAGAAGTACCTGCACCTGCCGTCGTCGCACTTCGATACCGAAGCGACGCCGGTGATGGTCAGCCGCCTGAACTTCGATACCGAACAGGTCACCCAGGCCAGCGCCGATGCGCTCAAGACCGTGGTGGCCGATACCCTGACCATCATCGCGATGCTGGCGGTGATGCTGCAGATGAGTGTCAAGGTCACTCTGGCGATGCTGCTGGTGGTGCCGCTGATCGGTGGCATCGTGTCCTACGTGGGCAAGCGCTACCGCCGGATCAGCCGTGGCATCCAGGATGGCATGGGCACGATGGCGCAGACGGCCGAGCAGTCGTTGGCCGCGCAGCAGGAAGTGAAGGTGCACGGCACCCAGCAGCATGAAATCTCGCGCTACTCGCGGCTGGCCAACCGCATGCTGGCGCTGAACATGAAGGTCGAGGTCACCCGCGCCGCCGCCTCCAGCGTGGTGCAGTTCCTGGCCGCACTGGCGCTGGCGGTGATCGTCTGGGTGTCGACCCGCGAAGCGCTGGCCGGGCGCCTCAATGCTGGTCAGTTCATGGGCCTGATGACCTCGATGATGGCCATCATTCCCTCGCTGCGGCGCCTGACCAGCGTGCAGACCTCGATCTCGCGCGGCGTCGCTGCCGCCGAGCGCCTGTTCGGCATCCTCGACATGCCGGTGGAGCGCGACGAAGGCCGCACGACAGTGCAGCGCGTGCGGGGCGAACTGGCGTTCGACCACGTCATGCTGCGCTACCGCGAGGACAGCGGCATCGCTCTGGACGACATCAGTTTCGTTGCCAGACCGGGCACGGTGACCGCCATCGTTGGCCGCTCCGGCAGCGGCAAGACCAGCCTGATCCGGCTGGTGCCGCGTTTCTACGAGCCCAGTGGCGGTGTCATCACCCTTGATGGCGTGGCGCTGGATGACTATCCGTTGGCCGACCTGCGCCGGCAGGTGGCAATCGTCGGGCAGAAGGTGATGCTGTTCGACGACACCATCGCCGCGAACATCGCCTATGGCATGGAGGCAAGTGATGAACAGATCCGTGCCGCGGCCGAAGCCGCCAACGCCTGGGAGTTCATCGCACGCATGCCGCAGCAGCTGCAGACGCCGGTCGGCGAAAACGGCGCGCTGCTGTCCGGCGGCCAGCGCCAGCGCCTGGCGATTGCGCGCGCGATCCTGCGTGATGCGCCGATCCTGATCCTGGACGAAGCCACCGCCGCGCTGGACAACGAATCCGAGCGGCTGGTACAGGATGCGCTGCAGCGCTTGATGCCCGATCGCACCACGCTGGTCATCGCGCACCGCCTGTCCACCATCGAACACGCCGACCAGGTGCTGGTGATGGACCACGGCCGCATCGTCGAACGCGGCACCCACAAGGAACTGCTTGCCATGGGCGGCCTGTACCAGCATCTGCACAGCATGCAGTTCCGCGAAAGGCAGGACTGATGGCTGGCAAGGGTACCCAGACCCCGCCGTACTGGTACGACGGCAGCCCGGTTCCGTGGGCAATGCGCCTGCTGGCGCCGCTGTACGCCGGTGTCACCGCGCTGCGCCGGCGCGCCTATGGGCGAGGCTGGCGCAAGCGCCACACGCTGCCAGTGCCGGTCATCGTGGTCGGCAACATCACTGCCGGCGGCACCGGCAAGACACCGCTGACCATCGCTCTGGTCGAGCGCCTGCGCGCGGCCGGCTGGAAGCCGGGCGTGGCCAGCCGCGGCTATGGCCGCGAGGACGCCGACAAGCCCTTGTGGGTACAGGCCGACACGCCGACCGCCAAGGGCGGTGACGAGCCGGTGCTGATCGCCTGGAAGACCGGCGTGCCGGTGCGCGTGGACGCTGACCGCGTGGCCGCCGGCAAGGCGCTGATCGAGGCGGGCTGCGATGTGATCGTCTGCGACGACGGCCTGCAGCACTACCGGCTGGCGCGCGACATCGAGATCGAAGTGGTCGATGCGCAGCGTCGCTACGGCAACGGCCGCATGATTCCGGCAGGCCCGCTGCGCGAACCCGTCAGCCGCGCCAGCGAATGCGATTTCCGCGTGGTTAATCTGGGCCAGGCCGACGAGGAGACCGCGGCCCAGGCCTGTGGATTCGGCCAGTGGCCGATGGCCCTGCATATCGACAGTGCGCAGCCGCTGGCCGGTGGCCGTGCGCGCCCGCTGTCGTACTTCAAGGGCCAGCGGGTGCATGCGGTGGCCGGCATCGCACACCCGCAGCGCTTCTTCGACATGCTGCGCCAGCGTGGCATCGGCGTGGTGCCGCATGCCTTCGCTGACCACCAGGCCTACCAGCCCCAGGATCTGTCCTTCGGCAGCCAGCTGCCGGTGCTGATGACCGAAAAGGATGCGGTGAAATGCCGTTCGTTCGGCAACGACTGGCACTACGCCGTTCCGTTGCGCGCCGAGCTGCCCGCCGCGTTCTGGGTGGCGCTGACCGATCGCCTGGACAAGCTGAGACCGAACTGAGTCGCGCGGTGGCGCTTGCATTCACCTGCCGCCGGCCGCATTCCTGTTGCAACGAGCCTGCCGAGTACCGCCCCATGACCGAATTCGTCGTCGCCATCCCGGCCCGCTATGCCGCCTCGCGGCTGCCGGGCAAGCCGCTGCGCCCGCTGGGCGGCGAGCCGCTGGTGCTGCACGTGGCGCGTCGCGCGCTGCAGGCCGGTGCCCGCGAGGTGTGGGTGGCCACCGACGACCAGCGCATTGCCGACACGTTGGCCGGCATGGCCGAGGTGAAGGTGGCGATGACGGCGACCTCGCACGCGTCCGGCACTGACCGCCTTGCCGAGTGCGCGCGCATCGCCGGCTGGGCCGACGACACCGTGGTGGTCAACCTGCAGGGCGATGAGCCGTTTGCGCCGGCCGCGGGCATCCGCGCGGTGGCCGAGGCGCTGGTCGACGGCAGTGCGCCGATGTCAACCTTGGCCACGACCGTCGAGGACGCGCACACCCTGTTCGACCCGAACGTAGTGAAGCTGGTACGCAACGCACGCAACGAGGCGATGTACTTCAGCCGTGCACCGATCGCATGGCACCGCGATGGCTTCGCGCGCAGCCGCGACACGCTGCCGGAAGGGCATGCCTGGCTGCGCCATATCGGCATCTACGGCTACCGCGCCGGTTTCCTGCAGCAGTTCGCGGCGATGCCCCCAGGCCAGCTGGAGCAGGTTGAATCGCTGGAGCAGCTGCGTGTGCTGGAGGCGGGTTACCCGATCAGCGTGGCGATCTCGCCGGAGCCGTTCCCGCCGGGTATCGACACGCCCGAGGACCTGGAGCGTGCCGAAACGCTGCTGCAGGCGATGGCCGCGCGATGAAGCTGCTGGTCGTCTGCCTCGGCAACATCTGCCGCTCGCCGATGGCCGAAGGTGCGCTGCGCGCACGCCTGGAGGCTTCGCCGCTGGCGGGGCGGGTGCAGGTGGATTCGGCCGGCACCGGCGACTGGCATGTCGGCGAGCCGCCGGACCGGCGTGCGATCGCCTGCGCTGCCGGGCATGGCGTGGACATCGGCGGCCTGCGTGCGCGCCAGCTGCAGTCCGCTGATTTCGACCGGTTCGACTGGGTGCTGTGCGCCGACCAAGCCAACCTGCGCGATGCCGGTCGCTTGGCGACGCCTGCCCAACGCGAACGCCTGGCACTGTACCTGCCGTGGTCCGGCGGGCGGGGACCAGTGGCTATCCCGGATCCCTACACCGGCGGCAGCGATCACTTCGAGCAGGTCTGGACGCTGGTCGACGATGCTGCAGAACGTGCCGTGGCACGACTGTTGCATGACGTCGACTCCGGCATAATCGGGTCATGAACGTCCAGCCCGTCCCGGACCTGCCCGAGTTCGCCACCTGGCTCAATGCCGCCCCCTGCACCCTGACCGAACTGCGCGGTCGGCCGGTGGCGCTGTTGTTCGTCAACGCCGCCTCCGCCTGGAGCGCGCAGCGCCTGGCCGAATTCGGCCAATGGCTGTCGCGCCACCCCGGCAAGCTGCAGCCCTTGGTGCTGCAGGTGCCGCGCTTCGACTTCGAGCGTGACGCCGGCGCCGCACTGAAACTGCTGCGCCGCCAGGGCCTGTCGATGCCTGTGCTGCTGGATGCCGACTGGGATGGCTGGCGCCGCTTCGGCATCACTGCCTGGCCGACCATGGTCCTGCTGGATGCGCAGGGGCGCGAACAGCAGCGCCTGGTCGGGCAAGGCGCTGCGGGTGAACTGGAGCGCGCCTTGAACGCGCTGTGCGAGGGCGCCCCGTCGGCACCGCCGCGCGGCGGTACCGAGCTGCACCCGGAACCGCGCCAGGCCCTGCGTTTTCCGCTGGGCCTGGCGGTCAGCACCGAACGCCTGTACATCGCCGACAGTGGCCATCACCGCATCCTCGAATGCAGCCATGGTGGCCGCATCCTGCGCCAGTTCGGGTTGGGGACGGCCGATTTCATGGACGGCAACCTGGCCGAAGCGGCGTTCCACCGCCCGCAGGCGCTCGTGCTGGAGCGCGACGCGCTGTACGTGGCCGATACCGGCAACCATGCCGTGCGCCGCATCAACCTGCTCACCGGCATCGTCGACACGCTGTGCGGCAATGGCCGCCCTGGCGCGCCGGTGGAGGGACCCGTTGCGCAGGCGCGGCAGGTCTCGCTGGACCATCCGGTCGGCCTGGCCATTGCCGACAACCAGCTGCACATCGCCATGGCCGCTGACAACCGCATCTGGAGCTATCACCTGGGCCAGCGCAGCCTGCAATGGCGCGCGGGCAGCGGCAGCATCGACGAACGCGACGGCAGCGGCCACCTGGCGGCGTTTGCCCAGCCGACCGCGCTGGCGGTGGTGCAACAGGTGCTGTACGTGGCCGACGCGCTCGGGTCCTCGATCCGCGCGCTGCAACTGCGTGGTGATCTGGTACAGACCCTGGTCGGGCAGGGGCCCTGGCGTTTCGGCAATGACGATGGCCCGCGTGCGCAGGCCAGCCTGCAGTTCCCGCAGGCCATTGCCCTCAGTCCGGACGCGCCGCTGCTGTGGATCGCCGACACCGGCAATGGCCGCCTGCGCACGTTGCGCCTGGGCGGCGGCGAACTGACCACGCAGCCGCTGCCGCGTCGCCTGCATGGCCCGGCCGGCGTGACGGTGGGCGCAGGCGCGGTGTGGATCGCCGAGACCGACGCCCACGCCGTGCTGCGTTTCGATCCTGAAAGCGGCGTGCTCAGCGAAGTACCGATCAGCGAATGACCGACGTTCCCGCCCCGGCCTTCGACGGCAAGGCCTTCGCGGCCCAGCTCAGCACCGCCCCCGGCGTGTACCGCATGTACGCCGCCGACGATACCCTGCTGTACGTGGGCAAGGCGCGTGCGCTGCGCAACCGTGTCGGCAGCTACTTCAACGGCAGCCCGAAGAATGCGCGGATCATGTCGATGATCTCGCAGATCACGCGCATGGACGTGACCGTGACGCGCTCGGAGGCCGAGGCGCTGCTGCTGGAAAACCAGCTGATCAAGTCGTTGTCGCCGCGCTACAACGTCTCGCTGCGCGACGACAAGACCTACCCGCATGTGCTGCTGACCCGCGAGGACTGGCCTCGCATCGCCCTGCATCGCGGCCCGCGCGCCATTCCCGGGCGCTATTTCGGGCCGTATCCCGGCGTCACTGCGGTGCGCGAAACGCTGAACCTGATGCACAAGCTGTTCAAGCTGCGCAGCTGCGAGGACAGCGTGTTCCGCAACCGCTCGCGGCCGTGCCTGCAATACCAGATCGGCCGCTGCAGCGCGCCCTGCGTGGAGCTGGTGGCGCCTGCGGAGTACGCTGAATCGGTGCGCCGCGCCGCGCTGTTCCTGGAAGGCAAGAGTGACGAGCTGACCCGCGAGCTGGGCGAGCAGATGCAGGTCGCCAGCGAGGCGCTGGAGTTCGAACAGGCCGCGCGCCTGCGCGATCTGATTTCCTCGCTGCGCAGCATGCAGACCCGCCAATACGTGGACGGCCGCGCCGCCGATCTGGACGTGCTGTCGGTGGCCATGCAGGGCTCGCAGGCGTGCGTGCTGCTGCTGGCCTTCCGTGATGGCCGCAACCTCGGCACCCGTCCGTTCTTCCCGCGCACCAATGGCGAGGAAAGCCCGGAAGAAGTGCTGGCGGCGTTCGTCTCGCAGTACTACATCGAATTCGAGCCGCCGCGCGAGATCCTGCTGGACCGCGAGATTCCCGATGCCGACCTGCTGGTCGCCGCGCTGTCCGCCTCGGCCGAACGCAAGGTACAGCTGAAGTGGAACGTACGCGGCGAGCGTGCCGGCTACGTGGAACTGGCCAGCCGCAACGCGCAGCTGACCCTGGCCACCGAACTCAACAGCCGTAATGCTCAGCACGCGCGCAGCGATGCGCTGCGTGACATGCTGGGCCTGGCCGAGCCGGTCAAGCGCGTGGAATGCTTCGACATCAGCCACACCCTGGGCGAGGCGACCGTGGCCTCGTGCGTGGTGTTCGACGCCGCCGGGCCGGTGCGCGCGCAGTACCGCCGCTTCAACATCAGTGGCATCGAGCCGGGCGATGACTATGCCGCCATGCGCCAGGCCATCGACCGTCGCTTCCGTCGTGCGGTGGAAGAGCAGGGCGTGCTGCCGGATGTGCTGCTGATCGACGGTGGAGCTGGCCAGTTGGCGCAGGCCCACGCCGCACTGACCGACCTGGGCGTGGAAGGCGTGCTGCTGGTGGGCGTGGCCAAGGGCGTGGAACGCCGTGCCGGCCACGAAGCGCTGGTGATGCCCGATGGTCGTGAGCTGCGCCCGGGCGCAGCCAATCCGGCGCTGCAGTTCATCCAGCAGGTGCGCGACGAGGCACACCGCTTCGCCATCACCGGCCACCGCGGCCGTCGCCAGAAGGCGCGGATGACCAGCAAGCTGGAGGACATCCCCGGCATCGGCCCCCGCCGCCGCGCCAGCCTGCTCAAGCATTTCGGCGGCCTGGTCGGCCTGAAAGCGGCCGGCGAAGCGGAAATCGCCAAGGTGGAAGGCATCAATGACGCCCTTGCGGCACGCATCTACGCTAACCTGCACGGGTTGGCCACGCCTGATGCGGCCGAGTAGAGAGAGAAACACGCAAGCATGAAGTTGACCCTGCCCACCTGGCTGACGTTGTTGCGGATCGTGATGATCCCGGTGCTGGTGCTGGTGTTCTACCTGCCCTACACCTGGACCAACTTCGCTTCGGCGGCGATCTTCGGCCTGGCCGCGATCACCGACTGGCTCGATGGCTGGATCGCCCGCCGCTACCAGCTGGAGTCGGCCTTCGGTGCCTTCCTCGACCCGGTCGCGGACAAGCTGATGGTGGCAGTGGCGCTGTTCCTGATCGTGCAGGGCCACCCGACGCCGTGGATGGCGTTCTGGGCGGCCGTCATTGTCGGTCGCGAGATCGCGGTGTCGGCGCTGCGCGAATGGATGGCCGAGCTGGGCCAGCGCGCCAAGGTGCGAGTGGCAATGATCGGCAAGATCAAGACCACCGCGCAGATGGTCGCGCTGCTGTGCCTGCTGTACTCGGTGGCCCCGAACGTGCCGGTGGAAGACATCTGGATGGGCTGGCCGGTGTTCCATATCGGCGACTGGACCCTGGCCATTGCCGCGGTGCTGACCCTTTGGTCGGGCCTGCAGTACCTGCACGCCGCCTGGCCGAGCCTGCGCGACGACGAGCGCGCGGCGCGCGAGCGTGCGCGGCAGAAGAAGCTGGGCAACTGAGCCTGGGCTCTGACCCCATCGATGCGCTATCCACGCATGGCGTGGATGCACGGTGCAATGTGCCTTGCACACCCTGAAAAAAGCGCTTGACGCCATTCCCAGAACAGGTAGAATTTCGCCTCCCAAGCGGGAATAGCTCAGTTGGTAGAGCGCAACCTTGCCAAGGTTGAGGTCGCGAGTTCGAGTCTCGTTTCCCGCTCCAGATTCAAGAAGAACGCTCTCGCAAGAGAGCGTTTTTCATTCTCTCATCGGTGATGAAGTGGCGGTTCATCGATGGCATCGGATCTTCGCGATCCATGCTTGACCTCCGATGTGAATCCGGTAGAATGCCGCCTCCCAAGCGGGAATAGCTCAGTTGGTAGAGCGCAACCTTGCCAAGGTTGAGGTCGCGAGTTCGAGTCTCGTTTCCCGCTCCAGATTCAAGAAAAACGCTCCCGCAAGGGGGCGTTTTTCGTTTGATACGCGCCCGGCTGCGACAGGCGCCCGTGGCGCGCCGCGGCCTCTTCATGGCCGTCGTGATAGGAGTAGTCCGTCATACCGGTTTCAGATGTCGCAATCAGAATGGCGACGTGCGGCGGTTGTGGGGACATCCGCAGGCACGTGGGTTGGGGAGAGAGTCGCTGCAGCCGTCAATCGCCGTGAAGTCCGTCCAGCGTTGCGTGTGTCGCACGTCGTGAAAGGCTGGCGAAAGGCCAACGCCATCGTTGCCTGAACCGCACGCGTGTTGTGACCGTTTTCGGACCATTTCTCCATGTTCGCTCCACAATCGCACGGTAGCCTTCATGCTCCTTCTACACGTTGGCGGGCTGGTGGTCAGGCGTATTCCTTCAGTCGCGGTGCCCGGGGCCGGGCGCGGACTCTCCCTGCAAGCGGTGCTGCGCCCGGGCGCGTTGCTCGCCAGCCTGGCGCTGGTCGGTTGCATGTCGGTGCCGGTCCCGGACCTTCCTGACCGTACCCCCAGCGCCTGGACCCAGGTGCCGCAGGGGCAGGGGGGGGCCGTCGACGCGAAGCAGTGGTGGAAGGTGCTGGCCGACCCGGCGCTGGACGGCCTGGTCGACCAGGCCATTGCAGGCAACCTCGATCTGCAGCAGGCAACCCTTCGCCTGCAGGCCGTACGCATCGTCGCTGGTACCTCCGACTCGCGCTTCCTGCCGGAGATCTCGGCCAGCGCCAAGCAGGTGCAGGACGCCGCCGCCGTCGATACCTATTTCCATGCGGGCATTGAAGCGATCTGGGATCTGGGGCTGTTCGGCGCCGCCGAGAGCGCGCAGCTGAGCGCGCAGGCCTCGGCCGACAACGCCGAGGCGCTACGCAACGCCGCACAGGTGGCGGTGATTGCCGACGTGGTGCGCAGCTATCTGGACCTGACCGTGGCACAGGCCCAGCAGGACCTGCTGGCCCGCCAGCAGACGGTGGATGACCGCGGTGAACACCTGGTCCTGGTCCGCCAGCGCCTGCGCCTGGATGAGCCGGGCGAACTTGACCGCCTGCGCGCGCGCCAGGCCGCGACCCGCGCTGCCATCGCGCAGGCTCGGGAAAACGCCGACAATGCGGCCCGTGCGCTGGCCCTGCTGCTGGGCCGCGATGGCCCGGACCCGGCCTGGCGCGCGTACCGCACGCCGCCGAAGCTGGGCACGTTCTCGCTGCAGCAGGTTCCCGCGGATCTGCTGCGCCATCGCCCGCAGATCCTGCTGGCCGAATCGGAGGTGATGCAGGCCGCGGCCAGCAAGGGCTCGGCGCGCGCGGCGATGTACCCGCGGATCAGCCTCGGCGGCTCCATCCTGTACGCGTACAACCTCACCCAGAACGCGCGCTCCAATTCCGATTCCAGCCCGTCGATCGGCCCGTACGTCGACATCCCGCTGTGGGATTGGGGCCAGCGCCGCGCGCGCTTCCATGCGGATGAAAAGCAGCTCGATGCCGCGCTGCTCGGCTACCGCAAGGCGGTGCTGGAGGGTGTGAGTGAAGTGGAAGGCGCGCTGGGTAGCCTGGCGCGCCTGGACAGCAGCATCCAGTCGCTGCGTGCGGCCAATGATGCTGCTGGGCAGCAGGTCACGCGCCAGGCGCGGCAGGTGCAGCTGGGCCTGTCCAGCGAATTCGATGGGCTGGACGCGCAGCGTGCCGCGCTGGCCTCGCAGGCTGATCTGATCGGTGCGCAAGGCGCACGCGTGCTGGCGTTTGCGTCGCTGTACCGCGCGCTTGGCGGCGCACCGTTGCCGGCCCGGACCGAGGACGCGTCGAAATGATCGCGCTGGCCCGCAAGACCCTGGCCTATGAGTGGCGTCGGTTCCTGCCGGTGGTGCTGGCGATGTGTTTTGCCGGCGTGCTGCTGATCGTGCAGGCGGCGCTGGTGCTGGGCATCTTCGGCACCGCCGCGATCTACGTGAAGGCATCCACGGCCGATATCTGGGCCGGGTTCCCCGGCACCCAGAGCGTCAACTATGGGCATGCGATCAGCGCGGATGTTGAAAGCCACCTGCGCATGGATCCGGATGTCACCCGCGTCGAACCCTACGAGTGGGTGGATGGCGAGTGGCGTTCCAGCGCGCAGGGCACCGGCAATGTGTCGGTGTACCTGTCCGGCATTTCCACCCGCGACGACGCGATGATGTTCGCGCGCATCCTGCCGGCCGGTGTGCGTGCACAGCTGCGCGAACCGGGTGCCGTGATCGTCGACAGCGCCGACCTGGATACGCTGGGCGTGGACCTGCAGAACAACCGCGCCTGGATCAACGGCAAGGCCGTGCGTGTGGTTGCCGCGCAGCCGGGACTGCGTGGCCTGGGTGGCGTCAACGTGCTGGCCTCGCTGGATACCGCGCGCGCCATCGCCGGTACCGATCCGCACGAGGGCAGCACCTATTTCGTGGCGGGCCTGCGCTCACCGGAGCTGGCCGATGGCGTGCGTGACCGCCTTGCGGCGTCGATGGGCCAGGCCACACTGGTCGAGTTCTGGACCGCACCGAAATTTGCCAGCCGCTCGCAGCAGTACTGGCTGTTCGATACCGGCGCAGGTATCGCCGTGTTGTTCATGGCCGTCATCGTCTGCTTCGTTGGCGCGGTGATCACCAACCAGTCGTTCGCGTCGGTGGTAGCCGGATCGGTGCGCGAGTACGCTACGCTCAATGCACTCGGTGCGGGTCGCTATGCGCTGGCGCGGGTGGTGTTCGAGCAGGCCCTGCTGATCGGTGGCATGGGCATGCTGCTGGCCGCAGCGTTCAGCACCGTTGTGCTGTTGATCGCGCAGTCCCAGCGCGTGCCGGTACAGCTGACGCCGATGGTGATCCTTGGCTGCGTGGCGCTGGTTGCAGTGATGGCCATGCTGTCGAGCATCATGGCGGTACGTAGTGTCGTCCGCTCCGATCCATCGTTGCTGCTGCGTTGAGGACCGGCCGATGACTTCTACACGCGCCGTCGCCCCGACCCTGCAGGCCGACGCACTGGAAAAGGGCTTCATGTCCGGCGATGTGCAGGTGCCGGTGCTGCGTGGCCTGTCGCTGGACATCTATCCCGGCGAGCTGACCCTGGTATCCGGCCCTTCCGGTTGCGGCAAGAGCACGCTGCTGTCGCTGCTGTCCGGCCTGTCCGCACCCGATGGTGGGCGCGTGCATGCGCTCGGCCAGGATGTGGGCCACATGAGTCGCAGCGAGGTGGAGCGCTTCCGCCTGCACCATGTCGGTTTCGTGTTCCAGGGCTTCAACCTGTTCCCGGCACTGACCGCACTGGAGCAGGTGCAGCTGCCACTGGGTTACCGCGGCATGCGCAATCGTGAAAGTGAGCCCCTGGCCCGCAAGGCGCTGGAGGAGGTCGGCCTCAGCCATCGCAGCCACATGCGCCCGGCGCAGCTGTCCGGTGGTGAGAAGCAGCGCGTGGCGGTTGCCCGTGCGTTTGCCAAGTCGCCGACGCTGATCTTCGCCGATGAACCCACCAGCGCGCTGGATGCCGAGAACGGCCAGCGCGTGATCGACATCCTGCATCGCTACGCACGCGCGCATGGCGCCACCGTGCTGTGTGTGAGCCACGATCCGCGCCTGATCCGGCATGCCGATCGGGTGATCGCCATGGAAGACGGCATGGTCCGTGATGACCGGCGCCAGAACGAAACTGTAGAGTCCGCCCCATGACCAAGACGTCGCACCTGCTTCCCCTCAGCCTGGCCCTGTCGGCGGCATTGCTGCTCGGTGCCTGTTCCAGGGAAGCGCCCACCCCCGCATCGGCACCTTCAGGCAAGGCGGGCACTGCTGCCGCCGGCAAGGTTGCCGTGGCGCGCGGCATCATCGATGTCGAGGGTGGCCTGATTGCACTGGCGCCGCCGGTGGATGGCTCGATCACCGCCGCGCCGGTGAAGGAGGGCGCCACGGTGAAGCAGGGGCAGCTGCTGCTGTCGCTGGATGGCGCCCTGCTGCAGCAGGAGGTGGCAATGGCCACCGCCGATCTGGCCCTGGCCAATGACCGCCTGAAGGGCACCCAGGCGCAGCTGCGCGAACTGGAGCGCAACGCCACCCGCCTGTCCACGGGCGCCAGCGAAGGCGTGTCCTCGAACCAGCAGGCCGATGCGGCCAAGCAGCAGCTGGCCGGTGTGCGTGCCGATGTCGACGTGGCCGGTGCGCAGGTCGATATGGCGCAGCACAAGCTGGAGCACGCGAAGCTGAAACTGCAGCAGATGTCGTTGAGCGCGCCGGAAGCGGGCACGGTGGTCGGCCAGGTGCCGGGCGTCGGTGCTTTCGTGCAGGCCGGCAAGCCGGCGATCTCGCTGTTGCCGGCGCGCCCGCTGCAGGTGCGTGCCGAACTCAGCGCCGCCTATGCCGATGCCGTGCAGGTGGGCATGCACGCCACCGTGGTGCCGGACAGTGATGGTGCGGAGAACATGGGCACGCTGCCGCCTGCACGCGTGGTGCGCATCAGTCCGGTGTTTGCGCAGGCACGCCTGCCTGAAGACGCAGGACGTGGCATGGCCAAGGTGGTGGAGTGCGTGTTGGAGTTCGACGGGCAAGCCAAGGCGCGCTTCGGCCAGCACGTGCGGGTGGAGTTCCGGAAGTAAGCCTCTAGCGCTGCGGCGGGGGAGTCTGTGGTGACCCGCGCCGCCAGAGCGCCCGCCACGCGCTCACCGCCGACACCAGGCACAGCGCCAGCAGCAGGCCCACATCCAGCAACAGCAACCACAGCAGATGCATGCCTTGCACCGGTGGCTGGTGCATCGCCGACAGCATCCACGGCACCGACCACGCCAGCAGCAGGGCGAAGGCGATCAGCAGTCGCAGCCATAGCCGTTTCAGTCTCCAGGGCCGCACGATCAAGGCGGCCACCACCAGCTCGACCGTTCCCAGCAGCGCGAACACGATGACGGTGCTGGTCGGGTACGGGATCTCTGCACCTTCCAAGCGGTGCAGCAGCCAGTAGTCCGGAGTGAAGCCGGCGTTGACCAGTGCTGCGATCAACGCCAGCCAGGTCAGCGCGACCAGCAGCCAGAACATACGGACATGGCGTCTAGGCATCTTCGGTATCCGTGAGGGATCGCGGACGGCTGCGCGAAGAGAGCCGCCGGCTGCCGATGATTGCAGCCAGTGCCAGCAACCCCGGCCCGACCGTGAAGTACAGCAGGCGCAGCGGATGGTTGTGCATCAGCGTCCAGGTTGCGAATGCCAAGGGAATGGCCAGCACGAGCAGCTTGGCGAACAGTGGCCGCAGCACTGCGATCAGCGGCTGGGCGCCAATGAACATCCAGAACATATGGAACTGGGCGACGCCCAGGCTGATGTCACGATGTGACGTAAAGCCGAAATGGTCACGATACCCATCCATCCCCAGCGGAATCAGTACCCAATACAGCAACGCCACCAGCAGGTGCAGCAGCAGGGCGATCAACAGGGGCGTGCCGCGAAGGAGCATGGGCGAACGGGGTCGGGCGGGGCAGCGTACCCCAGCGCGGACGCCCGTGACCGCATGATGTGAAGACTGTTGACGGCGTGAAGGAATTTGGACACAATGGCGCTCCTTCGACGCAGGTCGAACGGAATCTGCGGGAATAGCTCAGTTGGTAGAGCGCAACCTTGCCAAGGTTGAGGTCGCGAGTTCGAGTCTCGTTTCCCGCTCCAGATTCTACAGGGCCCCGATAGGGGCCTTGTTTTTCTCCCGCTGCGGCAAGGCGGGGCACGCTGGGCCACAAGCCTTTACGCGCAGTCAGAAAAGTGAAATCGCTGGTGTGTTTTCCCGATTTCGGGTAGCATGTCGGCTTAAGCGGGAATAGCTCAGTTGGTAGAGCGCAACCTTGCCAAGGTTGAGGTCGCGAGTTCGAGTCTCGTTTCCCGCTCCATGTTCCGACAGGCCCCATCTTGGGGTTTTGTCTTGTCAGGGCTACGTTCCTGACGCGCAGTACGTTGGCCTCATGGCAGAGTGGCTATGCACCGGATTGCAAATCCGTTTACAGCGGTTCGATTCCGCTTGAGGCCTCCAATTGAAAAGCCCTGACTCCGGTCAGGGCTTTTTTGTTTGGCGTGGCTGGCTTCGCCACGGTTGCTGGCGGGAATGGCTTGTCGCGCCATGACGCACATGACGTGCAGTCGCCGCCGAACCGCCTTGATGCTTGTGCTGCCGGCGCTGAACCCATGAAGTTGCGCTCCAGTCGTTCCTCCACGGAAACGGCAAGGGAAGCATCGATCCGCAGATCGCCGGGTTGAACCGGCAGATGGCCGCGTCGAGCACCAACCTGGCCGGCGCAACCCGTGACTGCGGCATCCGCACGTGCCCGCGGGCACGCCATGAGTCGTTGCCGTCAGGCCGGAAGGCGCACGGGCGTCTCCGCGCGGAAATTGCGCCCGACCGGCGCGCTCACGCCCAGGTAGTGGCGGAACAGATAGATCAGCGGCTTCCAGTGCGCAACGTCGATGTGCTGGGTGCCCGCGATGGTGATGGCCTCATGCGCATGCACGCAGCGGACGCGACCTTCGACGATCACGAAGCCCTGGCCGTCGTCCTCGCCGGGCGGGTGCATCGCCATCACGCTGACCTCCACCTGCAACGGGCACTCGGCAATCGCCATTGGCGCCACGTGGGTGGATGCGACGGGGCTGAAGCCGGCCAGTGCGAACTTGTCGCGGACGTGCACGTAGCCCATCGCCTGCCTGGCGGGCGGCACCGGGTCACAGCCGGTTGCCCGTGCGATCGCCTCGACCTGTGCGGCCTGCCCGGATGAAGGGAAATTCAGCACGCACTCGTTGCGCAGCTGCAGGTTGCGATAGCCCTGGCCCTGCACCCCAAGTCCAAGCACCACCCGGTTGCCCAGCGCCCAGAACGAAGACAGCGGACTGATGTTGCTGCTGCCATCGTCGTTCAGCGTGGTCATCAGCAGTACCGGGGTGCCCGGGTACAGGACCGAGGGGGTGATGCGGCGGCGCTGGGTCGAGGCGGTGTTCACGGTAGTTCTCACGGTGGCGAGGGGCCACTGTGGCGCGGTTGCGGGCATCGAAGCTTCGGTCTGCATCGAAGTATCTGCACAGGTGTGCGTGCCACAATCCCTGCATGGGCCACACCTCCGGTTCCCTTGTCAGTGTCGGTGCCCTGGTCGGTGACCAGGCACGCGCGGCCATGCTGCTGCAGTTGATGGACGGGCGTGCCTACACCGCAACGGAGCTGGCGCACGTGGCCGGTGTGACCCCGCAGACGGCGAGCCTGCACCTGCGCAGGCTGGTCGAAGGCGATCTGCTGGTGGCCGTCGCGCAGGGGCGGCATCGCTATCACCGGTTGGCATCAAGCGAGGTGGCAGAGATGCTCGAAGGCATCCTGCGCGTGGCCGACCGCACGCCCTCGTGTACCGCCGCAGCGTCACGCAGCATGCCTGCGCTGCGCCAGGCACGTTCCTGTTATCGGCACCTGGCCGGTGTGCACGCGGTAGCCATCACCGATCGCCTGCTGCAGAGGGGGCATGTGCTGCCCTGCGAAGGGCATTGGCGGATCAGCGCCGAAGGCGCGGTATTCCTCGGCGGGCTGGGCCAGCCGCTGCGCGAGCTTCTGCGGCAGCCGGTGGTGGCCAAGCCGGCGCGCTACTGCCGTGGCTGCCTGGATTGCACCGAACGTCGCCCGCACCTGGCAGGCCTGGTCGGTGAGGCGATGCTGGACAGTTTCGTGGGCAATGACTGGCTGCGCCGCGTCGAAGGCCGCCGCGAACTGCGCCTGACCCCGCCGGGGCGGGAGGCGTTGTGGCGGCTGTTCAACCTGGCGACCTGAGGCGCCCGCTCAGTCTCAGTCACCCACGACATGGCAAGGCGCTATGGTCAGGTTCCAAGCCTCAGGGAGCTGCAATGGCGAGCAACGACATGAATGACCGCGGTACCGGGCCGGTACGCGGGCAATGAGCAAATCCTCGGCGGAAGTACGCTGGCTGACGTTCCGGCTGATGAACGGCCAATCGATCGGACCGGACCGTTTGAAGGACGGATGGGTGGTCGCTTCGGAAACCCGGCACTGTGGTGTGCGGCGTGAGGCCATCGAAGGCGCAGGCGTGGTCTACGCGCTGTATGCGCCGGCCAACCTGGCCTCACCGCGGCGCGCGGAAATGCGCATGCGCGAATTCCTGATGAACTCGGGCTACACCTTCACGATGGGCACGCTGGGCGGCTGATCCCGCCTGTTGCGGCTTCCTGCGCACGGTCGAGGCCTGGCCAAGCGTGCCAACCCGGTCGCGCGGTCGCGCGGTCGCGCGCATAGTGCAGCACCGTGCGGGGCAGGCCAAGCCCCTGGCGGCCGAACGAGACTGACGTGTCGAAGCCCAGCCATCCACCTTCAGTCGTGCCGAACTGGCGGGCTGAGCCGGCTCCCGCAGGAGCCGGCCAGGTGCCGGTCAGGGCGACGGGCAGTCCGTTTCGCGGCACAGGCGATATTCCGCTTCGCACTGCTGCGAGGTCTTGCCCAGCGGTCCATGTGATGTACGCAGGCACTGCTCGTACTTCAGGGTGCAGAACTCGCAGGAGTCTGCGGCGAAGGCCAGGCCGGTCACGGCCATGCCAAGGAGCATCACGGTCTTCAAGGTCATCTTGATCATCACGTCAGTCCTTCGTGTGCCCGTCAATGGGCCGCGCCACGATAGCAGCACTTCCTGGACGGTCCTGATGCGCTGCGGAACGCGTTGGACTCAGGGCCGTACCGCCTTCAAGGCGTCGACCACCTGTGCTTCCGAAAAGCCACAATGCCCTTCGCCCACGGCCGGCAGCACCTGTGGCAGCGGCCGCGCACCGGCGTGTGCGGCCAACTGCGGATACACCGCCTGCATGCGCGGCACGATGGTCGGGTCGTTGTGGTTGAACTGGATCACCAGCGGTCGCTTCAGTGCACCGGTCAGCGCCAGCGTCGCGCGCACCTTGGCCTGCGCGGCAGGCACGGCATCGATGCGCTGCACCCCGGCATTGAATGCGGCGTCATCGCCGAAGCCGCTGTAGACCACGCCGGTGTTGCCGACCGGCATGCCGCCGCTACGTGTGGCCAGCTCGTGCAGCACCAGCGCGTGCAGGCTGATCGTTCCGGCCAGTTGGTCACCGGAGACCTGCAGCCGCTGTGCAAGCAGCGCCGCGTGCGCCGGGTCGCGCTGCAGCGCGCTGGCAATGCCCTGGTACAGCTCACCCTGCGGCAGCACGGCGGCTTCGCGTGATGCCAATCCGGTGGCCGGCAGCCCCTCCGCCTTGGGGAAGAAGTAATCGAACGCGACCAGCGTGGTCAGCAGGTCGGCCGCGATCTGCTCGCCACTGAGATTGGCACCGCACAGCGACACGCCACCGGTATAGTGCTGCGGGAAGCGCTCGAGGCTGCCGATGGTCACGGCACCGCCCATCGAGAAGCCCAGCATCCAGGTGTGTCGCACATGCTTGAGTTGCAGCAACGCGTGTTGGCGCAGGCGTTCCATGTCGCTGACTGCATCCGCCACCGCCCAGCCCTGGCTGGAATACGCGCTCTGCGCGACGGCGTAGCCGGCACCCAGCAGCGCTGCCGTGCTGTCATTGGCAGCCATCGGTGTGATGCGCGGCACGCCCACGGGCTCATAGCCGTGGGCCAGCATCACCAGATCGCCGTTCCAGTCTGCCGGTACATCCAACCGCCACGGCGCGCCCTGCAGTTCGCCGCTGAGCGTGCGCGGTGCCGCGGGTGGTGCTGCCAGCAATGCCATCGAAGGGAGCAGCAGGCCAACGGCGAGGGCACATCGAAGCAAGGGGCGCATCGTGGTTGTTCCATGCGGGAATGGCGCCGAGCATAGATGCCAGCGAAACGTTGCGCGCGCTGCACTGCCGCAGGGGATTGCGGGCCGAACAGGCGGCGTTCTACGCTGGCGGCATGGCCCCGCACGTCACCGCGTCGATTATCCGCATTCCCCACGGGAAGGCGGGGTAGCGCGCGGTCGTCACGGCCCTGCAACCCGCCCGGGAAGGCGAGTTGCATGCAGCGCTCTCCCGGGAACTGGAATCCACCGAGGAGATCGCAGATGCAGCACCTTTCATCCACCGACCACACTCCGACCCTGCATCTGCTATGCGGCAAGATCGGCGCAGGAAAGTCGACGCTGTCGCAGCAACTGGCGGCGAGGCCGCGCCACGTGCTGATCAGCGAAGACGCATGGCTGTCAGCGCTGTATCCGGGCGAAATCCATTCCATTGCCGATTACCTGCAGCGCGCAGCCACGTTGCGCGCCGTGCTGACGGATCATCTGCGTGGATTGTTGCAGGCAGGCGTTTCCGTGGTGCTCGATTTCCCCTTCAACACGCCGGCGACACGGGCCTGGGCGCGCGATCTGTTCGAGCCGGCCGGCGCCGCGCATCAGCTGCACTTCCTCGATATCGCCGATGAGGTCTGCAAGGCACGGTTGCGTGCGCGCAATGCACGCGGCGAGCATCCGTTCCAGGCCAGCGACGGGGAATTCGAGCAGATCACCCGCCACTTCGTGCCACCAGCCAGGGAAGAGGGTTTCGTGGTGATCCGCCATACGGCGTAGGGAGGGGCCAGAAGCGGATCAGCGTGTCGACGTCGAGCCGCCGCAGGCGACCCGGTGCATCGGAAAGTCGATCGCCTGTGTCGGGTTGTCCTGCGCCACCTCGATGCGCGCGTGCGCGCGCTGTTCGTCAAGGCGCCGGTAGCGGATGCGCTGCGGGAAGTCGTTGGCCGGATTCTCGAACACGGCCTCGGTGTCATCGATGCGGGTGGCGTTGAACTCGGTGGGGTTCCGGCCGGAGGGCAGGGCGGTCAGCACCAGGCGCCCATCATCGTGCTGGCGCAACTGCATGAACTCGAAGCCGACGGTGCGCCCGTCGCGCAGGCTGCGGCTGCTGCCGAAAAGCGTGCCGCCGGCCAGCGTGGACCACTGTTCGCCGGCACCGGATGGCTGCCCATCAAGCTGCCAGCAGCCGGCCAGCCACGCCAGGTGTTCGATCTTCGACGGTGGGGCGGCTTCTGCGTGGGCCGTTACGAGCAACATCAGCAGCAGCGCCAGTGCGGTGCGGATCGACATCGGGGCCTCCATGCGCGGGGATCTGCGGTCTGTATAGCGGCGGCGGGGGCATCGGGCCAGTGCCCTTCAGTGTCAGGAAGATTCCGATACGATAGGTCGTGTTTAACCCTTTCTGTGTGATCCGGAGTCCGCCATGGTCGATCGCCTCGCGATCCTGCTCGAACGTTTCGCGGTCACCGCTTCGGTGTTCCATGCCGGTGCCTTGTGCGGCATCAACACCCTGGAGGGGGAAGACGAAGCCGGGCAGCTGCATCTGGTAAGGCGTGGCCCGCTGCAGGTCAGCCACGGCCAGCAGGTCGTGCAGGTCGAGGTGCCCAGCCTGCTGCTGTACCCGCGCCCGATGCCGCACCGTTTCAGCAGCGATCCGCAGCGGGGCGCCGACATGGCCTGCGCCAACCTGCATTTCGAAGGGGGACGGCTCAATCCGATCAGTGCCGCACTGCCTGATTTCATCTGCCTGCCGCTGGCCGACCTGCATGGGGGACATGCGGCGCTGGAGCTGCTGTTCGAGGAGGCCTTCGAGCAGCGCTGCGGGCGCGCGGCGATGGTCAACCGCCTTTTCGAGGTGGTGATGATCCAGGTGTTGCGCCAGTTGATGGAAGGCGGCGAGATGCGGGGCGGCCTGTTTGCAGGGTTGGGTCATCCGCGGCTGCGACTGGCGCTGGTGGCGATGCATGAAGCTCCGGCGCAGGCGTGGACGCTGGAAGGCCTGGCCGATGTGGCCGGCATGTCGCGCAGCGTGTTCGCGGCCAGCTTCCGCGAGGCGATGGGTACCACGCCCGGGCAGTACCTTCAGGGCTGGCGGGTAGGGCTGGCGCAGCAGGCCCTGCGCCAGGGGCGGCCGCTGAAGCGGATCGCCGATGAGGTGGGTTACGGCAGCGAAGCGGCCCTGTCGCGGGCATTCAAGGCGCACACCGGACAGTCGCCACGCGAATGGCGCGGACAGGCGCGCGCTGGCGCGGCCTGAGCGTCAGCCCAGGACCAGCCGGGTCAGCTTCATGCCTCCGAACAGGCCGGCCAGGCCCAGTGCCACCGAGCCGCCGGCATACAGCGCGGCCAGCCCATGCTGGCCGCGCTGCAGCAGCAGGCCGATTTCCAGTGCATAGGTGGAGAAGGTGGTATAGCCGCCCAGGATGCCAGTGGCCAGCAGCAGGCGCAGCTGGGGCGAAGCGCCGTTGCGCAGGGCGAAGGCTTCGACCACCACGCCCATCAGCAGCGCACCGCTGATGTTGATCAGGAAGGTCGACCACGGCCAGGGGCTGCCGATGGCCACCCGCGCGCCGATCAGGTTGCAGGCATGGCGCAGGCAGGCGCCGAGGCCGCCGCCGATGAAGACCAGGAGATAGTTGTTCAGTGTGTGCATTGCGTGCCTCGAGTGCGGGTTCGCAGGTTCGATGGCGAACGCCGAGGGCAGGCAGGGCCTGCCATCGACGAACGCCAGCTTCGTCTTGGCAGGAGCCATCAGCCTTCTCAGGCGGTTATCGGGGGAGCCCCATCCCCATCGCGGGCCATGCTACCAGCGCATGTGCATTCACGTCATCGAGGTGGTCAGCACGCGGGCGACCTTGCTGCGGCTGAAGCCGTCCATCAGCAGCTCGAACGCCAGCAGGTCCAGGGCTGCATGGCGACGGTGGTCGATTTCCAGGCCGTTCTCGGCCACCAGGTGGCTGACCAGTTCGTAGGCGTCCTGCCAGACATCCAGGTGGGCCTGGCTGGGAATGTAGGCATTGCCAGGTTCACCGACCGCGCGCCCGTTCACCCCATACAGCAGTTCGCGCGCGTCCAGCTTGGCCGCATCGGCAATGCGGAACAGCTGCTCGGCCTTCACATGGGACGCACTGACGTGGTCGTTGAGCCAGTTGCTGATGGTTGCCGTGGTGGATTTGGCGGCGCGGGCCAGATCGGCGGGGCGGGGGTGCCCGGCTTTCTTCATGGCGGCGGCGAGTCGTTGGCCGAGAGTATTCATCTATGCAAGCCAGCTTAACGCGTGGAATGCGAAGAGTCCTTGTCGCAAGAATAAGTCTGGTTAGCAGAAGGAACGACCATGACCGAATTCTGGAACAAGCGACAGGTGCGTACCCGGCTGGGATTCCAGACCGATGCCGAACTGGCGCGCTTCTTCGGCATCAGCCGATCCGCAGTGTCGCAATGGCCGAAGGACTTCCCGATTCCGGCCCTTCGCCAGTACATGCTGCATCAGCGCTATCCCAGCCTGTTCCCGGCGACCGACGCCGCCGAAGCCGATTCCATCTGAATTGCGCCGCCTTTTGTCGCATATAGCACGCTAAGCGCAATCGGCTAAGTATGCTTAGCAAAATAGCGAAAACTGATCGATCTGGCGGTGCCGATCGTTGATGCCTACCGGCCGGGGCGGCAGGGTTCCCCAGCGGCTGTCGGGTTCGGCCCATCCGGGAGCCCCCGGGGCCCGTATGTAGTTTCGTGAATGATTAATAATTTCGATCACGAAAGTCGCTGCATGTAATTGACCTTTCGTGAAATCTGTGACTAATTTGAATCAACCGGACGTGAAGCCCGGGAGTCTTTCAGTAGCTCGCAAGTGAGTCGGTAGACCGTCAACGATGCAGAACAAGTCCAACGGAGGTCGTATGGAATACGGCATGCATGGCTTGGCTGAACGGGTACGCCGCGAACTGGAAGCCAGTTATCACAAACACGGATGCGGTCCGGCGTTCTGGGATACCTACCAGCAGGTGCTGGACCGCCTGGTTCCGCAGGGGACCGAGCGTACCGAAGTCACCAACGAAATGGCACTGATCATCGAGCAGCTGGGCATTGTCCGGCGTGCACAGCTTGTCCCGCCGCACGCCGACGGGCCGCGCTGATTCAGAGCAGGCGCCAGGCGCCGCAGGCAAGCAGCGCCAGCAGCAACGACAGCAGGGACAGGGTCCGGGGTCGCCACCAGCGCCTCGGTTGCCCGGCCATCGCCTGCGGACTGCAGTAACGCACCAGCCCCGGGCCGAAGCCGGCCTGGTGCTGTTGCTGTGCGCAGGCTTCCAGGCAGGCGCCGCAGGCCAGGCAATCGGCCTGTGGCCCCTGGCGGATGTCCAGCTGCATCGGGCAGACGCTCACGCAGGCGGCGCAGTCCATGCAATCACCGAGGCGATCGGCGCTGAAGGTCGGCATCGGTCCGGCCAGCAGCGGGTGCGCGGCGCGGAACACGTAGTCCTGCGCGGTGGTCGGGTCGAGCAGGCCCCGACCACGCCCGAGGACCCCACCCAGCCCGGAGGGGCGCCGTCCGCGCGGCTCACCACGGCGGGCGTCGTACAGCATGCGTGGCGTATGGGGATCGGTCAGCAGCGGCTGCATGCGCGCGAACGGGCACAGCGAACGGCAGACCTGTTCGCGCAGGAAACCGGCATTGCCCCAGGTGGCGGCGGCATAGAACAGAACCCAGAAGGTTTCCCAACCGCTCCAGCCTGCGCGCGGCAAGGCCGTGACCAGTTCCGCGATGGGGCTGAACAGGCCGACGAAGGTGATACCGGTCCACAGTGAGAGCAGCGCCCAGGCCAGTTGCGTGGCCGGTCGCGCGGCCTGGGCCGGCAACACGCGGGCCATGCCCTGCGCGATCCAGTCGAAGGCCCGCCGCCACAGCGTCTGCGGGCAGGCATGGCCACACCACACGCGCCCCGCGAGGTGGGTGAGCAGGGCAAGACTTACTGCCAGCACTGCCAGCAGGCCGATCAGCATGCCCACGTCACTGGGCCAGAGCGTCCAGCCGAACAGATCGAAGCGTCGCGCGCTGATGTCCAGCAGCAGGGCCTGGCGGCCGTCCCAGCGCAGCCACGGCAGCGCATGGAACAGCACCAGCAGGGCGGCGCTGAGCGGGCCGCGCCAGTGCCAGGGACGGGACGCAGCAGCACAGGAGGCGTTCATCCCAGCGGCAGCTCGTCGTCGTCGTCGCTGGGCAACGGCCGTTGCAGGTACCAGGTGACTGCGCTGGACAACGCCGTCACCGCCCAGAACATGAAAAAGCCCGCGGTATAGCCCAGCTCGCGGCTGATCGGCGTGTCCGGGAAGCTGATGGCCTGCAGCCGCAGCGGATCGACGAAGGCGAAGAACACCACGCTGGCCATGCCCGCGGCGATGAAGCTGGGCCAGAGGATGGCGCCCCAGTGCTGGATCAGCCGCTGGC
The DNA here is from genome assembly GCF_030291075.1 of Stenotrophomonas sp. 57. Classification (NCBI taxonomy): domain Bacteria; kingdom Pseudomonadati; phylum Pseudomonadota; class Gammaproteobacteria; order Lysobacterales; family Lysobacteraceae; genus Stenotrophomonas; species Stenotrophomonas sp. 57. The sequence continues at coordinate 1,625,664 of NZ_CP127407.1, forward strand.
GGCGGCTGGGAGTCGGTCTGTTCATGCTGTCCCGGATCGAAAAGTGGGCGGCGCGTATACTTCGCCCAGGTTGGCGCCGCATCCGCAGGGCATGCTTCCTGCAAGCATGGCAGCCTAGGTGCAGCCGACTGCGCTGACATTGATCTGGATCAACGGCGGTGCTGCTCCGCTGCGGCACACTGCCGGCACGCTTTGGGTACCCCGATGAACGCAACACCGCCGCCCGTCCTTCCTGTCGCCTCGCCCGAGCTGTGCACCGAGCAGGAAGTGACCCGCCTGGTCCACGACTTCTACGCCCGCGTGCGCGAAGAGGAACGCTTGGGGCCGGTGTTCGAGGCGCACGTCCACGACTGGCCGGAGCACCTGGCACAGCTGGTCGACTTCTGGTCGGCGATGCTGCGCGGTACCCGCCGCTTCAAGGGCTCGCCGATGTCCAAGCACATGGCCATCGAGCTGGACAAGGACCTGTTCGACCGCTGGCTGGTGCTGTTCCGGATCACCACGGCCGAATGCGACAACCCGGCGATGCAGGAACTGGCCAACGACGTGGCCGCGCGCATCGGCGACACCTTCTGGAAGCGCTACCAGATGCTGCGCTGGCCGCAGGTCGGGCTGCCTGTGCTGGGGATCGCCGCCAAGGATTGATCTGGGTCAAGGCGGTAGCGGCCGTCCGGCGCGATGCTGGTGGCATGGACACGTTCTCTCCCGCCGCCGGTGGCCTGGCCTGGACCTTCGACCCCGACCTTCTGCGCCGGCACGACCGGCCGGGGCCACGCTACACCTCGTATCCGACCGCGCCGCACTTCCACGATGGCTTCGATGCACCGGCGCTGCGCCAGGCGATCGCCGACAGCAACCGGCAGGCGCGCGCGCTGTCGCTGTATGTGCACGTGCCGTTCTGTTCCAGCCCGTGCTTCTACTGCGGCTGCAACCGGGTGATCACCCGTGATCGTGGTCGTGGCCACAGTTATGTGTCGCGCGTACTGGCCGAGGCCGACCTGCTGGCGCCACAGTTCGAGGACGGCCGCGAGGTCATCCAGCTGCACCTGGGCGGTGGTACGCCGAACTTCCTCGATGCCGAAGCAATGACCACGCTGGTGGAAGGGCTGCGCCGCCGATTCGATTTCAGTGATTCGCCGCAACGTGATTTCTCGATCGAACTCGATCCGCGCTTCATCGATACCCACGACGTCGGAATGCTGGCGAGGCTGGGCTTCAACCGAGCCAGCCTGGGCGTGCAGGATTTCGATCCGCACGTGCAGGAATCGATCAACCGCGTGCAGGGCGTGCAGCAGACGCTGGACATTCTGCGCGCCTGCCGCGACAGCGGCATGCGCTCGGTCAACGTCGACCTGATCTACGGCCTGCCCGGGCAGAGCCTGGAGGGTTTCAGCCGCACCCTGGAACAGGTGCTGGCGCTGCGCCCGGATCGCCTGGCGGTGTATGGCTATGCGCACCTGCCGCATCTGTTCCGTGCACAGAAACAGATCGACGAAAACCGGCTGCCCTCGCCGGAAGACAAGCTGGCGCTGCTGGGCCTGGCGGTGGAGAAGCTCTCTGCGGCTGGCTACCAGTACATCGGTATGGATCACTTCGCGTTGCCGGAAGAGGATCTGTCACGGGCCCAGCGTGCCGGCCAGCTGCATCGCAACTTCATGGGCTATACCACCCACGCCGATACCGACCTGCTGGGTCTGGGCGTGAGTGCGATCAGCCATATCGGTGCCACCTACAGCCAGAATCCACGTGACCTGCCGTCGTGGGAGGACGCGGTGGACCAGGGACAGTTGCCGGTCTGGCGCGGTGTCGCGCTGAGTGCCGACGACCAGCTGCGCGCGGAGCTGATCCAGCAGCTGATGTGCCAGGGCGAGGTGGATGGTGCGGTGCTGGGGCAGCGCCATGGGGTCGATTTCGAGCGCTACTTCGCCGACGACCTGCGCTCGGTGCAGCGGCTGCAGGAGGATGGTCTGGCCGAGTATCGCGAAGGCGTGGTGCGCGCCAGCGAGCCGGGGCGTCCGCTGCTGCGGTTGCTGGCGATGTGCTTTGATCCGTACCTGCGCGCCGCGCATGAGCAGCCGCGCTACTCGCGTGCGATCTGAGGAGTGTGTGCGCACTTCGCGCGTGGTGCCCGGAGCCGGAATCGAACCGGCATGACCTTGCGGTCGGCGGATTTTAAGTCCGATGCGTCTACCAGTTTCGCCATCCGGGCCTGCAGCGCGGCGCCGATTGTAGCCCACCTGCAGCGCGGCGACCGGATCGCGTCGCGGCGGTGACTTGCTTAACTGTCGACCCCATTCATGTCATAGTCCCAGCCATCGTTCCCAGGGGGGGAGCCACCTGATGTCGCTGCACGCGATTGCCTATGCCAGTGAGGCCCGCGCCGATCTGCAGACAACCGATCTTGATCGCCTGCTGGCCGATGCCACGGCGTTCAATCGTGTGGCCGGTGTCACCGGCGTGTTGATGTTCGATGGCAGCCGTTTCCTGCAGTACCTCGAAGGTCCCGAGGACGGGATCGATTCGGTGTTCCAGCGCATCCTCAATGCGCGCAGCCATGTCCAGCTGAAGGTGTTGTGCCGTGCACCGGTGGCACAGCGGGCGTTCCCACGCTGGTCGATGGGGACGCGGCGGATCGAAGCGGACCTGCTGGTGCAGATTGTCGACGCGGCATGGACGGGATTCCTGCTCGGCAGTGGTGGCTTCGAACGCCTGCTGCAGGCCTGGACAGGTGCCGACGGCGAACTGGAACCGGCTGCGGTCGCGCTGGGGTCCTGAGCCTGCCTTGGCGCTGGGGCGCCGGGGCCGTTAGGCTGTAGCCTTTCTGGTGCGGGTTTCCCGGAGTGGTACAGCGAATGAGTGGGTGGGCCGAAGCCATTGCAGCGCGCATGCGCCTTCATCCGATGCACGGGATGCGCCGATGAGCGCGCCCGTTGCGGCGGCGGTAACTCCGCGTTTCGCAGTGATCGGCCTGGGTTACGTCGGCCTGCCGTTGGCCGTGGCGTTCGGCAGGCACTGGCCGACGCTGGGCTTTGATATCGATGCCGGGCGCATTGCCGAACTGCGCGAGGGCCAGGACCATACGCTGGAAGTGGAGGCCGACGAGCTGGCCAGTGCGCCGCATCTGCACTACGGCAGCGATCCGGGGCTGCTCGACGCCTGCAATGTCTACATCGTTACCGTGCCGACCCCGATCGATGCCTACGAGCAGCCCGACCTGGAGCCATTGCGCTCGGCCAGCCGGCTGATCGCCAGCCACCTGCGTGCGGGCGATCTGGTGATCTACGAGTCCACGGTATACCCGGGAACCACCGAAGAAGTCTGCGTGCCGCTGCTGGAGCAGGGCTCGGGACTGCGCTTCAACGAGGATTTCTACTGCGGCTACAGTCCGGAACGGGTCAGCCCCGGTGACCGTCAGCGGCGCCTGGCCGACATCCGCAAGATCACCTCGGGTTCGACGCCGGAGGTTGCAGCCGTGATCGACGGCCTGTACGAGCGCATCATCGACGCCGGGACCTTCCCGGCACCGTCGATGCGCGTGGCCGAAGCGGCCAAAGTGGTCGAGAACATCCAGCGCGACGTCAACATCGCGCTGGTCAACGAACTGGCACTGATCTTCGACCGGCTCGGCATCGATACCCAGGACGTGCTGGATGCGGCCGGAAGCAAATGGAATTTCCTGCCGTTCCGGCCCGGGCTGGTCGGTGGCCATTGCATCGGCGTGGACCCGTACTACCTGCTGCACAAATCCGAGAGCGTGGGCTACCACCCGGACCTGATCCACACCGCGCGGCAGGTCAACAACCGCGTCGGCGAACACGTGGCCGCACGCGTGCTGGCGATGCTGGCCGAGCGTGGCCGCCTGCCTGCGCAGTCACGGGTGCTGGTGCTCGGCGTGACCTTCAAGGAAGACTGCCCGGACCTGCGCAACAGCCGAGCGCTGGAGCTGGCGCAGCGCCTGGGTGATGCCGGTGCACAGGTCGCGGTCAGTGACCCATGGGTCGGCCCGGCGGCATTGGCCGATGCGGGCGTGCATTGGCTGGCCGAACCGGTTCCCGGCGGCTATGACGCCGTGGTGCTGGCGGTGGCCCATGCCCGCTTCAAGGCCATGGATGAAGCGGCCATCCGTGCCCTGCTGGCCCCCGGTGGACTGGTCTACGACGTGAAATCGGCCTGGCCGCGCAACGTGGTTGACGGTCGCCTGTAAGCCCGCATGGCGGGCAGCGCGGTAGACTCGGGGACAGTTGCAACCGAGGAAAGCCATGCACCGGTATGTCGTCTACCTGCTCGCCATCCTGATGTTCCCGATATGCCTGTGGCTGGCCACGATATGGCCGGCCTGGTATTGGGGCGTCGGCCTGACTGCCGCGATGGTGGCGCTGGGGACCTGGGATCTGCTGCAGAAGCGCAGCACGCTGCGCCGCAACTATCCGGTGATGGCGCACTTCCGCTATGGCCTGGAGTCGATCGGCCCTGAGATCCGCCAGTATTTCGTGCAGAGCGACCTGGAGGATGTGCCGTTCTCGCGCCAGCAGCGCGCGCTGATCTACCAGCGTTCCAAGAACGAGATGGACACGGTGCCGTTCGGCACCCTGCGCAGCACCTACGCGGTGGATTACGAGTGGATCAACCATTCACTGGCACCGACCGCCATCGCCAAGCATGACTTCCGCGTGTTGATCGGCCCGAACTGTGCCAAGCCCTATTCGGCCAGCGTGTTCAACATCTCGGCGATGAGCTTCGGTTCACTGTCGGCCAATGCCATCCGCGCGCTGAACGAAGGCGCGCGTCAGGGCGGCTTCTATCACGACACCGGCGAGGGTTCGATCTCGCCCTACCACCGGGAGATGGGCGGTGATCTGGTGTGGGAAATCGGCTCGGGCTACTTCGGTTGCCGTGATGAAAAGGGCGCCTTCAGCGAGGAACGCTTCGTTGCCAACGCGACCCACGACCAGGTCAAGATGATCGAGATCAAGCTGTCGCAGGGCGCCAAGCCGGGGCACGGCGGCGTGCTGCCGGCGCCGAAGGTGACCGCAGAGATTTCGGTGACGCGTGGCGTGCCGATGGGGGTGGACTGCGTGTCGCCGTCGCGTCACTCGGCGTTCTCGACGCCGGTTGAACTGCTGCAGTTCGTGGCCCGCCTGCGCGAGCTGTCCGGTGGCAAGCCGGTTGGTTTCAAGCTGGCCATCGGCCACCCGTGGGAGTGGTTCGGCATCGCCAAGGCAATGCAGGAAACCGGCCTGCTGCCGGACTTCATCGTGGTGGACGGCGCCGAAGGCGGCACCGGCGCAGCACCGGCGGAATTCGTCGACCATGTGGGTGTGCCGATGCACGAAGCGCTGCTGCTGGTGCATAACACCCTGGTGGGCCTGGACCTGCGCGAGCGCATCCGCATCGGTGCGGCCGGCAAGATCACCAGTGCCTTCGACATCGCGCGGACCATTGCGCTGGGGGCCGACTGGTGCAATGCCGGTCGTGGCTTCATGTTCGCGCTGGGCTGCATCCAGTCGCTGAGCTGCCACACCGACAAGTGCCCGACCGGCATCGCCACCCAGAACCCGGCGCGCTGGAAGCACCTGGATGCACCGGACAAGGCCACCCGCGTGTACAGCTACCACGAGCACACCCTGCACGCACTCAAGGAGCTACTGTGCGCCGCGGGCCTGAACGACCCGGCGGAGCTGGGCCCGGAGCACATCCTGCGTCGTGTTTCGCCCGTCGAGATCCGTTCGCTGGCCTCGCTGTACCGTTACCTGGAACCGGGCGAACTGCTGCACAAGGTGCCGGACCACGCAGTGTTCCATGCGTTCTGGGCCGATGCGCGCAGCGATTCCTTCCAGCCGCCGCCGAAGATCCAGGCGCTGCGCGCCAGCAAGTCGCGATAACGTGTTGCTGTAGAGCCGAGCCCATGCTCGGCTGCTTCTCTCATCGCGATAGTGGAACGAAGAACAGCCGAGCATGCGCTCGGCTGTACAAGGAGATGCCATGCAGTTCAGGCGCGGCACGATTGCCGATGTGGCCACGCTGTGGGCCCTGCGCACACGGTGCGTGCGTGAGACCTGCAGCAGTCATTACCCACCCGAGGTCATCGCGCCATGGTCGGCCTCGCCGCCACCGTCGCAGTACGCGCACTTGCTGGGGCAGGGCGGTTGCGTGGTGGCCGAGGATGGGGAGGGTGCCCTGCTTGGCTTCGGCGTGTTTGATGCCGACGCCAATGAAGTCGACGCGTTGTTTGTTGATCCCGACCGTGGCGGCCAGGGGATTGGGCAGGCGCTGATGCAGCGCCTGTTGGCGATGGCTGATCGTGAGCGTGAGGTGGTGCTGTCGGCCTCGCTCAATGCCGTGCCGTTCTATCAGCGGCAGGGGTTCATCAGCGTAAGCGCGAGGGCCTACCCACATCCCAGCGGCGTGGCGCTGGCCTCGGTGAGCATGCGCCGGCCGTGGTGATGCAGCTCGACGGCTGTTGTAGAGCCGAGCCCACGCTCGGCTGTTTTTGATTCAATCGATGAAGCCGTCGAGCATGGCTCGACGCTACAAGGCAGGCGTCACCGCTCCGCCAGCCACCCGATCACGCCTTCCGCAGCACGCAGGCCGCTGGCATAGCACCCGGTCAGCAGGTAGCCGCCGGTCGGCGCCTCCCAGTCCAGCATCTCGCCGGCGCAGAACACGCCGGGTACTGCCCGCAGCATCAGGGCATCATCCAGCGCCTCCAGGCGCACGCCACCGGCGGTGCTGATCACCTCGGCCATCGGCCTTGGACGCAGCAGGCGCAGCGGCAGGCGCTTGAGGGAGGCAACTACGGCCGGCAGATCATTGCCGGCCTCCTTGCCCAGGCGCTCGAACACCAGTGCGGCCTTCACCGCATCCAGGCCGGCCTGGCGGCGAAGGTGCTCACCGAAGCTGCGGCCCTTGCGCGGGCGCGACAGGTCGGCCAGCAAGCGCGCTTCGTCGCGACCTGGCACCAGGTCCAACCACAGCGTGGCGTGGCCGTCGCGGTTGATGGTTTCGCGCAGGTCGGCGGCCAATGCGTAGATCAGGCTGCCCTCAATGCCGTATTCGCTGGCCACGCACTCGCCCTGCAGCGATTGTGGTTGTCCAGCCAGGTCGATCCAGTGCGCGACCACCGGCTTCAATGGCGCGCCAGCATTGCGCTGGGCGAAGAACGGGGTCCAGTCCACGTCGAAGCCGCAGTTGGCTGACCGCAGCGGCGCGATGTCCACGCCGCGCGCCTGCAGTAGCGCAACCCAGGCGCCATCGCTGCCCAGCTGCGGCCAGCTGCCGCCGCCCATCGCCAGCACGGTGGCATCGGCGTGGACATCGATTTCGCCCGCTTCGGTGCCAAAGCGCAGGGCGCCGTCGTTGCTCCAACCGGTCCAGCGATGGTTGGCATGCAGGCGCACGCCCTGTTCCTTCAATCGGCGCACCCAGCCGCGCAGCAGCGGCGCCGCCTTGCGGTCGACCGGAAACACCCGGCCAGAGCTGCCCACGTAGGTCTCGACGCCGAAGCCGGCGGCCCAGTCACGAAGTGCCTGCGCGTCAAAGCCATCCAGCCAGCGACCGACCACGGCAGCCTGCTCGCGGTAGCGGCTGTCGAACAACGGCCGCGGATCGGAATGGGTGAGGTTGAGCCCGCCCTTGCCGGCGATCAGGAACTTGCGGCCGGGCGACCCCTTGGCCTCGTACAGGTCGACCTCCAGCCCAGCGGCGCGCAGGCGCTCGGCGGCGAACAGGCCGGCCGGGCCGCCGCCGATGACGGCGACCCGCTTGGGCAGTGCGGTATTACGGTTTGACATCGAGCAGCTCGACGTCGAACACCAGCGACGAACCGGCCGGAATGGGGCCGACGCGGCGGTCGCCGTAGCCGTAGTCCGGCGGGATCATCAGGGTGCGCTTGCCGCCGACCTTCATGCCGGCCACGCCCTCATCCCAGCCGCGGATGACCTGGCCGGCGCCCAGCGCGAAGGTGAACGGTTCGCCACGGCTGACCGAGCTGTCGAAGGTCTTGCCGTGCTTGGTTTCGGTGCGGTTGTCGTAGATCCAGCCGGTGTAGTGCACGGTCACTTTGCTGCCGGAGACGGCTTCGGCCCCGGTGCCGGGCACGGTATCGATGCGCTCGAAGGCAGTCAGGGTGCCGCCGGGCGGCGGGCCGGACGGTTCAGTCGAGCAGCCAGCGGCGGCGAGGGACAGCAGCAGGGGAAGCAGCAGGCGGCGCATCGGGCGTCTCCGGAAGGGCGCGGGGCAAGGGCGGCAAGGGTAGCGCATCGGCGCCGGGTATCATGGGGGCATGGCAAAACTCCTGCTCAATCTGCGCAATGTCGGCGACGACGAATATGCCGATGTCTGCACGCTGCTCGACCGACACGGCATCGCCTGGTATCGCACCGAACCCAGCCCGTGGGGCATTTCCAACGGTGGCCTGTGGCTGCGCGAGGACGCCGATCATCCGCGTGCGAAGGCCCTGATGGCCGAGTACCAGGCCGAGCGGGGTCCTCGCATCCGCGCTGAGCGTGAGCAGGCAGTGCGCGACGGAACCGCCGAGACCTTCGGCAGCCTGTTCCGGCAGCGTCCGCTGTACGTGGTGCTGGTGCTGCTGGCGATGGCCGGCGCGGCGGCGCTGGTGCTGCTGCCGTTCATGCTGCTGCGCGGTTAAAGGGCGGCGGCCGGGTTGCATCCGGCACCCGCAGACGCAACTGCCACGTCAAAAGCTGGTTTCCGTGGGATGGCGTGGCGGTGTGGACAGGCTCGATGGCGCCATCCATGGCGCCAACGGCCCCGCCTGCCCACACCGCCGCGCCTCTGACAGATTCCGGGTATCTGCCGGGGTCGGATCCCTCTGCCGCGCAGAGGGCTCTGCCCCCGGAAACTGTCAGTGCGGGCGGGAGGCGCTAAAATGGCGCAATGATCGCCAACACCGCTGCCTACCATTTCGCCGTCATCGACGCCCCCCAGGCCCTGTGCGACCAGCTGCTGGCGCGCGCCGAGGCGGCTGAGCTGCGTGGCACGATCCTGGTGGCGGGCGAGGGCCTGAACCTGTTCCTGGCCGGCGCGCCAGGAGATATCGAGGGCTTCTATGCGGCGCTGCGCGAAGATGCGCGCTTTGTCGATCTGCGGGTCAAGACCAGCCTCAGCAAGCACCAGCCGTTCGCGCGGCTGAAGGCCAAGGTGAAGGACGAGATCATCAGCTTCCGCCGCGATGACGGCCAGCCGCTGGACTATCCGCGTGCGCCTGCGGTTGATCCGGCCACGGTGCAGCGGTGGCTGCGCCAGGGGCATGACGACGCCGGCAAGCCGGTGGTGATGCTCGACACGCGCAACCTGCAGGAGGTGGAGTACGGCACCTTCAAGGACGCGCTGGTGCTGCCCATCCACAAGTTCACCGACCTGCCCGAGGCATTGGCGCCGCACCGCGAAGCGCTGAAGGACAGCACCGTGGTCAGTTTCTGCACCGGCGGCATCCGTTGCGAGAAGGCGGCGCTGTGGATGGTCAATGACGGCATGGACAATGTGCTGCAGCTGGACGGTGGCATCCTCGGTTACTTCGAGGAGGTGGGCGGCGAAGGCTACGAGGGGCGTTGCTTCGTGTTCGACGAGCGCGTGGCGCTGGATGCCAAGCTGAAGCCCATGGTCGACCAGCCGCTGCCGGAGCCGCGTCCGAGCGCGTTCTAACCGCGCTCTGACCGCGCTCCTGTAGAGCCGAGCCCATGCTCGGCGGCTGTTGGTCGACGAAAGGCAGCCGAGCACGGGCTCTGCGCTACACGTTCCGGTGGGCGCTGAACCCGCCCCACGGGAATCAGCATCCCGCCACCGACACTGGCCGTTGCACCCTGCCGTCCCCATCAGAAGGGGAATCCTGTGACGGAAAACCGCCTGATGATCCCGTTGTCGATCCTTGACCTGGCCCCGGTCTGCGAGGGCAGTGACACCACAGCCGCTTTCGCCAACATGCTGGAACTGGCCCAGCACGCCGATGCGCTGGGCTACCGCCGCTACTGGTTGGCCGAACACCACAACATGCCTGGCATCGCCAGCGCGGCCACCGCTGTGCTGATCGGCCATGTGGCCGGGGGCACAAAGCGCATCCGCGTCGGTGCCGGCGGCATCATGCTGCCCAACCATGCCCCGCTGCAGGTGGCCGAGCAGTTCGGCACGCTGGCGTCGCTGTATCCGGACCGCATCGACCTCGGCCTGGGCCGCGCACCCGGGACCGATCAGCCGACCGCGCGTGCACTGCGCCGCTACTTCGACAGCGCCGACCAGTTCCCGCAGGACGTGCGCGAACTGCTGCATTACTTCGAGCCGGTGCAACCCGGCCAGGCCGTACAGGCGGTCCCGGGTGGCGGCCTGCGGGTGCCGACCTGGATCCTCGGTTCCAGCCTGTTCGGTGCGCGCATGGCCGCCTCGATGGGCCTGCCGTACGCGTTCGCCTCGCACTTCGCGCCCGACGTGATGGACGAGGCGCTGGCGGTGTACCGCCGCGAGTTCCGCCCTTCGGCCACGCTGAAGCAGCCGCACGCGATGCTGGCGCTGAACGTTGTCGCCAGCGACAGCGAAGCCGAGTCGCGCCGCCTGTTCACCAGCCAGCAGCAGAGTTTCGTCAATCTGCGTCGTGGCCGGCCGGGCAAGATTCCGGCACCGATCGACGACATCGAGTCCTTCTGGGAACCGCATGAAAAGCTGGGCGTGGAGCGGGCATTGGCCTGCACCGTGCTGGGTGATCCGCAGCAGGTGGCCGAGGGCATCGCCGCCTTCGTCGAGCGGCACAAGCCCGACGAACTGATGCTCACCGCCAACCTGTACGACCACCGCGCGCGCCTGCGTTCGTTCGAACTGGCGATGCACGCCTGGCATGCCCGCCACGCGGGCTGAACAATCGCGTCACGGCCCGTTGCAGCCGATCAGCGTCTGATGGGGGCTCCCACTTCTGGAGTCCCCACCATGGCCGAGACCCGCGCCGAACACATTGCCCAGCTGGCCGAACTGATCAAGGACGTGGAGGTGGCGATGTTCACCACCACCGGCGTTGACGGACGACTCTACAGCCGGCCGTTGGCCACCCAGCAGGTCAACTTCGATGGTGACCTGTGGTTCGTGATCACCGCCGACAGCCCGAAGGTGGCCGAGATCGCGCTCGATCCGCGGGTGAACGTGGCCTACGCCTCACCGTCGAAGAACACCTATGTGTCGGTGGCGGGGCGTGCGCGCATCGTCGACGACCGCGCGAAGATCGAGGAGCTGTGGTCACCGGCGATGAAGCTGTTCTTCCCCGGTGGCAAGGATGACCCCAACCTGCGCCTGATCCATGTGCGCGCCGACAGTGCTGAATACTGGGATGGTCCGGGCACGCTGCTGGGCAAGGCGCTGACCTTCGTGCTGTCGGCGGTGCAGGACGAGCCGGCGGCGTTGGCCGACAACGGTTTCATCGATCTGCGGTGAGGGCCGATGTCCGGTATTGGTAGTGCCGGCCGCTGGCCGGCAAACCTGGAAACGTGGCAGCCGGCCAGCGGCCGGCTCTACCGGTTCCTGGTTCAGAACCAGCGCTGGAACAGATCGACGGTATAACCCACCAGCTGCCCCGAACTGAAGCCGAAGAAGGCGATCGCCGCCAGCGCCGCGATCCAGTTGAACAGCATCAGCGCGCCATCGCGTTCCAGCAGCGCCAGCGAGAACAGCAGCAACTGGAAGCCGAACAGGAAGTTGGTGAAGGGAATCGGCAGCGACAGCAGGATGCCCAGCAGCACCAGCAGCAGGCCGGTGAAGGCGTGCGCCGGCAGCGGTGTCAGCAGCTGGGGCAGGCGCGGCTTCAGCATCTTGTCCAGACGCCGCAGCGGGCGATCGATACGGTCGAGGAAGCGGTGCATGGTGCCGCGCTTCGGCCCGCGCCGCGCAATGAAACCGGGCAACCAGGGGCGGCGCAGGCAGCACAGCATCTGCAGGCCGATCAGGACCACCAGTGGGCCGCTGACCGCGCCGCCCATGCCCGGAATCGGAATGAACGAGGGCAGGATCGCTACGAACAGGAATACGCCGAACGCGCTCTGCTGCAGGTTGCACAGGATCTGGCCAAGCGGCATGTGTTCGGCCGGATCACCGGAGGCGAACATCTCCAGGAGGGTGCGGATGCCCTCGTTGCGGTAGGCCGGGCGCTCGATGCCCGGACCCTGGCCGGCCTCAGGCGGTGAGCTCATCGGCCTGCTCGTCGGACAGCGTGCGCAGCAGCAGCTTATCCACCCGCGCACCATCCAGGTCGACCACCTCGAAGCGCCAGCCGGCCCAGTCGAAGTACTCGCCCGCGTGCGGAATGCGGCCGAAGTAGTGGATGCACATGCCGGCCAGCGTGTAGTAGTCGCCATCCTCGGCATCGGGCAGCTCGTTGCTGCCGATCAGTTCACGCACGTCTTCGATCGGCAGCGAGCCGTCCACCAGCAGCGAGCCGTCCTCGCGGGTCACCACCAGCGCATCCTCGTCGGCGTTCTCCACCGCCTGCAGGCGGCCGACCACCGCGCCCATCAGGTCGCTGATGGTCACCAGGCCCTGGATCTCGCCGTACTCGTCCACCACCAGTGCCATCGACTGCTGTTCCTCGCGGAAGATCTCCAGCAGCTTCATCGCATGGGTCGATTCGGAGACGTACAGGGGCTCGCGCAGGGTCTGGAACAGCGCGTTGTCACCGCGCGCCATGCGCGTGGCCAGCGACTTCAGTTCCAGCACGCCGACCACGTCCATGTCGTTGTCGCGGTACACCGGGTACCGCGAGAACTCGTGCTCGGCCATGATTTCCAGGTTGCGCTCCAGCCCGGCCTGGGTGTCGAGCCAGGCAATGCGGTTGCGCGGGGTCATCAGGCTGTCGGCGGTGCGGTCGCCCAGGCGCATCACGCGGTTCATCATGTCGCGCTCGTGGGCGTCGATCACGCCGGCCTCGTGGCTCTCGGCCACCAGCATGCGGATCTCTTCTTCGGTCACCGAGGCGACTTCATCCTTGCCCAGGCCGAACAGGCGCAGGACCAGCTGGGTCGTCTTGGACAGCAGCCAGACGAAGGGCAGGGCCAGCTTGGCCAGCCAGCTCATCGGCATCGCCACCAGGCCGGCAATGGCCTCCGAACGGGTCAGTGCCAGCCGCTTGGGCACCAGTTCGCCGAAGATCAGCGTGATGAAGGTGATCAGGCTGACCGCCAGCGCGGTGCCGATGTTGCCGGCGTAGGCGAAGCCCGGCATCAGGCCCTGGATCCAGCCGGCGAAGGCTTCGCCCAGCGCCTCACCACCGAGGTAGCCGGTCAGCACGCCAATCACAGTGATGCCGATCTGCACGGTGGACAGGAAGCTCTCCGGCTTCTCCGACAGCTCCAGCGCCTTGGCAGCGCGCTTGGAGGTGGCGGCCATCTGCTTCAGGCGGCTCTTGCGCGAGGTCATGACCGACATCTCGGACATGGCGAAGAAGCCGTTCAACAGAACAAGCGCGAAGACAATCAGGATCATTTCAAACACGGGCATCGTCCCCGGTTGGTGGCAGGGAGGGCGGGTGCTTGCGATGGCGGCAGGCGCTCAGGAACGGGGTCCGGCGCGGCGCAGGGGGATAAGGGTCGTCGTCCATAGGGTGCGCCCGAAGGCGCGCTGGCATCTTAGCAAAGGGGCGTGTACGGGTGGCAACTGCCTGTTCAGGTTGAGGGTCTCGAAGCCCGGAAAGGGGGCAGGGATACCCGAGATGGTCATCTAGCCGTCATAATTCCGTCTGGTGCCGTCCTTCCCGCGACGGCTGACAGGTTTCTCAATGTTCTCTCTGCAGACCATTTTCGGTTCCGGCAAACAGTTCTACACCCTGCTTGATGAGGCCGCCGTCGCGGCCTCCGACGCCGCCAAGGCGCTGCATTCCATGCTGCGCGAGGCCGACCGCCAGCCCGCGCTGGACGCCTTCAAGCTGGCCCGCCTGCGCGAGCGCGCGGCCTCGGACAAGATCAGCCAGGCGCTGGTGGACAGCTTCATGACCCCGATCGAGCGCGAAGACATCGAAGCGCTGGGTTCGGCCCTGTACAAGATTCCGAAGCAGATCGAGAAGTTTGCCGATCGCTATTCGCTGGCCACGACTCACCTGGAACACATCGACTTCGCGCCGCGCGCGGCGATGCTGGAACAGGCTGCCGGCGTGGTGGTGGAGATGGTGGCCGACCTGCGTCACATGAACCTGGACCGGATGACCGCGCTGAACGAGAAGCTGCGTTCGCTGGAGAACGAGGCCGACCGCCTGATGCTCGAGCTGTACCGCGACATCTACTCCGGCCGCCTGGACAACCTGCAGATGTTCCTGCTGAAGGAATTCTTCGAGATCCTGGAGAAGGCCATCGACCGTTGCCGCGAGGCCGGCGTGGTGGCGTACCAGATCGTGTTGAAGAACAGCTGACGGACGCCGCCGCATGTTGACCCTTGTCCTGGTGGTGATCCTGGCCGCGCTCGTCTTCGAGTTCATCAACGGCTTCCACGACACCGCCAACTCCATTGCCACCGTGGTGGCGACCAAGGTGCTCTCGCCCGGCTGGGCGGTGATGCTGGCCGCCTTCATGAACCTGATCGGTGCGCTGACCGGTACGGCCGTCGCATTGACGATCGCCTCCGGCCTGCTCAACACCAACGTCGTCGATGTCACCCCGCAGGTCATCCTGTGCGCGCTGCTCGGCGGCATCATCTGGAACCTGATCACGTGGTGGAAGGGGCTGCCGTCCTCGTCCTCGCACGCGCTGATCGGCGGCCTCTGCGGCGCCGGCCTGGCCGCGGCCCACAACAACTGGGACGCGCTGATCTGGTCCGAGCGCTTGGGCAGCTGGGCGCAGAACAAGGGCCTGCTGTGGAAGGTGTTCGTGCCGATGATCACCTCGCCGATCGCCGGCTTCCTGCTGGGCATCGTGGTGATGGTGCTGCTGTGGGGCCTGATCGCCGGCCTGGCCAAGATCGGTGGCGCCATCGGCCGCCTGGCCCGTCCGCGCATCGTCAACGCCTTCTTCGGAAAGGCGCAGATCGCCTCGGCGGCCTACATGGGCTTCGCCCACGGCCACAACGACGCGCAGAAGACCATGGGCATCATCGCCATGACCCTGATCGGTGCCGAAGCCACCGGCGCACTGAACGACCTGCCGTCCTGGCTGGCCTTCATGCACCCGGACGCGCACGCCGGTGACGGCATCGCGATGTGGATCGTGCTGACCTGTGCGGTGGTGATGGCCGCCGGTACCGCTTCGGGCGGCTGGAAGATCATCAAGACGCTGGGCCACAAGATGGTCAAGCTGCACCCGATCCACGGCTTCGCCGCGGAAACCAGCTCGGCCACCATCCTGACCCTGGCCGCCCACTTCGGCATGCCGGTCTCGACCACGCACAGCATCTCCACCGCGATCATGGGCGTGGGCTTCGCCAAGAACCCGCGCTCGCTGAAGTTCGGCGTGATCGAGCGCATCGTCTGGGCCTGGATCCTGACCATCCCGGCGGCCGGCGGCTGTGCGTACCTGATCCTCAAGCTGTTCGAGCTGTTCGGCTGGACCTGATTGCCACGCCAAGGTTGCAAACGAAAAAGCCCGCCGATATCCGGCGGGCTTTTTCATGGGCAAAGAATTTTTTCCGCACACATCGTGTCGACCAAGGTCGACACCTACCAGAGCAGAAGCAGGGATCCGATCCCGTGCCGACCAACGGTCGGCACCCACCAACAGCAGCAGGAACCTGTCAGCGGCGGGGTGGGGTGGGGTTGCAGGACCGTTGGCGCCATGGATGGCGCCATCGAGCCCCCAAGGATGGGTTTACGGCGTGTCCTGCAACCCCACCCCACCCCACCTCGCCAGCCCTCAGGAAGCCAGCTTTTGCAGTCGCCGTTGCCGTTGCCGTCAGCGGGTGCCGGGCCGCAGGCCCGGCCGAACCCCTCAATTGCGCTGGAACAGCGCCTGCACATCCTTGCGGAACGCCGCCTGGCTGTCCGCCCGGCTGTAGAACATGTGCCCACCCGGATAACTGCGCACCTGCACCCGGTCCGGGTTGCTGCCCATCGCCGGCATCTGGTCCACCGTCAGGATCGAACCCATGAACGGGCACGACAGGTCATTCCAGCCGTGCACGATCAGCACCTGCAGATGCGGGTCGATCGCCACCGCCTGGCGCAGCTGGGTCACCGCGCCCTGGCGCAGATCGCCATTGCGGTCCCACAGCCGGTTCACGTCGTAGTTCAGCGCCTGGTAGCGCGCATCCACCTTCCAGCCGACCACACGCGTCACGAAGTCGACCATCGCGGTGGTGGTCGGCGCGATGATGCTGTCCAGCAGTGGATCGTTGGCGCGCTGCTCCGGATCGTTCGGAAACGGATCGAAGGCGGTCACGTTGGAATCGTAGCGGCTGCCCAGCGTGCCCTTGTCGCGGAACACCTCACGCAGGTAGGCCTGGGTTTCCAGGCGGCCGCCAGCGCGACGCACGAACTGCGGGTCCAGCCCGGTCAGCTCGGTCACCCGGCGCAGCATCGCTTCGGTCGCCTGCGGATCGCTGCGGCCCTTCATCAACGCGGTGGCGTAGTCGCCGCGGGTGTACTCGACCACCTCGCGCATCGCCGCGTCGGTCAGCTTGCCCTGGCGCTCCAGGTGCGCTGCGGCGATCGACGGCAGCGTCTGCATCCACGCCATCGGCGAGACGTCGGCGTTGTCTTCCAGGGTCGGGCTCAGGTAAGGCGAGACCAGCACCAGGCCGTTCATCGCCACGCCCAGCCGGGTCTGCAGGAAGTGGGTGATGCGCGGGCCGCGATAACCGCCGTAGCTCTCGCCGGTCAGGTACTTGCGCGAGGCCATGCGCTGGTTGCGCAGCAGCCAGTCGTAGATCGAGCGCGACAGGTATTCGATATCGGCGCCGGGGTTGTACAGCTGCTTCTTCGCTTCATCGTCGCCGATGCGCGCGCGGCTGAAGCCGGTGCCGACCGGATCGATGAACACCAGGTCGGTGAAGTCCAGCCAGGTGCCCGGGTTGTCGTGCAGCGTGGCGGGGGCCGAGGCGCTGTCGCCTTCCGAACCGAAGGTGACCACCTTGGGCCCGATCGCGCCCATGTTGAGGTAGACCGACGAGGCACCGGGGCCGCCATTGAGCGCGAACGTCACCGGCCGATCCTTGCCCGCCATCGTGTAGGCAGTGAACACCACATCGGCGATCACCTTGCCCTTGTCGTCGCGCACCGGCAGGGTGCCGACGGTGGCGGTGTAGTCGAGCGTGCGGCCGGCCAGGCGCATGGTCTGGCGGACCGACGCATCGGCGGGCAGCGTGGGAGCTTCGGTCTTGTCGTCCTTCGGGTCGGGCTTGGCGTCGGCGGCGGGCGCGCCCAGTACCGTGGCAGGGGCGATGAGCAGGCCGACGCAGAGCGCGGCAGTGTGCAGCAGGGACTTCATGACACCGTATCGGCAGCGGAAGGGGGTTCCGATGCTAGGCCGGTGATGCCCGGGCCGTATGTGTCCAAAGGCATGGCCACGAGCCGCAACGGCTTGCGGCCAGATTGGGTCAAGCGGGCAGGGCGGTTGTCGCCGCGTCGTCAGCCAGCAGGCCGTAGACGGCCGAGTCCGAAAGTTCGCCCTGGATGCGCCAGCGCTGGCGCAGCACCCCCTCGCGGCGGAAGCCGAGGCGGTCAAGCACGCGCGCCGACGGCACATTGCGCGGGTCGATCTCGGCCTCGATGCGGTGCAGGTGCAGGGTTCGGAACAGATAGGCCAGCATCTGCTGCAGGGCCTCGTGCATGTAGCCCTGGCCCTGGCGGTCGGGTGCAAGCAGATAGCCGATCTCTGCCCGCGCGGCGTCACGATCGATGGCAAACACCACGCAGATGCCCAGCAGCGGACCGTCCAATGATTCGCGCACGGCCAGCTTCAGCTGGGTACCGATGGCGTGCGCGGCAAGATCGTCGTCGATCTGTTCGCGGGCCTCGGCCGGACGTGTCCAGACCGGGTGGTTCCACCAGCGCATTACATCCGGGTTGGATTGCAGCGTGAACAGCGCGGCCGCGTCGTCACGGCGGATCGGGCTCAGCACCAAACGCGCGCTGTGCAGCGGCAGGGCGGGGAACAGCAACGAGTGGCTGGCCAATACGATGGTCCACACGGGTGGACGCGCATTATGGCGCCGCAGGGTTTGCCGATGGCGGCGGGATCTCTGTAGAGCCGAGCCGATGCTCGGCTGCCCGGCACGACGCGGAATGCAGCCGAGCGTGGGCTCGGCTCTACAGGAGGGTTGCGGGAGTTAGACTTCCAGCGAGGCCAGGTCGCCCTTCGACTCCAGCCAGCCCTTGCGGTCGGAGGCGCGCTTCTTGGCCAGCAGCATGTCCATCAGCGAACTTGTCTGTTCGCGATCGTCCACGGTCAGCTGCACCAGGCGGCGCGTATCGGGGTGGATGGTCGACTCGCGCAGCTGCGGCGGATTCATCTCGCCCAGGCCCTTGAAGCGGGTCACATTGATGGCGCCCTTGATCTTCTCGCGTTCGATCTTGTCCAGCATCGAGCGCTTTTCTTCTTCGTCCAGGGCGTAGAACACCTGCTTGCCCACGTCGATGCGGAACAGCGGCGGCATCGCCACGAACACGTGGCCGGCATCGACCAGCGCCGGGAAGTGCTTCAGGAACAGTGCGGTCAGCAGCGTTGCGATGTGCAGGCCGTCGGAGTCCGCGTCGGCCAGGATGATGACCTTGCCGTAGCGCAGGCCGCTGATGTCATCCTTGCCCGGGTCGCAGCCGATGGCGATGGCCAGGTTGTGCACTTCTTCCGAGGCCAGCACGCTGTTGGACGAAACTTCCCAGGTGTTCAGGATCTTGCCGCGCAGCGGCATGATGGCCTGGAAGTCCTTGTCGCGGGCCTGCTTGGCGCTGCCGCCTGCCGAATCACCTTCCACCAGGAACAGCTCGGTGCGCGACAGGTCCTGGCTGATGCAGTCGGCCAGCTTGCCGGGCAGCGCCGGGCCCTGGGTGACTTTCTTGCGGACGACCAGCTTCTCGGACTTCAGGCGCGCACTGGCGCGCTCGATGGCGATCTGCGCGATCTTCTCCCCCAGCTCCACGTTCTGGTTCAGCAGCAGGCTGAACGCATCGTGGGCGGCGCCTTCAACGAAACCGGCGGCCTGGCGCGAGGACAGGCGTTCCTTGGTCTGGCCGCTGAACTGCGGGTCGGTCATCTTCAGTGACAGCACGAACGACACGCGGTCCCACACGTCTTCCGGGGCCAGCTTGACGCCACGCGGCAGTAGGTTGCGGAAGTCGCAGAACTCGCGCAGCGCCTCGGTCAGGCCGGTACGCAGGCCGTTGACATGGGTGCCGTGCTGGGCGGTGGGAATCAGGTTGACGTAGCTTTCCTGCACCAGCTCGCCTTCCGGCAGCCAGGCCACGGCCCAGTCCACCACCTCGGTGTCCTTCTTCAGGTTGCCGACGAACAGGTCGGCCGGCAGCGATTCGCGCTCGCCCAGCTCCAGCTTCAGGTAATCGCGCAGGCCGTCTTCGTAGTACCAGGTGTCGACTTCACCGGTGGCCTCGTCGGTCAGCTTGACGGTCAGGCCCGGGCACAGCACGGCCTTGGCGCGAAGCAGGTGCTTGAGCGCGCGCACCGCGAACTTCGGCGTATCGAAGTACTTCGGATCCGGCCAGAAGCGCACGCGGGTACCGGTGTTCTTCTTGCCGACGCTGCCGACCACTTCCAGCGGGGTAGCGCGGTCGCCGTTGCGGAAGGTGATGCGGTGTTCGGCACCTTCGCGCTTGATGTGCACTTCCACCAGGGTCGACAGCGCGTTGACCACGCTGACGCCGACGCCGTGCAGGCCGCCGGAGAAGGTGTAGTTGTTGTTGCTGAACTTGCCGCCCGCATGCAGGCGGGTGAGGATCAGCTCGACACCGGGGATCTTCTCTTCCGGATGGATGTCCACCGGCATGCCGCGGCCGTCATCGCTGACTTCCACGCTGCCGTCCTTGTACAGGGTGATCTCGATCGAGCGGGCGTGGCCGGCGAGGGCCTCGTCCACCGAGTTGTCGATCACTTCCTGCGCCAGGTGGTTCGGGCGCGCGGTGTCGGTATACATGCCGGGACGGCGCTTGACCGGGTCAAGGCCGGACAGGACTTCAATATCGGCGGCGTTATAGCGGGCGTTCATCTATCTTCTAAAGCGCGGAGCGACGCGCAAGTGTGCGGTCTGTGCGGCGAATTTGCACGCCTGCGGTTCAGCCTCGGCGGCGGGGAGGGGGTAAAATGGCAGTCGCTGGAGTCTGAACGCCGGCGACCCCCGTTGGGTCGAAACATCCAAGCCATACCGCGAGGAAGACCTCATGAAGAAGTTGCTGACCATTGCGATCCTGGCCGCCGCCGCCGTTGCAGTGCCGATGGTGGTGGCGCAGAACGCCGGCCAGCCGGCCCCGCAGCAGGGTGACCAGGCCGATAAGGCACAGGCTGAAGCCGATGCCAAGGCCAAGCGCCGCGCCCAGGCCAATGCCGAAATGAAGGCGCAGGGCCAGCCGGCCCCGCAGCAGGAAGAGGAAGAAGAGGCGAGGAAGAAGAAGTAACGCTTCCGCGCTCTGAAGCCCTTGCCGCAAGGGATTCGCCCCCCGACGCCCCGCCCAGCGGGGCGTTTCTTTTGGGGGATGGCCGCAACTGCCTCTTGGGTTGGCGGCCATCAATCTGTAAACTATGGCTTTCCGGGAGCAAGTGCGTGTCCACCCTTTGCGAATGGGCTGGCACGACCATGCGTGGTCGCCAGCAATGCGGGTCGCAGGTGACGGTCGATTTGACCGGCACGGCCGCCCCGACCTCGCAGGGTGGTCCCCGTCCGGCGCCTGCCGCCGCACGGCCCAGCACCTCCCTCGCTGCCCCAGCGAACCGGAAAACCCCCTTCAAGCTCCATGCCCGCCCTCCGGGTGCGCGTGGTGTTGCCGTTTTCCATTTCCAGACAGGATGCTTGCAGCCATGACTCCCTTGATTTTCGTAACCGGCGGCGTGGTGTCCTCGCTCGGCAAAGGCATTGCCGCTGCGTCACTGGCCGCCATTCTCGAAGCCCGTGGCCTGAAGGTCACGATGATGAAGCTCGACCCGTACATCAACGTCGACCCGGGCACCATGAGCCCGTTCCAGCACGGTGAGGTCTACGTCACCGACGACGGCGCCGAGACCGACCTCGACCTGGGCCACTACGAGCGCTTCGTGCGCACCCGCCTGAGCCGCAAGAACTCGGTCACCACCGGCCGCATCTACGAGAACGTGATCCGCAAGGAGCGCCGCGGCGATTACCTGGGCGCGACTGTGCAGGTCATTCCGCACATCACCGACGAGATCCGCCGCTGCATCGATGAAGCCACCGAAGGCTACGACGTGGCCCTGGTCGAGATCGGCGGTACCGTCGGCGACATCGAGTCGCTGCCGTTCCTGGAAGCGATCCGCCAGGTGCGCACCGAGCGCGGCCCGGAGAAGGCGCTGTTCATGCACCTCACCCTGGTGCCGTACATCGGCGCCGCCGGCGAGCTGAAGACCAAGCCGACCCAGCACTCGGTGAAGGAACTGCGCTCGATCGGCATCCAGCCGGACGTGCTGCTTTGCCGTTCGGAACAGGCGGTGCCGGATTCGGAGCGCCGCAAGATCGCCCAGTTCACCAACGTGTCCGAACGCGCGGTGATCAGCGTGCCGGACGTGGACGTGCTGTACCGCATCCCGTCGGGCCTGCATGCACAGGGTCTGGACGAGATCGTGGTCAATCAGCTGAAGCTGGCCGACAAGGCGGGCCCGGTTGATCTGTCGATGTGGGAAGACGCGGTCGATGCGACCCTGCACCCGCTGGACGAAGTGACCATCGCCGTGGTCGGCAAGTACGTCGATCACCAGGACGCCTACAAGTCGGTCGGCGAAGCGCTGAAGCATGGCGGCCTGCGCCAGCGCACCAAGGTCAACCTGAAGTGGCTGGAAGCACAGGACCTGGAAGGCACCGACATGGCTGCACTGGCGGATGTCGACGGCATCCTGGTGCCGGGTGGCTTCGGTGACCGTGGTTTCGAAGGCAAGGTGCTGACCTCGAAGTTCGCCCGCGAGCAGCAGGTGCCGTACTTCGGTATCTGCTACGGCATGCAGGCGGCCGTTGTCGACTACGCGCGCAACGTGGTGGGCCTGGAAGGTGCCAACAGCACCGAGAACGACCGCCAGTCGCCGAACCCGGTGATCGGCCTGATCACCGAATGGCGCACCGCTACCGGCGATGTCGAGAAGCGCGACGACAAGAGCGACCTCGGCGGCACCATGCGCCTGGGCCTGCAGGAACAACGCCTGAAGCCGGGCACGCTGGCCCGCGAACTGTACGGCAAGGACGTCGTCGCCGAGCGCCATCGCCACCGTTACGAGTTCAACAACCGTTACCGCACCCAGCTGGAAGATGCTGGCCTGGTGATCGCCGGCAAGTCGATGGACGACACCCTGGTGGAAGTGGTCGAACTGCCGCGCGACGCGCACCCGTGGTTCCTGGCCTGCCAGGCGCACCCGGAATTCCTGTCCACGCCGCGTGACGGCCACCCGCTGTTCATCGGTTTCATCCGTGCCGCGCGCGAGCGCAAGGCCGGCGGCAAGCTGCTTTCCGAAGCGCGCGCCTGACTTGTGAATGGGGGCTTCGGCCCCCATCCTGCATGCTTCAACCCCCAGCGCACCGGCCCGTCCGGTGCTGCGGACAACAAGGAAACGCCATGAAACTGTGTGGATTCGAGGTCGGGCTGGACCAGCCCCTGTTCCTGATCGCCGGCCCCTGCGTGATCGAGTCGATGCAGCTGCAGCTTGATACCGCCGGCAAGCTGAAGGAGATCACCGACAAGCTCGGTGTGAACTTCATCTTCAAGTCCAGCTTCGACAAGGCCAACCGCACCTCGGGCACCGCCTTCCGCGGCCCGGGCATGGAAGAGGGCCTGAAGGTCCTGGCCGAGGTCAAGAAGCAGATCGGCGTGCCGGTGCTGACCGACGTTCACGAATACACCCCGATGGACGAAGTGGCCTCGGTGGTGGACGTGCTGCAGACCCCGGCGTTCCTCGTCCGCCAGACCGACTTCATCCGCAAGGTGTGCTCGGCCGGCAAGCCCGTCAACATCAAGAAGGGCCAGTTCCTGGCGCCGTGGGACATGAAGCCGGTCGTGGAGAAGGCCAAGGCCACCGGCAACGAGCAGATCATGGTCTGCGAGCGCGGTGCCAGCTTCGGCTACAACAACCTGGTCAGCGACATGCGTTCGCTGGCGGTGATGCGCGAGACCGGTTGCCCGGTGGTGTTCGACGCCACCCATTCGGTGCAGCTGCCGGGTGGGCAGGGCACCAGTTCCGGTGGCCAGCGTGAGCACGTGCCGGTTCTGGCCCGTGCCGCCGTGGCGGTGGGCATCTCCGGCCTGTTCGCCGAGACCCATCCAGACCCGTCCAAGGCGCTGTCCGATGGCCCCAATGCATGGCCGCTGGACCAGATGGAAGCGCTGCTCGAGACCCTGATGGAACTCGATGCGGTGACCAAGAAGCACGGCTTCTCGCGCTTCGCGTGAGTCGTGACCCGTGGCTGGCGCTGGAAAACCAGCGCCGCCGCCGGCACTGGAAGCAGTGGCCGTGGGGCTTGATCGCACTGGCCCTGGCCGCGCTGTTCACCGTGGGTATGTTCGGGCTGGTGCTGATCGGCGCAGCGTCCGTGCGCCCACCGGGTGATGGCGGCAGCGCGCTCAATCTGCGCGCGTACTTCATTGCGCTGCTGGTTGCAGAGCTGGTCGGCGCCGTGGGATGCGTCGTTGCCGCCGCACTGGCTTGGCGCCTGAACCGTGGCAAGGTGGCCGCCGGGTTGGCGATCATCCTGCTGTCGCTGTGGCTTGGTGCCCTGTTCTACGGGCTGTTCTGATGAATGCGACCCTGGCAACCCGTGATCGGCCCTGGGGCCTGATCGCGCTGGCGCTGGCTGTTCTTGCCTGGGCCGGCCTGGTGGCAGCTGTATTCGCCTTCGCCGCCAGTTTCGGTTCGCCCGGGGATGGCAGCCATGGCATGCAGGCCATGCAGTACTGGATCCTGGCTGCACTGGCCGTGCTCGTGCTGTCCTTCCTTGGCAGCCTGGTGGCGATGGTGATGGCCTGGCGTTGCCGCCGCGGCGGCGTAGTGGCCGCCATTGCCGGTGGCCTGCTGGTGGTGATGATGTCGTTGATCCTGATGGTGATCGGGGCCACTCTGGCCTGACGGCGCCCGCGCCATTTGGCAAGTGGCGGGCAGCCGGGGATAATCACGCGGCATTCGTTTTGTCGCCCCCTCTCCAGACAGGTAACCGGCCCGACCATGAGTACGATCCGCAGCATCCACGCCCGTGAAATCCTCGACAGCCGTGGCAACCCCACGCTGGAAGCCGAAGTCATCCTGGAGGACGGTTCGTTCGGTCGTGCCGCGGTTCCCTCCGGCGCCTCGACCGGCACCAAGGAAGCGGTCGAGCTGCGTGACGGCGACAAGACCCGTTACCTGGGCAAGGGCGTGCGCAAGGCCGTCGACAACGTCAACACCACGATTGCCGCCGCGCTGAAGGGCTTCGAGGCCACCGACCAGGCCGGCCTCGACCGTCGCCTGATCGACCTCGACGGCACCGAGAACAAGGGCCGCCTGGGCGCCAACGCACTGCTGGGTGTTTCGATGGCCGCCGCGCATGCCGCCGCCGCATCGGGCAAGCAGGCACTGTGGCAGTACCTGGCCGCCAAGACCGGCGTGACCCCGTCGCTGCCGGTGCCGATGATGAACATCATCAACGGCGGTGCGCATGCCGACAACAACGTCGACTTCCAGGAGTTCATGGTGCTGCCGGTCGGCTTCACCTCGTTCTCCGAAGCGCTGCGCGCCGGTACCGAAATCTTCCAGTCGCTGAAGTCGGTGCTGAAGGGCCACGGCCTGAGCACGGCGGTCGGCGACGAAGGCGGCTTCGCGCCGGACTTCCGCAGCAACGTCGAAGCGCTGGACACCATCCTCGAAGCGATCGGCAAGGCCGGCTACACCGCCGGTGAAGACGTGCTGCTGGGCCTGGACGTGGCTTCCAGCGAGTTCTTCGAGAACGGCAAGTACAACCTGGTCGGCGAGAACAAGCGCCTGACCTCCGAGCAGTTCGTCGACTTCCTCGCCGACTGGGCCGCGCAGTACCCGATCATCACCATTGAAGATGGCCTGGCCGAGAACGACTGGGCCGGCTGGAAGCTGCTGACCGACCGCATCGGCAAGAAGGTGCAGCTGGTCGGCGACGACCTGTTCGTGACCAACCCGAAGATCTTCCAGGAAGGCATCGACTCGGGCACCGCCAACGCGATCCTGATCAAGGTCAACCAGATCGGCACCCTGAGCGAAACCCTGGAAGCGATCGCCATGGCCGATCGCGCCGGCTATGCCGCCGTGGTCTCGCACCGCTCGGGCGAAACCGAAGACACCACCATCGCCGACATCGCCGTGGCCACCACCGCCACCCAGATCAAGACCGGCTCGCTGTGCCGCAGCGATCGCGTGGCCAAGTACAACCAGCTGCTGCGCATCGAGGAAGCCCTCGGCGCCGGCGCGCGTTACGCCGGTCGTGACGCGTTCGTTTCGCTGAAGCGCTGAGCCGATGCGCGACTGGCGCTGGATGCTGCTGGTGCTGGCCCTGCTGCTGGGCTGGCTGCAGTACCGCTTCTGGTTCGGTCCGGGCAATTCGGGTGAAGTGATGATGCTCGAAGCCCAGGTCGCCAACCAGGAGCGGGACAATGAGGGCCTGCAGCAGCGCAATGATGCGCTGGCTGCCGAAGTGAAGGACCTCAAGGAAGGCCAGTCCGCCATCGAGGAACGCGCGCGCAGCGAGCTCGGCATGATCAAGCCTGGCGAAAAGTTCTACCGCGTGGTCGAGGATGCGCCGGTGCATCCGGCGCAGCCTGCGGCGAGCGTCAGCGCGCAGGTCGGCGAGCACCCGGCGGACGTGCCATGAGTGCGGCCATCTGGGTCGTGGTTCCGGCTGCTGGGCGTGGCACCCGCTTCGGCGCGCCGTTGCCCAAGCAGTACCTGCAGGCAGGTGGGCAGATCCTGCTTGCCCATACCCTGGACGCCCTGCTGGCGCACCCGGCCGTGGCCGGGGCGATGGTGGTGATCGGCCAGGACGACGCCGACTGGCCCGGCTGGAACAAGTGGGCGGGCAAGCCGGTGCTGACCTGCATCGGTGGCGCGACCCGTGCCGCTTCGGTGCTGGCTGGCCTGCAGGCGCTGCCGGAGACGGTGCGTGCTGATGAGTTCGTACTGGTCCACGATGCCGCGCGGCCGAACCTTTCTCCGGCCGATCTCGGCCGCCTGCTTGAGGTCGGCCGTGCCGACCCGGTCGGCGCAATCCTGGCTGCCCCGGTGCGCGACACGCTCAAGCGTGCGGGTGACGACGGTGGCATCGATGGCACCGAACCGCGCGAGCGCCTGTGGCGCGCATTGACCCCCCAGTTGTTCCGCCGTCACCAGCTCAGTCGCGCGCTGTCCGACGCCGCTGCCGCCGGTGTCGAAGTCACCGACGAGGCCATGGCCATGGAGCGCCAGGGCCAGCGCCCGCTGCTGGTGGAAGGCAGCGAGGACAACTTCAAGGTCACCACCCCGGCCGATCTGGACCGGTTCGAATTCGTACTTTCCCGCCGCGCCAGCTGAATGCCCGCGCGGCCCTGCTGCAAGGGTTGCATCCATGAGCACCGCACCGTTCCCGCCCGTCCGCATCGGCCAGGGCTACGACGTCCATGCCTTCGGCGAAGGCGATCACATCATGCTTGGCGGCGTGAACGTTCCACACAGTTGTGGCGTGCTTGCGCACAGCGATGGCGACGTGATCCTGCACGCCTTGTGCGATGCGATGCTCGGTGCGCTGGCGCTGGGTGACATCGGCCAGCATTTCCCGCCCAGTGACGACCGCTGGAAGGGCGCCGACAGCAGCGATTTCGTGCGCCATTGCGACAGCCTGCTGCGCGAGCGCGGCTGGCGTGTCAGCAACACCGACATCACCGTGATCTGCGAGCGGCCCAAGGTCGGCCCGCATGCGCTGGCCATGCGTGAGCGCATCGGCGGACTGCTGCAGTTGCCGCTGGATGCGGTCAGCGTCAAGGCCACCACCTCGGAAAAGCTGGGCTTCACCGGCCGTGGTGAAGGCATTGCCGCACAGGCGGTCGTGTTGCTGGTGGCGGCATGATCCCGTTGCCGCTCGCGTTCGGTGCACCGTTGTTGACGGCGCGCATCCGCACCACGCCGGACGATTTCCAGGTGGATGAACTGCCGGCCTTCGAGGCCACCGGTGAAGGCGAGCACCTGTTGCTGCATATCCGCAAGCGCGGTGCCAACACCGTGCATGTGGCAAAGCTGCTGGCCAAGTGGGCCGGCCTGCCGGAAATGGCGGTCAGCTACGCCGGCATGAAGGATCGTCACGCGGTCACCACCCAGCGTTTCAGCGTGCACCTGCCCAAGCGCGTCGCGCCGGACCTGGCCGAGCTCGCCAGTGACGAGATGGAAGTGCTCGAAGCGACCTGGCACAACCGCAAGCTGCAGCGTGGCGCACTGGCCGGCAACCGCTTCAGGCTGGTGCTGCGTGAAGTGCAGGGCGATGCCGCCGCGATCAGCGAGCGCCTGCAGCAGATTGCCGCGCGCGGTCTGCCGAACTGGTTCGGCGAGCAACGCTTTGGCCGCGACGGCGGCAACGTGCCGGCCGCACTGGCGATGTTCGGTGGCCGCCGCATGCGCAAGGATCAGCGCTCGCTGCTGCTGTCAGCCGCCCGCTCGGCGCTGTTCAATCGCGTGCTGGCCGCGCGCGTGGAGCAGGGCAACTGGGATCAGCCGCTGGAGGGGGAAGTGTGGATGCTCGATGGCAGCCGCAGCGTGTTCGGCCCCGAGCCGTACACCGATGTGCTGGCCGAGCGCCTGGCGCGTTTCGACATCCATCCCAGCGCGCCGCTGTGGGGCGAAGGCGAGCTGCGCAGCGCCGACGCTGCACGTGAGCTGGAGCTGGCCGCGCTGGACGACGACGAGTCGAAGGCACTGCGGGCCGGCCTGGAAGATGCGCGCCTGAAACAGGAGCGCCGCGCGTTGCGCCTGCGCCCGGCGTTGCTGCAGCATCAGTGGCTGGCCGACGACGTGCTGGAACTGTCGTTTGCGTTGCCGCCCGGCTGCTACGCCACCGCCGTGCTGCACGAGCTCGGCCCTGTCGAAGACGCCTCGCAGGCCTGAGCAGGGCGCGCGGTTTTCGCGTGCCGCTGGAAGAGCAGTCGACTGACAGTCGACTCTACCTGGAGACAGAGCGTCCCCTTCTTTACCGCCGCGCCAGCAACACCAGCACCGCGCCAGTACCGCCTTGCCCGGTCGGCGCCGAATGGAACGCCAGTACGTCGTTGCGCAGCCGCAGCAGGCGGTCGACCAGGTTCTTCAGTACAGGCGCGCCAGCGTCGGACTGCAATCCCTTGCCGTGGATGATGCGCACGCAGCCGTACTCATGTGCATGCGCTTCCAGCAGAAACTGGCGCAGCAGCGTCTCCGCCTGCGCGGCGGTGGCACCATGCAGGTCCAGTTCGTCCTGCACCGAATACTGGCCACGCTTCAGGCGCTGGAACAGGCGCGGTGGCAGGTTGTCGCGGCGATAGCTGGCCACGTCGCCGGCTTCCAGCGGCGTGCTGTCGCGCAGCAGCCGGGCGAACTCGCCGGCGGCTTCGGCCTCGTCGCGTTCGGCCATGCGCGCGCGCGGTTTCGGCCGGGGCGCGGCAGGGGCCGGCTCGGCATCCTTGCGCAGCGGCGTCACTTCGCCGATGGCCGCACGGAACAATGCGGCGGGATCTTCGTCTTCTGGGTGCGACATGCGCACAGGGTAAACCGCCGGCGCAGGTCTGCCTATGACGGTTCGATGTCGGTCGTGACCGCCGGCAGGGTAGGACCGGCGGCTCGCATGCGGCACAATAGATGATGCCCTTGCAGGGTCGACGGCTTCGGAAGGGAGCACGACGGTCCCGCCCACACTGCACGGTGACGGAATCGAATTCTTGGAAAATCAAGCGGTTAAATCGAAGATGCGAATCCTGGTGAGTAACGACGACGGTGTCGACGCCGCAGGCATCCGGATGCTGGCCTCGGTACTGCGCGAGGCTGGGCACGAAGTCACGGTGGTCGCACCCGACCGCGATCGCTCCGGCGCCAGCAACTCACTGACCCTGGACCTGCCGATCCGCCTCAAGCGCATCGACCATTACACCGTCTCGGTGGCCGGTACGCCCACCGACTGCGTGCACCTGGCGCTGACCGGCCTGCTTGAATTCGAGCCCGATATTGTCGTGTCCGGCATCAACAATGCCGCCAACCTCGGCGATGACGTGATCTATTCCGGCACAGTCTCGGCGGCGATGGAAGGCCGTTTCCTCGGCCTGCCGGCCGTCGCTGTTTCACTGGTCAGCCGCAATCACGACCCGAAGCATTTCGAGACCGCTGCGCGCGCCGCGGTCGAGATCGTTGCCCGGCTCAAGGCCGATCCGCTGCCCGCCGACACCATCCTCAACGTCAACGTGCCGGACCTGCCGTGGAACGAGGTCAAGGGCTTCGAGGTCACGCGCTTGGGCAACCGCCATCGCGCCGAAGGCTGCATCGCGCAGAAGGACCCGCGCGGCAACGAGGTCTACTGGATCGGCCCGGCCGGTCGTGAGCAGGACTCCGGCCCCGGCACCGATTTCCACGCGGTACGCACCGGCCGCATCTCGATCACCCCGATCCAGGTCGACCTGACCCGCTACCAGGCCCTGGAGAAGGTGGCCAGCTGGGTCGGCGGCCTCAGCGCCGCGCTGGACCAGCCGGCATGAGCCCACGCTTGCGCCTGCAGCCGGAAGCCGTCGGTATCGGCATGACCTCGCAGCGCGTGCGTGACCGCCTGGTCGATCGCCTGCGCGAAGCCGGCATTGTCGACGAGTCGACCTTGAATGCGATCCGGGTGGTGCCGCGTCATCTGTTCATCGATGAGGCGCTGGCCTCGCGTGCCTACGAAGACACGGCCCTGCCGATCGGCCACGGCCAGACCATCTCCCAGCCGTGGGTGGTGGCGCGCATGACCGAAGCCGTGCTGCAGGTATCACCGAAGAAGGTGCTGGAAGTCGGAACCGGCTCCGGCTACCAGGCCGCCGTGCTCGGCGCGCTGGGCCTGGAGATCTACACCGTCGAGCGCATCGGCGACCTGCTGCGGCAGGCACGCAAGCGCTTCCGCGCACTGGGCATGAACATCCGCACCAAGCATGACGACGGCCGTGCCGGCTGGGCCGAACATGGCCCGTTCGATGCCATCGTGGTCACTGCAGCTGCACCGGCGCTGGTCGATGAGCTGGTCGGGCAGCTGGCCGAGGGCGGCCGCCTGGTCGCGCCGGTTGGCGGTCCGGGCGGACAGTCGCTGGTGCAGTTGGACCGCAAGGCTGATGGCAGCATCGAACAACGCGTGCTGGCGCCGGTCACGTTCGTGCCGCTGCTGTCCGGCATGCTCGACTAATCCACGGAGCAGGGTTTGCATGAAGATTTTCGGGCCGCTGTACGAGCGGGCGATGAAGTGGGCGGCGCACGAACGCGCGCCGACCTACCTGACAGTGCTGAGCTTCTTTGAAGCGATCATCTTCCCGGTGATGCCGGAGGTGATGCTGGCGCCGATGTGCGTGGCCCAGCCCAAGCGCGGCTGGTGGTTCGCCACCCTCAGCCTGGCCGGCTCGATGGTCGGGGCGGTGGTCGGCTACGCGCTGGGCCACTTCGCCTTCGAAGCGATCAAGCCGCTGTTCGAAGCGCTGGGCATGCTGCCGGCGATCGAGCAGGGCATCACCACCGTGCAGGCGAAGATGGCCGAGTCGCCGTGGGCGGTGTTCACCTTCCTGGTACTGGGCGGTTTCATGCCCATCCCGATGAAGGTCTTCACGTGGGCATCGGGTATCGTCGGCGTACCGATGCCGCAGTATCTGTTGAGCATGCTGATCGGTCGTGGCAAGCGCGTGTACGTGCTGGCCGCGGTCATTCGTATCGGTGGTGCGCGTGCCGAAGCGGCGCTGCGCCGCTGGATTGAACCGCTGGGCTGGATCGCCACTGCGTTGGTGGTGGTGCTGGTCGCCTGGCTTGTATGGAGGTCGAAGTTCGCATGAGTCCTGATCGTCTGAGCAAGGGAGTGCGCATCGGCGCGCTGGTGTTGCTGGTTTCCACCCTGGCCGCCTGCGGCACCGCCACCGTGGTCCGCCCGGGCGGCAGCGGCAGCGCCGGCGGCGGCGTGACCACGCCGAAGACCTCGGTGCCCAAGCCCGGGCAGAGCGTAGTGGTGCGCAAGGGCGATACCATCTATGCGCTGGCCCGCATCCACGACATCACTCCGGCCGACCTGATCGCCTGGAACCGCCTGGACAACCCGTCGACCATTCATCCGGGCCAGGTGATCCGCCTGTATCCGGCCGGTGCCAGCGGTGGCCGCGCGCCGACCACGGTGGTGACCCCGCCGCGTTCAGGAGGTGGCAGCACGGGCAGCACCGCGCCGACCACCACCCCGGTGGGACCGGTGAAGAGCAACATCGCCTGGCGCTGGCCGGCTGATGGCGCCATCGTCGGCCGCTACGTGGCCGGTGACGCAACCAAGCAGGGCGTGGATATCGCCGGCACCAGCGGCCAGCCGGTGAAGGCCACCGCCAATGGCGTGGTGGTGTACTCCGGTGCCGGCCTGGTCGGCTACGGCGAGCTGATCATCATCAAGCACAGTGACCAGTGGCTGTCGGCCTATGGCCACAACCGCAAGCGCCTGGTGAACGAAGGCCAGAGCGTGAAGGCCGGCGAGCAGATCGCCGAGATGGGCCGTACCGGTGCGAACCGCGACATGGTCCACTTCGAGATTCGCTACAACGGCAAGCCGGTCGACCCGCAGCAGTATCTGCCGGCGCGCTGACCAGGCAGAGACGGGTAGCGCCGGGCCGTGCCCGGCGGCTTTTCTCGCCGCGATGCGGCGCCGCCCGAGCATGGGCTCGGGCGCTACAGAGTCAAGTGTGATCCAGGGTAGCGCCGGGCCATGTCCGGCGGCACCACGTCAGCCTTCGAGAATGAAGGCGGCGGCGACCTTGCGGCCTTCGCCGGCAAGGATGTTGAAGGTGCGCGCGGCGGCCGGATTGTTCATCACTTCCAGGCCGATGCCGCGCGACAGGCAGGCCGCCATCACCACCGCCGGCGGGAACACCTGGCGGTCGCCGGTGCCGAGTACGATCAGTGCCGGGTTCAGCGCCAGGATCGGCTCCAGGTCGGCCAGCTGCAGTTCGGCGGCCTGCTTCACCGGCCAGTGCTCGACCAGCTGGTCCGGGGTCAGGAAGAAGCTGCTGGCCAGCACCAGCTCGTTGACCCGGGCTGAGCGGCCATCGGCGGCGCGCAGGCTGTAGGCGTAATCCGGCGGTTCGTGGTTCAGCTGCATGGCAGTCGAGCGATCAGCCGCGCGGCAGCACGATCTGGCGCTGTTCCTTGCTCGGACGGTACAGCACGGCGACGTGGCCGATGCGCTGCACCAGAGCACTCTCGGTGGCTTCGACGATCTCGCCGATCATCACATCCCGCGCTTCGCGGTCCTCGGCGGCGACCTTCACCTTCACCAGCTCGTGGCGCTCCAGCACTTCGTTCAGCTCAGCGATGAAGGCCGGAGTCACGCCCTTGCCGCCGGTCTGCAGCAGGGCCTTCAGGTCGTGGGCTTGGCCGCGCAGGAAACGGGTCTGGGAGGCGGTCAGGGCGGTGGGCATGCAGGAAAACACGGTTGAATGGGGGGATCAGGGTATCATGAGGACCCCATCAGCCCCTATTTTCAATGGCTACCCGCAGCAAAAGCAGCCAGCGCTGGCTCAAGGAACACTTCTCCGACCCCTTCGTGAAGAAGGCGCAGGCCGAAGGCATGCGCTCGCGCGCGGCCTACAAGCTCGAAGAGCTGCTCGAACGTGACCGGTTGCTGAAGCCACACATGGTGGTGGTCGACCTCGGCGCGGCACCGGGCGGCTGGTCTCAGCAGGTTCGGAGACAGATAGGTGACACCGGCCGCGTGCTCGCCCTGGACATCCTGGACATGCCGCCGCTGGCTGGCGTGGAGTTCCTTCACGGTGACTTCAGGGAAGAAGCCGTCCTATCGCAGTTTGAAGCCATGCTCGGGGATCAGCCGGTAGACCTTGTGCTGTCCGACATGGCCCCCAATAAGAGTGGTGTGGGCGCGGTCGACCAGCCGCGGATGATGCACCTGGCGGAGCTGGCCCTGGATTTTGCCGACAACCACCTGAAGACCGGTGGGGCGTTCCTAATCAAGCTGTTCCAGGGCGAAGGCTTTGACGACTACGTGCGCGACATGCGCCGCCGGTACGACAAGGTCTCCATCCGCAAGCCGGAAGCCTCGCGCAAGCGCTCGCCCGAGGTGTATGCCTTGGGTCAGGGAAAACGCGCCCACATGAAGTAAGCTCGCAACGTACGCAAGTTCGACCCCAACGCAACGCCAGCACTGAGAGGAACACCGGAGCCAATGAGGATGAACGACTTGACCAAGAACCTCCTGCTATGGGTGGTCGTCGCCGTCGTGCTGATGGTGGTCTTCCAGAGCTTCTCGCCCAAGTCCTCCGGGGCCGGGGCGCAGGGCGCGTCGTATTCGCAGTTCCTGGACCAGGTGGACAGCGGCAACGTGCAGAAGGTCGCCTTCGGCGGCGACATGCGCGGCGGCACCAGCCAGCTGACCTACACCACCCGCGGTGGGCAGTCGTCCACCATCACCGCGCCGTTCGATCGTGACCTGATCAACGTACTGCGTACCAAGAACGTGGAAATCGTGCAGGAGGAGCCGTCCAGCGGCATTTCCCTCGGTGCGATCCTGATGAATTTCCTGCCGGTCATCCTGATCATCGGCTTCTGGTTGTTCATCATGCGCCAGATGCAGGGCGGTGGCGGCGGTGCCAAGGGCGCGATGTCCTTCGGCAAGTCGCGGGCCAAGCTGCAGGGCGAAGACCAGATCAAGGTCACCTTTGCCGACGTCGCCGGCTGCGACGAGGCCAAGGAAGAAGTGGGCGAACTGGTCGACTTCCTGCGCGACCCGTCCAAGTTCACCAAGCTGGGCGGCAAGATTCCGCGCGGCGTGCTGATGGTGGGCCCGCCGGGTACCGGCAAGACGCTGCTGGCCAAGGCCATCGCCGGCGAAGCCAAGGTGCCGTTCTTCTCGATCTCCGGTTCGGACTTCGTGGAAATGTTCGTCGGCGTCGGCGCCAGCCGCGTGCGCGACATGTTCGAGCAGGCCAAGAAGCACGCGCCGTGCATCATCTTCATCGACGAAATCGATGCCGTCGGTCGCCACCGTGGCGCCGGCCTGGGCGGCGGTCATGATGAGCGCGAGCAGACGCTGAACCAGCTGCTGGTCGAAATGGATGGCTTCGAGGGTGGCGAAGGTGTGATCGTGATCGCCGCGACCAACCGTCCGGACGTGCTGGACCCGGCGCTGCTGCGTCCGGGCCGTTTCGACCGCCAGGTCGTGGTCGGCCTGCCGGACGTGAAGGGCCGCGAGCACATCCTGAAGGTCCACATGCGCAAGCTGCCGCTGGCCGACGACGTCGAGCCGATGGTGATCGCGCGTGGTACCCCTGGTTTCTCGGGTGCCGACCTGGCCAACCTCTGCAACGAGGCCGCCCTGTTCGCCGCGCGTGGCAACGAGAAGGAAGTCCGAATGGACCACTTCGACCGTGCCCGCGACAAGATCCTGATGGGTGCCGAGCGCCGCTCGATGGCCATGAGCGAGGAGGAGAAGACCCTCACCGCCTACCACGAGGCTGGCCACGCCATCGTCGGTCGCCTGGTGCCCGAGCATGACCCGGTCTACAAGGTCACCATCATTCCGCGCGGTCGTGCGCTGGGCGTGACCATGTACCTGCCGGAAGGCGACAAGTACTCGATGAACCGCGTGGCGATCAAGTCGCAGCTGTGCTCGCTGTACGGCGGCCGTGTCGCAGAGGAGCTGATCTTCGGTGCTGACAAGGTCACCACCGGTGCCTCCAACGACATCGAACGCGCCACCAAGATGGCCCGCAACATGGTCACCAAGTGGGGCCTGTCCGACCAGCTCGGCCCGATCGCCTATGGCGAAGAGGATGACGAGGTGTTCCTGGGTCGCTCGGTCACCCAGCACAAGAGCGTGTCCAACGACACCGCGCGCCGCATCGACGAGGAAGTGCGCAACATCCTCGACGAGGCCTACGCACGCACCACCGAGCTGATGACGGCCAACATCGACAAGCTGCACGCGATGTCGCAGCTGCTGCTGCAGTACGAGACCATCGACGCGCCGCAGATCGACGCCATCATGGAAGGCCGCGATCCGCCGCCGCCGGCCGGCTGGAGCAAGTCGAACAAGGACGGCGGCAACGACAAGGGCGGCGACGCCCGTCCGCTGCCGCCGATCGCAGGCCCGGCCGAATCGCACTGACGGCCTGCTGCACGTGACACCAGACGAGGCCGGGGCAACCCGGCCTTGTCGTTTCCGGGCCACCGGCCCCTTCTGATGTACCGATCTGACGCTGGAGTCTGCATGTCCGCCCCGAAGCCCGAACCGATTTCCCACACCGTCGAAATGATCATCGCCACGGTGGTGGGCGTGGGCGTAGGCCTGGGCGCCGACAACCTGCTGCTGGGCTGCGTGGTGGGTATTGCGGTCGGCATCGTGTTGAGCATCGCCAAGACCCTGTACGTGGACCGCAAGCGCCGCCGCCGTTGAGGGTGTCGGCAGGGCTGCGCCCTGCACCTGCTACGAGCCAGAGCAACAGCAACAGTGGTATTCCGTGGTTTGGCGGGGCGGTGTCGGATGGCGGGGACGCCGTAAACCCATCCATGGGGGCTTGGCAGCCGCATCCATGCGGCTGACACCCCGCCATCCGACACCGCCCCACCTCTGACAGATTCCTGCTGCTGTTGGTAGGTGTCGACCTTGGTCGACACGGTGGATCCACGCCATGCGTGGATGCATTTCGACTCCAATTCGAAATATTCGATTCCGATGGAGATTCATCCACGCATGGCGTGGATCTACTGCAGATCGCGGAAATCTGTCGAAGGCGGGGTGGGTCCGGTTGCGGGGGCGTGAGCCGCATGGATGCGGCGACCGAGCCTACATGGACGTATTTACGGCGCCCCCCGCAATCGGATCCACCCCGCCATCGCACGGAATGCCCGCTTCTGACGTTGCCGTTGCCTTGGCCTGAAGCCTCTGCGGGTGCAGGGCGCCGCCCTGCCGAACTAAACTACCCGCCGTTGTCCCTGCAGGATTGCCCATGTTCGATACCTCGCCCCAGCTCGATTGCGCCGGCCGCATCCTGCGCCTGGACCGTGCCCGGGTCATGGGCATCGTCAACGTCACGCCGGACTCGTTCTCCGACGGCGGCGCGCACGACACAACCGAAGCCGCCGTAGCGCACGGCCTGAAGCTGGTGGAGGAAGGCGCCGACCTGCTCGACATCGGCGGCGAATCGACCCGCCCGGGCGCTGCGCCGGTACCGGTCGAGGAAGAGCTGCGTCGCGTGATCCCGGTGATCGAGCAGCTGGCTGCCCGCAGCCAGGTGCCGATCAGCATCGACACCTTCAAGCCGGAGGTGATGCGCGCAGCAGTGGCCGCCGGCGCCGGCATGATCAACGACATTTTCGGCCTTCGCCAGGACGGTGCACTGGAAGCCGCTGCGGACGCGGGCGTGCCGGTGGTGCTGATGCACATGCAGGGTGAGCCGGGCCATATGCAGGCCGATCCGCACTACGACGACGTGGTCGCCGAAGTGCACGGTTTCCTGGTGCAACGGCTGTTCGCTGCGGAAATGGCCGGTATCGCCAAGAAGAACCTGCTGTTCGATCTCGGCTTCGGTTTCGGCAAGACCACCGCCCACAACATGACCCTGCTGGCACGCTCCGAGCGCTTCCTGGAACTGGGCGTGCCGATGTTGGCCGGCTTGTCGCGCAAGCGCAGCCTCGGCGAACTGACCGGCCGCGACACGCCCTCCGAGCGCGTGGCTGCCTCGGTGGCCGCACACCTGATCGCGGTCCAGCGCGGTGCGCGAATCGTGCGCGTGCATGACGTGGCGGCGACCGTTGATGCGCTGAAGATCTGGCAGGCCGTCGACGCCGTGCCGACGCCGCGTGCCGATACCACGCCGTCGATCCGCTGGCCGGACGAAGACTGATGGGCGTCGACCGGCGGCCGCTGGCGATCGCCGTGATGGGCCCGACTGCCAGTGGCAAGACCGCCACGGCGATCGCCCTGGCGCGGCAACTGGACGGCGAGATCGTCAGCGTCGATTCGGCGCTGGTCTACCGCTATCTGGATATCGGTTCGGCCAAGCCCGACGCCGCCGAGCGTGCGCAGGCACCGCACCATCTGCTGGACCTGCGCGATCCGTGGCAGACCTATTCGGCAGCCGAGTTCGCGGCCGATGCCAGCCGGGTCGTGGCCGACATCGTGGCGCGTGGCAAAACGCCGATCCTGGCAGGTGGTACGGGGCTGTACTTCCGGGCCCTGTTGCAGGGCCTGTCACCGATGCCGGAGGCTGACCCGGTGATGCGCGAGGCGCTCAGCGCCGAAGCTGCCGAGCGTGGCTGGGCAGCGCTGCACGCGGAGCTGGCCGAGGTCGATCCGGCCGCGGCCGCGCGCATCCATGCCACCGACCCGCAACGCATCCAGCGGGCGCTGGAGGTCTACCGCCTGACCGGTACCCCCATCACCGAATGGCAGCGTCGGCCGAGCGTGGCGTCCTTGCCGGTACGCACCCTGAAACTGATCCTGGCCCCGCGTGACCGCGCCGTCCTGCACCAGCGCATCGAGGCCCGCTTCGACGCCATGCTGGCGCAGGGCTTCCTGGACGAGGTGCGGGCGCTGCGTGCAATGCCGGAAATGGCCGCCGTGGCGGCGCCGCTGGACCTGCCGGCGGTGCGCGCGGTCGGCTACCGCCAAGCCTGGGAATACCTAGACGGCGAGGGCGATGCCGCCCGTTTCCGTGACAAGGCGATCTTCGCCACCCGCCAGCTGGCCAAGCGCCAGCTGACCTGGCTGCGTGGCGAGCTTGATGCGCGCTGGTTCGACCCCCATGTGGATGGGGAGCGCCTGGCCGGCGCGGTGTCGACCTTCGTCGCACGCTGAACCCCCGCCAGCCGTGTAACATCATCGGTCGGCGGGCGGCTCGGGGGCCGTGGCAACCGTCGGCAACCCAATAAGAACAATAATCAGGAGTGTGCAATGTCCAAGGGGCAATCGCTGCAGGATCCTTTCTTGAACGCACTGCGGCGCGAACGCGTGCCGGTTTCGGTGTACCTGGTCAACGGCATCAAGCTGCAGGGCACGATCGAGTCGTTCGACCAGTTCGTGGTCCTGCTGCGCAACACGGTCAGTCAGATGGTCTACAAGCACGCCATTTCCACGGTCGTTCCGGCACGCAACGTGAAGGTCGGTCCGGGCGGTGGTTATGTGCAGTCGGGTGAAGGTGGTCAGGCAGGTGATGAAGCAGACGAGTAAGACCGGAGCGGTGAATGTTTGACCGCTCGAAAAAGGGCGAACACGCCCTGTTGATCCAGCCCCATTTCGGCAAGCTGGAAGACGATGTGCTGGAAGAATTCGGTGATCTGGCCCGCTCGGCTGGGGCCAGCATCGCCGCGACGATCACTGCCCGCCTGGACCGTCCGAATCCGTCGACCCTGATCGGCAGCGGCAAGCTGGACGAGATCAAGGCGGCGGCCGATGCCAGTGGCGCCGACCTGATCCTGGTCAACCATGCGTTGAGCCCGGGCCAGGAGCGCAACCTGGAACGGTTCCTGGAGCGCCGGGTGATCGACCGTACCGGCCTGATCCTGGACATCTTCGCCCAGCGTGCGCACAGCCACGAAGGCAAGCTGCAGGTCGAACTGGCGCAGCTGCGTCACCTGGCGACGCGGCTGGTACGCGGCTGGACCCACCTGGAGCGCCAGCGTGGCGGTTCGATCGGCCTGCGCGGGCCGGGTGAAACCCAGCTGGAAACCGACCGTCGCCTGCTGCAGAAGCGGGTCGAGCAGCTGCAGAAGCGCCTGGAAAAGGTCGAAGTGCAGCGCACCCAGATGCGTCGTGCGCGCGTGCGCAGCGAGCTGCCGCGCGTGGCCCTGGTGGGCTATACCAACGCCGGCAAGTCGACCCTGTTCAATGCCATGACCGGCGCCGAGGCCTACGCCGCCGATCAGCTGTTCGCCACGCTGGACCCGACCGTGCGCCGCATCGCGGTGCCCGGTGGCAACGTGGTGCTGGCGGACACCGTCGGTTTCGTCCGTGACCTGCCGCATGACCTGGTTGCCGCCTTCCGCTCGACGCTGTCGGAGGCACGCGAGGCCGATTTCCTGCTGCACGTGGTTGACGCCGCTGATCCGCACCGCGAAGAGCGCATCGCCCAGGTGGACGAGGTACTGACCGCGGTCGGTGCCGGTGATCTGCCGCAGTTGCTGGTGTTCAACAAGATCGACCGCATTGAAGGCGCCGACGTCCGCCATGACGGCCAGGACGGTATCCCGGACGAGTCGCGCCGCGAGCGGGTGTGGATTTCCGCGCGCGACGGGCAGGGCCTGGACCTGCTGCAGGCGGTGCTGGGCAAGCGCCTGGGCCTGCAGCACGTCACCGGCGAACTGCGCCTGCCGCCGGATGCGGGCCGCCTGCGCGCGCGCCTGCACCAGCTGGAAGTGATCCGCAGTGAGCAGGCCGACGAGGACGGCTGGCTGCTGCAGGTCGACCTGCCGATCGCCGAAGCCGAAAAGCTGGCCGCCAGTGCCGACGGCGCACCGATCCGGGCGCTGCTGCCGGAGAAGCTGCCGGAGTGGTGAGGCAGCGCCGGGCCATGCCCGGCGACTGCCATCGCGGCGGCGCGCGACATCAGGCTGTCATCTGCGGTACAACGTGCAGGTTCTTCACCCCACCGTCATGCCGATGTCCATCCCCACCGACGCTGAACTCAATGCCCAGTCCGCCGCGCTCGGGCAGCGCCTGCAGCAGGCCTCGCTGCAGCTGGTGACCGCTGAAAGCTGCAGTGGTGGCTGGATCGCCAAGTGCATGACCGACATTGCCGGTTCCTCGGCGTTCTTCGACTGCGGCATGGTGGTCTACAGCTACGAAGCCAAGCAGCGCCTGCTCGGCGTGCGTGCGCAGACCCTGGAGCAGTTCGGTGCGGTCAGCCGCGAAACCGTGCTGGAAATGGTCTCCGGCGCGCTGGTCAATTCTGGTGCCGGCATCGCGGTGGCGGTGACCGGTATCGCTGGTCCCGGCGGCGGCAGCCCGGACAAGCCGGTGGGCAGTGTCTGGATCGGCTGGAAGCGCCGTGGCGGCTATGCCCGCGCCGAGCTGTTCCAGTTCGATGGCGACCGCGAAGCCATCCGCCGGCAAACCGTGGCGGCGGCATTGCGCGGCATCGACGCCCAGCTGTGACATGCTGCTCCGGTAATCGTCCGGAGCACGCATGATGTGGGAAACGCTGGGCACGGTCCGTGACCTGGGCCGACTGCAGGAAATCGCCGTCGTCCTGATCCGCTATGGCTTCGGCGACGTGGTGCGGCGCATCGGCCTGGCCACCACGCTGGAGCGGGCAGGGCGCCTGCTGCACTGGAACGAGGACCGCCAGGAACTGCTGCGGATGACGGCGCCGGTGCGCGTGCGCAGTGCGATGCAGGATCTCGGTCCCACTTTCGTCAAGCTTGGCCAGGTGCTGGCAACGCGCGTCGACCTGCTGCCACCGGAATGGATCGCCGAACTGTCCGAGCTGCAGAACGCGGTCCCCGCGCTGCCGTACGCCGATATCCGCGAGCAGCTGGAGGCCGATCTTGGCGCGTCGCCAGCCGAGGTCTTTGCCTTCCTCGATGAAACGCCCATGGCGGCCGCCTCGCTGGCGCAGGCCCACCGCGCGCGCCTGCATGACGGCCGCGAGGTGGTACTGAAGGTGCGGCGCCCGGGTATCCGCGACGTGGTCGAGGCCGACCTGCGGCTGCTGGCCCGACTGGCCGAAATCGTCGAAGCGCGCCTACCGGACCTGCGTCGCTATCGCCCGGGCGAAGTCGTGCAGCAGTTCACCGTGTCGCTGCGCCGCGAACTGGATTTCGCCGCCGAGTGCCGCAATGCCGAGCGCATTGCGCGCAACTTCAATGGCCGCGATGACATCCTGATTCCCAGCGTGCACTGGCAGTGGACCTGCGAGAGCCTGAACGTGCAGGACTTCGTTGACGGCATTCCTGGGCGTGACCTGGCCGGTGTCGACGCGGCCGGGTTGGACCGCCGCGAGCTGGCCCGACGCGGCGCCAATATCGTGTTGAAGATGGTGCTCGAGGACGGCAGCTTCCATGCCGACCCGCACCCCGGCAACATCATCTACCTGCGCGATGGCCGCATCGGCGTGATCGATTTCGGCATGGTCGGCGCCTTGTCGGAAGTGCGCCGCTTCCAGGTCGCGCAGCTGCTGCACGGTCTGGTCGAGCAGGACCCGCAGGGCGTAGCCGACGTACTGCTGGACTGGGCCGGTGGCGTGGAAGTGGACGAGAACCGGCTGCAGCACGACATCAGCCAGTTCGTCGATCAGTACCGCGGCGTGCCGCTGAAGGACCTGCGCATCGGCCTGATGCTGGGTGACATCACCCAGCTGCTGCGCAGTTACAGCCTGACCCTGCCGGCCGACCTGGCGCTGATGATCAAGGCGTTCCTGACCCTGGAGGGCATGGGGCGCCAGCTGGACCCGGATTTCGACATGGCCAGCGCCGCGCGCCCGTTCCTGGAGCGGGTAGTGCTGCAGCGCTATGCGCCCAAGGCGCTGCTCAAGCGTGGCCGACGCAGCCTGCTGGGCCTGGTCGACTTCGCCGGTGAGCTGCCGCGCGACCTGCGCAAGCTGGTGCAGGCGGCGCGTCGCGGTCGTCTGCAGCTGAAGGTGGAAACCAGCGCGCTGCAGGGCTTCGGCGAACAGGTGAACCGCGCAGCGAACCGGCTGGTGATGGGCATCGTCACCGCCGCGCTGATCATCGGCTCCTCGATCGTGATGCACAGCGTCGGCGGTGTTTCCAGCCGCTGGCTGCTGGCGCTGGGGGTCTGCGGCTTCATCGGCGCCGGCGTCTGCGGCGTGTGGATCCTGTTTTCGATATGGAGAAGCGGCAAGCACACCTAGTGTGCTTGCCGCAGCGGTTCCCAAAGGGAACCGCGGAATCGCGCAGCGATTCCTGTAGAGCCGACGGTTAGTCGGCTGCCTTTGCTTTTGCCTTCGCCTTCGCCGACCGGCCGGCTGGCCGGGGGACGCTTGCCGGGCATGCCCCGGCTCCACAGGTCCGCACGCCCTGTCGCCCCCGGCACTTGCAGTCCGAGGCGTTAGTAGTAATACTACTAACCATGGACCTGACCGACACCCAGCAGGCGATCCTGCAGTTGATCGCCGAGCGTATCGAGAGCGAAGGCGCGCCGCCGTCGCAGACGGAAATCGCACGCGCGTTCGGCTTCAAGGGCGTGCGCGCGGCCCAGTACCACCTGGAGGCCCTGGAACAGGCCGGTGCGATCCGTCGCATCCCAGGCCAGGCGCGCGGCATCCGCCTGGTGCAGGCACCGCCGGTCGAGAAGCTGGCCGAGCCAAGTCTGCCCGACAGCGTTCTGCGCCTGCCAGTGCTCGGCCGCGTTGCGGCCGGCCTGCCGATCGGCGCCGATATCGGCTCGGACGATTTCGTGGTGTTGGACCGGGTCTTCTTCTCGCCAGCGCCGGACTACCTGCTGAAGGTGCTGGGCGACTCGATGATCGACGAGGGCATCTTCGACGGTGACCTGATCGGCGTGCACCGCACCCGCGACGCCCATTCCGGGCAGATCGTGGTGGCCCGTATCGATGACGAGATCACCGTCAAGCTGCTGAAGATCGCCAAGGATCGTATCCGCCTGCTGCCGCGCAACCCCGACTACAAGCCGATCGAGGTGCTGCCGGACCAGGACTTCTCGATCGAAGGCCTCTATTGCGGCCTGTTGCGACCCAACCGGTGACCCGTTCCATAACGCATTACCCCGCGGTCTTTTGTGGCGATTCTCTGGTTCCACTGAGGTTGGTACGGATGTCCGATAATTCTTTTCAAAGCGCCGGGCAGAATCTCAGCCTGTGCGATACGTCCGACTTAAAGTGAGCCCATGGCAAAGAAGACCCCCAAAGACAGCACCTCCAACGACACGACCTCTGCAAGGACCCAACCGATGGACGAGAACAAGAAGCGCGCCCTCGCTGCAGCTCTGGGCCAGATCGAGAAGCAGTTCGGCAAGGGCTCGGTGATGCGCATGGGCGACCGTGTGGTCGAGCCCGTCGAAGCCATCCCGACCGGTTCGCTGATGCTCGACATCGCACTGGGCATTGGCGGTCTGCCGAAGGGCCGTGTCGTCGAGATCTACGGCCCGGAATCCTCGGGCAAGACCACGCTGACCCTGCAGGCCATCGCCGAATGCCAGAAGATGGGCGGCACCGCGGCCTTCATCGACGCCGAGCACGCGCTGGACCCGATCTACGCCGCCAAGCTGGGCGTGAACGTGGACGACCTGCTGCTGTCGCAGCCGGATACCGGTGAGCAGGCGCTGGAAATCGCCGACATGCTGGTCCGTTCGGGTTCGGTCGACATCCTGGTGATCGACTCGGTTGCCGCGCTGACCCCGAAGGCTGAAATCGAAGGCGAGATGGGCGATCAGCTGCCGGGCCTGCAGGCCCGCCTGATGAGCCAGGCGCTGCGCAAGCTGACCGGCAACATCAAGCGCTCCAACACGCTGGTGATCTTCATCAACCAGCTGCGCATGAAGATCGGTGTGATGATGCCGGGCCAGAGCCCGGAAACCACCACCGGTGGCAACGCGCTGAAGTTCTACGCCTCGGTCCGCCTGGATATCCGCCGCATCGGTGCGATCAAGAAGGGCGACGAGATCATCGGCAACCAGACCAAGATCAAGGTCGTCAAGAACAAGCTGGCACCGCCGTTCAAGCAGGTCATCACCGAGATCCTGTATGGCGAAGGCATCAGCCGCGAAGGCGAACTGATCGACATGGGCGTGGATGCCAAGCTGGTCGAGAAGGCCGGTGCCTGGTACAGCTACGGTGAAGAACGCATCGGCCAGGGCAAGGACAACGCCCGAGGCTATCTGCGCGACAACCCCACCGTCGCCGCCAAGCTCGAAGCCGAGCTGCGCGAGAAGTTCCAGCCGGCCGAAGCGGCCCGCGAGGAAGGCGACGACGAAGGCGACGACGAGTAAGGCTTGCTGTGGGGCAGGGCGGCGCCGTCAGTGACGTCGTCCTGTCCCGCAGGTTCGAATTGCCCAGGGATGGGCTGGGCGCCACGGATGGCGCCATCCTTGGAGTACCCATGTCCAATGCCGAAGACATTCCGACCGGCCGCAAGCGCCGGCCGCGTGAGCAGACCCCCGTGCAACGGGCGCTGGGCCTGCTGGTCCGCCGCGAGCACTCGCGCAAGGAACTGACCCGCAAGCTGACCGCCCGTGGCATCGAAGACGAGGCCGCGCAGGCCGCCGTCGCCAAGCTGACCGAGGCCGGCTGGCAGGACGACACCCGTTTCGCCGAGAACCTGGTGCGGATGCGCGCCAACACCGGCTATGGGCCGATCCATGTCCGTGCCGAACTCGGCACCCACGGCCTGGACAGTGCCGCCATTGCCGCGGCGATGGACAGCTACGAAGGCGACTGGCAGGAAAACGCCCGTGATCTGGTCCGCCGGCGCTTCGGCGAGGCCGGCCCGCAGGATCTGACGCAGCGGCGCAAGGCGGCCGATCTGCTGGCCCGGCGCGGCTTCGACGGCGACAGTATCCGTCG
Organism: Stenotrophomonas sp. 57; assembly: GCF_030291075.1. Lineage (NCBI taxonomy): Bacteria > Pseudomonadati > Pseudomonadota > Gammaproteobacteria > Lysobacterales > Lysobacteraceae > Stenotrophomonas > Stenotrophomonas sp. 57. Next base: position 1,670,464 of record NZ_CP127407.1, read on the forward strand.
CGCGACCCGCTACGACCCGGATGACTGAGACTGGCGGCGCCGGGCCTGATACCCTTTAGGTTTTCGGCGGTCCCTCGCGACCCTGGCCAACGCGGCCGGTGGTCCGGGTCCGCCGGCCCGCAGACTGCCAGCCCCCAATGAACGCATCCGCCAAATTCACGACCTCCCAGATCCGCAGCGACTTCCTTGAATTCTTCAAGGGCAAAGGCCACACCATCGTGCCGTCGGCGCCGCTGGTGCCGGGCAATGATCCGACCCTGCTGTTCACCAACTCCGGCATGGTGCAGTTCAAGGACGTGTTCCTTGGCGCGGAGAAGCGCAGCTATGTGCGTGCGGCCGACGTCCAGCGCTGCCTGCGCGCCGGCGGCAAGCACAACGACCTCGACCAGGTCGGCTACACCGCGCGCCATCACACCTTCTTCGAAATGCTGGGCAACTGGTCGTTTGGCGACTACTTCAAGAAGGACGCGATCGCCTGGGCCTGGGAGCTGCTGACCCAGGTCTGGAAGCTGCCGGCCGAGCGCCTGCTGGTCACCGTGTACCAGACCGACGACGAAGCCTACGAACTGTGGCGCGACATGGTCGGCATTCCGGAAGCGCGCATCGTGCGCATCGGCGACAACAAGGGTGCACCGTTCGCCTCGGACAACTTCTGGCAGATGGCTGACACCGGCCCCTGTGGCCCGTGCACCGAGATCTTCTACGACCACGGCGACCATATCGCCGGTGGCCCCCCGGGTTCTCCGGATGAAGACGGTGACCGCTTCATCGAGATCTGGAACCTGGTGTTCATGCAGTTCGACCGCCAGCCCGACGGCACCCTGGTGCCGCTGCCGGCCCCGTGCGTGGATACCGGCATGGGCCTGGAGCGCCTGGCAGCGATCCTGCAGCACGTGCATACCAACTACGAGATCGACCTGTTCCAGGCGCTGATCCGCAAGGCCTCGGAGCTGACCGGCACCGCCGACCTGGAGAACAAGTCGCTGCGCGTGATCGCCGATCACATCCGTGCCTGCTCGTTCCTGATCGTCGATGGCGTGCTGCCGTCCAACGAAGGCCGTGGTTACGTGCTGCGCCGTATCATCCGCCGCGCCCTGCGCCACGGCTGGATGCTGGGCGTGCGCCAGCCGTTCTTCAGCAAGCTTGTGCCGACCCTGGTCGAGCAGATGGGCGAGGCCTATCCGGAACTGCCGGCGGCGGTGGACACCGTCACCCGCGCACTGCAGGCCGAGGAAGAGCGTTTTGCTGAAACCCTCGATGCTGGCATGAAGATCTTCGAAGACGTCGCGGGCAAGGTCAGCAATGGCGTGATCCCGGGCGTTGACGCCTTCCGCCTGTACGACACCTATGGCTTCCCGCTCGACCTGACCCAGGACATCGCCCGCGAGCGTGACCTGACCGTCGACATCGTCGGCTTCGATGCTGCGATGGAACAGCAGCGCGAAACCGCACGTGCGGCCGGCAAGTTCGGCGGCGGTGTGACCCTGCCGGCAGAGCTGGTGGCGACCCTCAGCCCAACCCGCTTCCTCGGCTATGACCGCCTGCAGGCCGATGGCCTGACCGTGCTGGCCGTGCTGAAGGACGGTCGTCCGGTGCGGTCGGCCGATGCCGGTGATGCGGTCATCGTGATCACCGACCAGACCCCGTTCTACGCCGAATCCGGTGGCCAGGTCGGCGACACCGGCGTGCTGTCCGGCAACGGCGTGCGCCTGGCGGTGGACGATACCCAGAAGTTCGCCGGCCAGTTCCATGGCCACGTCGGCACCCTGTCCGAAGGTGGCCTGAAGGTTGGCGACGTCCTGTCCGGCCAGGTCGATGGCGAGCGCCGTGGCGCCACCATCCTCAACCACTCGGCCACCCACCTGCTGCATGCCGCTCTGCGCGAAGTGCTGGGCACCCACGTGCAGCAGAAGGGCTCGCTGGTCGCCCCGGATCGCCTGCGTTTCGACTTCTCGCACTTCCAGCCGATCAGCGCGGAAGAGCTGGCCGTGATCGAGCGCAAGGTCAACCAGCAGGTGCGCGCCAACAACGCCGCCGAAGTGCACAACATGGGCATGCAGGAAGCGCTGGACTTCGGTGCGATGGCGCTGTTCGGCGAGAAGTACGGCGAAAACGTGCGCGTACTGAAGATGGGGGACTACTCCACCGAGCTGTGCGGTGGCACCCACGTCAACCGTACTGGCGACATCGGCCTGTTCAAGATCACCTCCGAGGGCGGTGTCTCCGCCGGCGTGCGCCGCATCGAGGCCGTCACCGGCCAGGGCGCCCTGGACTACGTGGACGCCGAAGAGGCCCGGCTGGCCGAGGCCGCCGACCTGCTCGGCGGCAGTGCAGCCGATGTGGTCGAGAAGATCCGTGCCCTTGGCCAGCGCCAGAAGCAGCTGGAGCGCGAACTGGAAGCCGTGAAGGCCAAGGTCGCCGCAGGTGCCACGGCCGACCTGTCCGGCCAGGCCGTCGAGGTTGCCGGCGTGAAGGTGCTGGCGGCCCGTCTGGAGGGCTTCGACGCCAAGGCCCTGCGTGACGGCATGGACCGCCTCAAGCAGCAGCTGGGCGATGCGGTGATCGTGCTGGCCGGCGCCCAGGACGGCAAGGCCGCCCTGGTCGCGGGTGTGAACGGCAGCGCAATGGGCAAGGTCAAGGCCGGGGAACTGTTGTCCCATATCGCCAGTCAGATCGGGGGCAAGGGCGGCGGACGCCCGGACCTCGCCCAGGGTGGTGGCGAGGACGGGCCCGCCCTTGCCACTGCGCTGGCTGCAGTCGTCGAATGGGTCAGCCCCCGCCTGTGATGAACCTGGCCGTCCCCCTCCTTGTAGGAGCGGGACGGCTGACGGTACCATTGCGAAATCTTTTCCCTTTGTCGTGGTAGCGCTTCTTGACGGAGCGTCAAGCCGGTGGGGGATACCCTTCCACACGGTTCCATGGAGACTTGCAAAAATGTTGATCCTGACTCGCCGCGTCGGCGAAACCCTGATGATCGGTGACTCGGTGAGCGTCACCGTGCTTGGCGTCAAGGGCAACCAGGTGCGTATCGGCATCACCGCGCCGAAGGACGTCGCTGTGCATCGCGAAGAGATCTATCAGCGCATCCAGCGCGGTGACGAAGCCGGTGGCACCGGTAGCGAAAATTCTGCCGAATAACGCTTTACCTTCGCACTCGATTAACGTTATGATTCACGCCCCGCTGAGGTGCAACGCACCAGACGCGGAGAAAACCCCGGAGTGATGCCCGAGTGGCCGAAGGGGCTCCCCTGCTAAGGGAGTATAGGGTCAAAAGCTCTATCGAGGGTTCGAATCCCTCTCACTCCGCCAGATACAAAGAAGCGCCTGCAGATCCTCGATCTGCAGGCGTTTTTCTTTGTTCAACGCAGTAAAAACCGCCGCGCCGCGAGGACCTAGTCGATGCTGCTGGGCGTGGCCTTCCCGACTTCGGGCAAGGAGTAGAGCCTGGGCTCCGGCACCCGATGACCAGGATGAGCGGACAGCGCGATGTCGCCCGGCGTTTCGCGCCAGAGAATGGCCAGCGTGCAGTCATTGGCGCGCTGCCTGCACATCCTTTCCGCCTTGCGTTGTGCGGCGTCCGCCGTCTTTTCCCCAAGTGCGAAGCCCATGGCGACGGTGCCGACAGCGATCGCCGAATATCCCACCGCGGTGGTCGTGGACGTCTGTGCGCAGTTGCGGGACCGAACGGCGCAGTGCTGCAGTGCGCGCTGCATCGCAGCCGACAGCGTGCCGTGGTTCATCGCGTAGCCGTAGCGGCCATCGTCGTCGTAAACGATCGCGGAGGCCGCGTTTGCGCCGGACGACAGGCACAGCAACACGCCAAGTAGAAGGGGACGCATCCAGTTCCTTTCCATCTCTATTTTCTGCTGATGGTGGATCAGACCGGGTTTGAAGCGCAACATCGCCGCTACTGCGCCGAGCCCGCAGTTCATTGAACCGCGGGCGGCGCCATTGGTTGACCGTCAGAGCTTCACCGTCACCCCCACCTGGAACCCACGCCCAGGCAACGGCGCGATGTACTTCAGCGGCGAGTTGTGCGGGCGCGCTTCCTCATTGAGCAGGTTGCTGCCGTTGACGAACACTTCCATGCCGGCGATGTAGCTGTTGCGCACCGGGAGTTCACGGCTGACCTGCAGGTCGACCAGGTTGAACGCGTCGAGCGGAATCTCTTCGCTGACGTTGCGGCCGAGGTACTTCTGCGTGTCGTAGTAGGTGCTGGACAGCTGCGCCTTCCAGCCTTCGCGTTGCCACTGCACGGTGGCGCCGTAACGGTTGGTCGGCATGTTCGGCAGGTACTCACCATCGTTGTGCGCGCGCAGTGCATCGGGACGATCGGCCTTGTTCTTCACCAGGTCGGCGAAGGCGGACACGTTCAACGTGCCATAGCGGCCGAGGTCCAAAGCCTGCGATGCGTCGATCTCGAACCCCTTCACCGTGGTGTCGGTCTGTTTCCAGTACTTCAGTGGCAGGCGGTTGGCCGTCTGCACGCCGGAATAGCCGAGGTAGAGATAGTTCTCGTACTTCATCCGGTAGGCGGTGGCCGACAGTTCGAAACCGCCTACGTGGAACAGGCCGGTCAGCTCGAGGTTCTTCGCGCGTTCCGGCTCAAGATTCTGGTTGCCTTCTTCCTGGGTCATCACCGAGTAGTGCGCGTTGCTCGCATACAACTCATTGATCTCCGGTGCGCGCTGCGAGGACGAGTAGCGCACCTTGGCCGCGAACAACGGACCGAGCTCGACATACGAACCCACGCTGTAGCTGTTGAGCCGGTAGGAACGATCCTGCAGTTTCGTGTTGGCAGCATTGCGCGCGGTCGTGAAGCGGCTCGGTTTCAGTTCGTGATCGACACGCTCGTGGCGCACGCCGGCGTCGAAGGTGGCCCAGCCGACGTCCAGCGTTTCCTTCAGGAACACGGCGTTGCTGCGGGAATCCACATCAGGCAGATAGCGCAGCGAGCCACTGCCGGTCACGTCACGCGACTGGTGGCTGAAACCGAGCAGGCCGCTGAGCGGTCCGAGCCGCTGGTGGCTGAGCAGCAGTTCGGCCTGGGTACTCTCGAAATCGTAGTCGTTGGCCCTGGAAGTGCCCAGCCGCTCGCCGGAGGTATTGTCGAGCTTCGAAACACGCAGTTCGGCACGCTCCAGCCCCGGCAGCGGATCGCGCAGCAGCGCTTCCAGCGCGTAGCGCTGCTGCCTGATTACCACACCCACCGGCAGCCCGTCGGCATAGTTGGAACCGAACGACAGGTTCTGCATCGAGAAGCCCGGCACACCGTATTCGCTGTCCTTGGCATCGATACTGAAACCAACGTAGCCGCGGTCGAAGAACAACGTGGAGCCGATGGCTACCTGCGAGTTGCGCGCGTAGCTGTTGCCCAGCCGGTGATGGTAGTCGGGCGTCACATCATTGTTGATCTGTTTTTGTACGTATGACGGCGTGCCGGCGACATAGGCCGGATTGACCGGGTTGATGTAGGTACGGCGCTGCCAGACCGAGGTCGGGCTGTTGGTGTAGAACGAGAAGTCACCATCGGCCCAGTCCGGGTTCTCGGTCATGAACTGGTCGATGTACGGCTGCGAGGCCTTGTTGTAGATCTGCTGCACGCGCGCTTCCTTCTGGCAGCTGTCGGCCAGCGCAGAGTTCACGCCACCGGCCGGCGGAAATAGGCGGGAGTTGCAGACACTGGCCTTGCTGTTGCCGGGGATGTCGTAGTGCGAGATGCGCTGCCGAGAGACCTGCAGGTTGGTCGAGACGTTGCGCTGGTTGTTGAAGTTCATGCGGAAGCCCTGCGCGTCTGCAGCATTGACGCCCTTGCGCAGGACCAGTTCCATCGACTGGTCCTTGTCTTCCATGCTGCGCGAGATCAGGCCGGAATCGATCTCCACGCTGCCGCCGATCGCGTTGCCGCCGTAGCGCACGGTGTCGGAGGACTTGTTGACAGTGACGCTGCGCACGAACAGTGGATCGAAGGGGATGTTGATGTCGCCGCTGATCGCGTTCATGCCAAGGATGGACTGGCCATCCTGCAGGATCTGCACGCGGTTGCCACTGAGGCTGCGGATGACCGGCGCGCCGGCATTCGGGCCGAAGGCGCTGCTCTGCACGCCGGAGACGTGCTCCAGCAGGTTGCCCAGGGTGCGGTTCTGCGCATGCGGGTTGTCGACGGTGACCCGGCTGTCGATGCGCGAGGGCTGGGAGGCCTCGACCTGGAGGGTGGGAAGGGTGCGCTCGTCCGCCGCATGGGCGGTGTGGACGGCAAGCAGGATGGCTGCAGCAAGCAGATGGCGACGCATGACACGCTCCGTGAAAATAGCGTGAAATGTTATAACGTAACTATTATGGGCAACAAGAGCGTTTTGGTTCTAGTCGTGAGGCCGAACACACGGGAGGCGCGAATGAGGTTGCCGGCCGTTCAGCGCCCTGCCTTGTGCGGGGCGCCGATGCTGTGCAGGATCCGGATGCTGCGCCCCACAGCGCTTCACGCAGCATCTTCTTCACGGGAACGGAGCAACGTATGAAGCTGCTGTCCGCTGTGTTGTTGTCTGCGCTTTCGCTGGCCGCCGTTCCGGCGCTGGCCGTGGAGGCTTCGCCCTCACCGCTGCTGGGACGCTGGTCGCTGGACCTTGCCACCTCGGCGCTGCCCGAGGCGCAGCGCCCGAAACAAGTGGTGCTGGAATTCAAGGATGCCGGGAGTGGACGCTGGAGTTCGCACGTCGACATCGTCCTGCACGACGGCATGACCATGAAGTCCGATGGCACGCTGTCCCTCGACGGCACGCCGGGGCCTTTGTCCGGCACCTACGGCGCGGACAAGGCCAACCTGAAACTGCCGGCGCCGAACACCCTGGTGATGCAGCTGGTGGACCATGGCACGCCCGCGTCCACCCGCATCTATACCGTGGCCGCCGACCGCACGACGATGACCGAGACCAAGGCGTTCTACGGCCACGACGGTACGCCGATCCTGCAGACCAATCTGTTCAAGCGGGTGCCCTAGCGATGCATACACCACGCCCGTACCGCGGGCGTGGCGAATGCAGCCGCCTTACGCCGCGGCCGGATCGCGCTTGCCGGAGTCGATGCCGTACCTGTCGATGGCGTGCTGCATCCGCGAGCGCTCGATGCGGCCTTCATCGGCCAGCGACTTCAGGGCGGCCAGTACGATGAAGTGACGATCCACTTCGAAGAACGTGCGCAGTGATTCACGCGTGTCGGAACGGCCGAAGCCATCGGTGCCCAATGCGGTGAAGCGGCGGTCGTTGATGAAGGGACGGATCTGGTCGCCGACGATCTTCATGTAGTCGGTGGCCACCACCACCGGGCCTTCGTGGCCCAGCAGGCACTGCTGCACGTAGGGTACGCGCGGTTTCTCGGCCAGGTGCAGCAGGTTCCAGCGCTCGACGGCGAGGCCGTCGCGACGCAGTTCGGTCAGGCTGGTCGCGCTCCAGACATCGCTGGCGACACCGAAGTCCTGCTGCAGCAGCGCAGCCGCCGCTTCCACTTCGCGCAGGATTGCGCCGCTGCCCATCAACTGCACGCGCGGCTGCGAGGCGTTGTCGGCCGGTGCCGGATGCAGAAGGTACAGGCCCTTCAGGATGCCGGCCTCGGCACCTTCGGGCAGTGCCGGCTGCGGATAGTTCTCGTTGAGCACGGTGATGTAGTAGTAGATGTCTTCCTGCTCGACATACATGCGGCGCAGGCCGTCGTGGATGATCACCGCCAGCTCGTAGTTGTAGGTCGGGTCGTAGGACACGCAGCTGGGAATCACCGACGACAGCACGTGGCTGTGGCCGTCATCGTGCTGCAGGCCTTCGCCCATCAGCGTGGTGCGGCCCGACGTGGCACCGAGCAGAAAGCCGCGCGTACGTGCATCGGCGGCGGCCCAAGCGAGGTCGCCAACGCGCTGCAGGCCGAACATCGAATAGAAGATATAGAACGGAATCGTGGCCAGGCCGTGATTGCTGTAGGCGGTGCCGGCGGCGATCCACGAACAGATCGCTCCGGATTCGTTGATGCCTTCCTGCAGGATCTGGCCGTCCTTGGCCTCCTTGTAGTAGCTCAGCTGGCCGGCATCCTGCGGTGTGTACAACTGGCCCAGGTAGGAGTGGATGCCGATCTGGCGGAACAGGCCTTCCATGCCGAAGGTGCGCGATTCATCGGGCACGATCGGAATCACCAGCCTGCCCAGGTCCGGGTCCTTCAGCAGGCGGGTGAGGATGCGCACGAAGCCCATGGTGGTGGACTGGCCGCGATCTCCACTGCCCTGCAGCTGGGTGTTGAAGATCGACAGCGGCGGCAGCGGCAGCGGATCGACCTTCGCCAGCCGCGCCGGCAGCTGGCCGCCCTGGATGCGGCGGCGCTCGGCGAAGTAGGTCGCCTCGGGGCTGCCCGGCTCCGGACGCAGATACGGCATGTCCTCCAGCTGCTCGTCGCTGACCGGCAGGTTGAAACGATCGCGGAAGGCACGCACCGCATCGGCGCTCATCTTCTTCAGCTGGTGGTTGATGTTCTGGCCTTCGCCGGCTTCGCCCATGCCGAAACCCTTGACCGTCTTGGCCAGGATCACCGTCGGCCGGCCGCTGGTGTTCACCGCTTGCTGGTAGGCAGCGAAGACCTTCTGCGGATCATGGCCGCCACGCGCCAGCGCCCAGATATCGTCGTCGCTCATGTGCGCGACCAGTTCCAGCAGCTCAGGGTGGCGGCCGAAGAAATGCTCGCGCACATAGGCGCCGCTCTGCGACTTGAAGGTCTGGTAGTCGCCGTCCACGCATTCCATCATGCGCTGGCGCAGCAGGCCGCTGTGGTCGCGGGCCAGCAGGTCGTCCCAGCCGCTACCCCAGATCAGTTTGATCACGTTCCAGCCGGCTGCGTGGAAGGTGCCTTCCAGTTCCTGGATGACCTTGGCGTTGCCGCGTACCGGACCATCCAGGCGCTGCAGGTTGCAGTTGACCACGAACACGATGTTGTCCAGCCGCTCGCGGCCGGCCAGCGAGATCGCCGCCAGCGATTCGGGCTGGTCCATCTCGCCGTCACCGAGGAAGGCCCAGACCTTGCGGCCCTGGTGTTCTTTCAGACCGCGGTATTCCAGGTAGCGCATGTAGCGCGCCTGGTAGGCGGCGGTCAGCGGGCCCAGTCCCATCGACACGGTGGGGAACTGCCAGAACTCCGGCATCAGGCGTGGGTGTGGATACGAGGACAGGCCTTCGCGACCGGCTTCACGGCGGAAGTTGTCCATCCGTGCCGGATCGATGCGGCCTTCGACGTACGCGCGGCCATAGATGCCCGGTGCGGAGTGGCCCTGGATGTAGATCATGTCGCCGTCGAAGGTATCGGTGCGGCCACGGAAGAAGTGATCGAAGCCCACGTCGTACAGCACCGCCGCGGACTGGTAGGTGGCGATGTGGCCACCGACGTTGGAGTGCTTGCCGGCGCGCAGCACCATCACCATCGCGTTCCAGCGGATCATCGCGTTCAGGCGGCGCTCGATGGCCAGGTCACCGGGGTAGGCCGGCTGGCGCTCGGGCGGGATGGTGTTGACGTAGGCGGTCCAAGCACGGGTATGCAGGTCGCCGTGCTGCTGGGCGTCCAGATCGCTCAGCTGGTCGATCAGGTAGTGCGCGCGCGGCCGGCCGCCGGCCTGCATCACCGCCTCCAGCGATTCACGCCACTCCCGCGTTTCCAGCGGATCGGTATCGAAGGGGATCAGGGCTTGGTTCATGACGGTCTCCAGAGGGCGCCGGTCGGACGTCTGCCTGGGCGACAACACCGGCAGGGCGCACAGCACTGGAGCGGGGTCGCAACGGCAGGGCCGTGACGCGAAGGGCGCCCGTGGCGGCCACCGAGGAGACAAGCGTAGGCGCGTGTCCGGATCGCGGGTAGACGGGCGCGGCTTGGGTCTGCGCCAATCCAGTGTTGCTTCGCTTGTGTAGAGCCGAGCCGTGCTCGGCTCCATAAGGGCGTGATTGCCTAATCGTGATCGAAGCGCAATGGCTCGCTTCCCATTGCCGGGTCGCTGGTGCCGGGGCGGCCATCCTCGGCGCGTCCGGCCAGGCGCAGCACGCTTTCACCCGCGCTGAGCTGCAGGTCGTACCAGCCTGCGGTAGGGGGCGCATCCCAGGCGATCGAGGTCTCCGCGTGCGCCGGCAGCGCCAGCGTCTGCTCGGGCATGTGCCCGGCATAGGCCCCCGCCTGCACGCGCACCTGCTGCGCGCTGTCACCCAGGTTGCGCAGGCGCAGCCGCAGCTGGCCATCCGCACGCTCGACCGTGGCCTGGACCGCGGATGCCTTGGCACTGCCCTTGAAGTGGCGGTGGAAGCCGTTCGGGCCGAGCAACCACAGGTCATAGCGGCCCTGGGCATCCAGCGGCCAGCGCTCGCGCAGCGGCCTACCGGGCAGCAGCGTGTAGCGGCGTGGCACCGCATCCAGCCGCAGCCGGTCGTAGACATGCAGCACAGCCGCTGCGCCTTCGCAGGACAACGTCAGATCCACGCCCGCAGCGTCGACCGCAGCGATCGATGCCTGCGGCCGGTAGGGCAGGGCACGCGCCGGGCGTACACCGCTTTCCTGTTTCGCCGGCTTCAGTCCCTCGGGCAACGCGGGCACGGTGCGTCCCGGCAGGGCGGCGGCACGCGCGGCCACCGCGCTCACGTCCGGCAGGCCGCGCACGAACGGCCGGGTATCACGCTGGGCGAAGTCGAACGCGTTGCTCAGATCCCCGCAGACCGCACGGCGCCACGGCGAGATGTCCGGTGCGGCCACGCCGAAGCGACGTTCGATCAGGCGCATGACCGAGGTGTGGTCGTACACCTGCGAATCGACCCAGCCGCCGCGGCTCCACGGCGAAATCACGTACAGCGGCACACGCGGACCGAGACCATACGGGCGCCCGCGCAGTTCGGCGGCATCGTACTTCTCGTCGCCCGGTGCGGGATGACGGTGATACTCGCCCTCGGTACTGACCGACGAGGCACCTGCCCATCCACCGTTCACCGCTGAGGGAGGGGCCGGTGGCGGCATGTGGTCGAAGAATCCGTCGTTCTCGTCGAACATCAGCAGCAGGGCGGTGCGGCTCCACACTTCCGGATCGGCGGTCAGCGCATCCAGCACGCGCGCGGTATAGGCCGCGCCCTGGGCCGGGCTGGACGGGCCGGGATGTTCGCTGCCGGCGGCATCGGCGATGATGAAGCTGACCTGAGGCAGGCGCCCGTCGAGTACGTCTTGGCGCAGCTGTGGCAGGCCACGGGTGCTGACAGCGCGTTCGCGCAGCTGCGGATCATGTCCGGGTGCCGCGCTGTAGGCACGACGGAACGCCTCGAAGCCGGCCAGCGGGTTGTCGGTGAAGTTGTCGGCCATGTCCTGGTAGATCTGCCAGGACACGCCGGCGTTTTGCAGGCGCTCGACATAGCTGGTCCAGCGGTACGACGCCGGATGCCCGCCGTGTTCGGGGAAGTTGTCATGCGAGTTGGCGATTACCGGGCCACCGGCACGGGCCTGTGCATCGTTGTGGCCGGTCCACAGGAACACCCGGTTCGGGTTGGTGCCGGCCTGCATGGCGCAGTGGTACGCATCGCAGATCGTGAAGGCATCGGCCAGCGCGAACTGGAACGGCAGGTCGCTGCGCTGGAAGTAGCCCATCGAGTGGTTCTGCTTGGCCTTCGGCCATTGCCCCATGCGGCCATGGTCCCAGGCGCGCTGCGCATCGGGCCAGGTATGCGGCGTACCTTCCACGCGCATGTAGCCGAAGTGCGCGGCGGTATCCAGCGGGAACGGCGCGATCGCTCGCTCGCCGCTGGCATCGGGCTGCAGCCACAGGCTGCGGGTGCGGCCACCTGCTTGCAGCGCGGCGGCCGGGGCGACGAACCGATCACCGAAGCCACGTACCCCCGGCAGCGTGCCGAAGTAGTGGTCGAACGAACGGTTCTCCTGCATGAACACCACGATGTGCTGCAGGTCTTCCAGGCTGCGCGTCTGCGCGGCAGGGGCGATCGCTGCGGCTCGGGCGATGCTGGGCAGCAGCGGAGAAAGGCCGGCGGCAACGCCGGCCTGCAACAACCGGCGTCGGCCGATATCGGTCACGGGCTCACTCACAGGTCCACGCGGAAGGAGATGCCGACGGTGCGCGGAGCGCCGATGAAGGCGTTGTCGCGGCCGTCCACCCCTGCAAGATACCGCTTATCGGTGAGGTTGCTCACCACCAGGTTGGCACCCAAGCCCTTCAGCCGTGGCGACAGGCCCTGCAGGTCGAAGCCGATGTTGGCGTTGAACACCGTGGCCGACGGCAGCCTGTTGACGTTGGCGGCATCGAGGTAGCGCGTGCCCAGGTAGCGGCCGGAGAGGCCGAAGTTCCAGTTGGCGCCCTGCCAGTCGGCCGACAGCACCAGGGTGTTCTCCGGCTGGCCGATCACCTTGGCGCCGTCGACGATGCCCAGCTGGGCATCACGTGCGGCAGTGCCGCTGCCCAGGTACTTGGAGCGGTTGTAGGTGTAGGCCGCGTTGATCCGCCAGCCATTGTCCCAGCCATAACCGAACGCCGCTTCCAGGCCGTTGCTTTCCACGCCACCGAAGTTCTCGTAGACACCGTCGGTCTCGCCCAGGTAATCGATACCGCTGACGAAGCCCGCCGGCAGGTAGACGATGCGGTTGTCGAACTTGATGTTGTACAGCGTGACCGAGGCGGTCAGCGGCCAGCGGCTGATGCGCATGCCCACTTCGATGTTGTCGGCGGTTTCGGGCTCGACGTTGCGGAAGCGCTGCGGGTCGGTTTCACCAAGCACGCCGGACGGAATCGCGGCGAAGTTCTGCGAGAAGCCGGCGAACAGCTCCATGCCTTCCACGCCCGGCGCCCAGGTGACGCCGGTGGACAGCAGCGGATCGGACCTGGAGTCGGAGGTCACGTGCTCGCTGGCACCGATCACGCGGCGGCGCAACTGGTCGACGAAGAACTGCTTCACGCCCAGGCGCGCGCTGAACGGACCGAAGCGGGCCACGTCCTCGACGTAGTACATCTGCTCGTCGACCTTGTACTTGTCCTCGAACTGCACCCAGTACGGCTGGTGGTCGAAGTCGATGCTCTGGCCGACAGCGAGCAGGCGATGCCAGTCGCGGCGCGCCGAACGGTCCAGTTTCTCCACCCACAGGCCGCCACGGATGGTGTTGTCGAGCGCGCCGAAGGTCTGCCGCCACTCGACGTCAGCGGTCACGCCCACGCGGTCGTTGTCGTAGTGGGTATGGCGATACGACTGCGCGCCAAGTACATTGCCGGCGTAGCAGTTCGGATCGTACTCGGCGGTGAAGCCCGGCCGCGGCGTGCAGCTGGCCAGGCGCTGTGCGGCGCTGCCGTCGGGATTGACGAAGAAGATCTGGCCACGGTTGCTGCCGCCGTACACGGTCTTTCCTCCGATGTACTCCGACTCGGGGCGGCCCGCACCGTCATCGCTGACCTGTGCCAGGTACGGTGGCAGCCAGTCGCCACGGCCCTGCATGCGGTGCCCGTAGGCGGCCATCGAGGCCTTGAATCCATTGCCGCCATCGAACGCCGCGCGCAGGTACCCGAAGGTGTTCTCGCGCAGCGCACGCGAACCGGAGCGGTAGTTCTGGTCCAGGTACGGGATGCCGGTCAGGGTGCCCACCAGGTTGTCGCGCTTCGGGTTGGTGGCGAAGCCCGTCGGCGAAACGCTGGTGTATTCGGGCTCGTCGGCGTCGTTGTAGGACAGGTAGCCGGTCAGCGTCCAGCGATCCAGTTCGGTGATGAACTTGCCGGCGATGTGGTCGTTGCTGGCGTGACCGGTGCCGTCGATCCAGTCGTGCACCTTCGACGAGGAGGCGCTGACCCAGGCACGGGTGTGGCCGCCGAGCAGGCCGGTGTCGTAGCGCACGTAGTACTTGCGCGCATCGTTGTCACCGGCGCCGACCACGAAGCGCAGGCGGCTGTCCTGCAGCGGATCGCTGGTGAGGAAGTTGAGCGTGCCGCCCAGCGCCTCGTTCGAGCGCGAGGAGATATCGGCGGTGCCCTGGCTGACCTCCACCGTCTCCAGGTCGAGGGTGTCGATGTAGCGGTTGGCCAGCGAGCCGCCGCCGTAGCCCGAACCACCGTTCGGCAGGCCGTCGATGGTGGTACCAATCTGCTGCGTATCGCGGTTGGTGACGAAGCCGCGCATGCTGATCTGCGTGCCCCATACCGAAGAACCTGTCGCATCGGCTTCACTGACCACCACGCCGGGTACTTCGTTGAGCGCGTCGTTGACGCTGCTCATCACTGTCTGCCGGTTCAGCGTCTCCGCGCGTACCGAGGTCTTGGCGTAGCTGGTGGCCTGGCCGATCACCTGCACCTGGTCCAGGGTACGGGCATCACTGCTGCGCGCTTCGGCCGCCTCGCCCTGCGGTGCTTCGGCCAGGGCGTCCAGTGCGGGGGCGATCAGCAGGGCAAGCAGCGAAATACGGGGAAAGCGCGCAATCGTTCGCATCGAAACCGGACCTGCAAGGGAGGGAAGCCCCCGAGTGTCGGCAGCGCCAATGACATCGGCATGACGTGGCCGCGCAACTACGATGGCACTGTGGGGCCGGTCACGGCCTTCGGGTATGCTCGGCGTTTCAATGGACCTGAGGTGGTGGCGATGCAGATGCGATCGAAGATCTGGTTGGGGGGCGCAGCCCTGGTGCTGTTGGCGGGGTGCAACCGCACGCCGCCAGACGAACAGGTGGCACCGGTGGCACCACCGACGGCGGGCGAGACCGCAGCGCCGGCCGTCACGTCAGCGGGATCTCCGGCACCTGCCGAGGGCGCGGGCCTGACCGATCGCGATGGCAAACCAGTACCGCAGGTGCCGTTCGATATCGCCAGCGTGCCACTGAGTGACGCCGTGCTGGGCGAGCTGCCGTTCTTCAGCCTGCCGCAGGGCTACGCGCCACAGAACGCCCCGCACCCACGCGCCTGGGCACGCTTCCCGTTCCGCATGGGCGACGGCGTGCACTGGGTGGAGGGGCCGAGCTGGTCGGCACGCATCGTTGCAGACTCCCAGGGCGCTCCCGACAAAACGTTCTCCGCACTGGAAGTGCAGCGCAATTTCGATGGCGTGATCACCGCCGCCGGTGGCCGCAAGGTGTTCGAAGGCACGCTGCGGCGCGACATCTACTACGGCCCGCAGCTGGAAGGCGAGATCGGTGGCGGATTCATCGATGCGGTGAACGGTGAACAGGATGCACCGACCACGGTCTACGTACTGCGCCAGGCCAACCGCAACGTCTGGGTGCAGCTGGAAGTCGACAGCAACGGCGCCGGCCTGGTGGTGGTGGATGAAGTGCCATTCAAGGCCACCGCACAGTGGCTGGAGACCTTCCCGCACCTGTCCCTGCCCGCCGGCTATCGCGACCGCAACAAGGCCAAGCAGCGTGACTTCGATGCCTTCCCGTTCTGGACCGGCGATCATTTCGAGCAGGTCGAGGGCCGCATCTTCGCTGCCGACTTCGACAAGGGCGAGCGTGAGTACTCGATGCATGAAGTACGCCGCAACCTCGAAGCGATGATGGAGCAGGCAAAGGGCACCAAGGTGTTCGAGGGCCGTATTCCGCTCGAGGCCGCCGAGGGCGTTTCGAAGCAGGTGCAGTCGGCCTACAGCGAATCCGCCAGCTACAACTGGAACAACTACGACAGCGTGGTCTACCGCGTGGACCTGGCCGATGGCCGCCAGTTGTGGGTGCACGCGCGGCTGGAATACCTCAGTGCCGGCTGGGTGGTGGCCGAGCGCAAGGGATTCGCGCAGACAGCGGCGCTGCTGCCGGCCGATGCGCTGAAGAAGAAGCTCGACAGTGATGGCCGGGTGGCGATCCAGGTCAACTTTGCCACTGACAAGGCACAGATCCTGCCAACCTCCGAACCGCAGCTGGCGAAGGTGCTGGACCTTCTGCGTGGCGATCCTTCGTTGAAGCTCTCGATTGAAGGCCACACCGACAACAGCGGTGCCGCAGCACACAACCGCACCCTGTCGCAGGACCGTGCGACGTCGGTGGTGGCCGCGCTCACCGCCCAGGGCTTCGCGCCTGACCGCCTGCGGGCAGCCGGCTTCGGCGCCGACAAACCGGTGGCCGACAACGGCAGCGAGGACGGCAAGGCGCGCAACCGCCGGGTCGAGCTGGTCAAGCGCTGACCCGCGGCGTGCTCAGTAGCGCGCGTCCTTGGGCTTCGGGTCGCGCGGCCAGTCCTTGGTCTTGTTGGCGAAGTCCGGTCGCGGCTGGTTGATGAAGTAGCTGGCGATGTCCACGGCATCCTGGTCGGGCAGCAACTGTTGCCCGAGCGGGGGCTCGCGGGTCACTGCCGGTGGCATGTTGTGCTTGATGAAGCCGGCGGCCTTGTAGAGGCGCGCCATGCCCGCACCGATGTTGAAGCTGTGGTCGCCCCACAGCGGCGGGAAGGCGATGTCACCGCTGGCGTCGCGCCGGCCTTCGCCGTTGTCGCCGTGACACGCTGCGCACTGCACGGCGTACAGCGCCTGGCCGCGGATCGGGTCCGGTGTCAGCGTGCTGTCGATCGGCCCTTCGCTGGGGGCGGCGACCTTTGCACCGTCTGGCACGGGGCTGCTCAACCACGCCATGTAGTCGAGCATCGCGCGCATCTGCGGTGCGTCCTTCGGCAGAGGCTTGCCGTTCATCGAACGCTGCAGGCAGCCATTGATGCGCTCGGCCAGTCCGATCACCTTGCCCGGGCGGGGCATGTAACGCGGATAGGCACCACCGCCGGTGTTGAAATAGTGGTTGCCGAACGGTCGCTTGCCTTCGGCCATGTGGCACGAATTGCAGTTCAGATCGTTGCCGACATTGTCCGGCAGCAGCCTCGCGGTTTCGTTGAGCAGGCGGCGACCCAGCATCACCGACTCGGCATTGCCCAGCCCGGCGATCTCTTCGGCACTGGGCGCGTGGTAGTGGCCGACCACCTTGCCGTGCGCATCGAGGATATCCATCGTGCTGGCCACGGCGGCATCCAGGTCCGGGTACAGGTGGCGATAGGCAAGGGTGCCAGCACCGGCCAGCAGCGCCATGGTGATCGCGCTGCCGATCAGCAGGCGGGAACGTCTGCGCGAGCGCTTCATCGTGTGGCCTCCTGCGGAACGTAGTGCACCGGCTTGTCGCGTACCACCCGGCGCATCCGCGCCACGTCGACCTCGCTCACCGCGCTGGCCTGGTTGCCCCAGCTGCTGCGGATGAAAGTCAGGATCTGTGCCAGCTTCGCGTTCGGCAGCTGCTCGAAGCCGGGCATGGTGAAGGCCATGCGGTCATGCGGCGTATGCGGCGTGCGGCCGCCGATCAGGGTCACCTGGACCAGCGAGCTGGGATCATCGGCGAACACGATCGAGTTGCCGGCCAGGGCCGGATAGACGCGCGGCATGCCGCGGCCGTCGGCGCGATGGCAGGCCTGGCAGTGCTCGGCATAGGCCAGCGATCCGGCCACCCGGTAATCGCCGCTGCGCAGTGCGGCGGTGGTCGTATCGGTGCCGGGCGACCACTGCGCGCTTCGTCCATCGCGGGCGGGCAGCTGCTTCAGGTAGCGTGCCATCGCCAGCAGGTCAGCGTCGGACAGGTACTGCGTGCTGTGCTCGACCACGTCGGCCATGCCGCCGAAGGCCGCCGAACGATCGGTGCGGCCAGTGCGCAGGAAGTCGACGATCTCGCCTTCGTTCCAGCTGGCCAACCCGGTCGATTCATTGCGCAGGTTCTTCGCATACCAGCCTTCCAGCACCGAGCCGGACAGGAACTGGCGGCTGCCATCGTCAGCCATCGCCTTTTCCTGGAAAGCCAGGCCGCGGGGGGTATGGCAGGCACCACAATGGGCCAGGCCTTCCACCAGTTCGGCGCCGCGCTGCTGACCGGCATCCAGCTTCGGATCCGGGTTGAAGCTGCGCGGGCGTGCGAACAGGAGCTGCCACCAGGCCAGTGGCCAGCGCATGTTGGCCGGCCACGGGATGGTGCTGTCGGCGTTGTCCTGCTTCACCGGCTGTACCGAGCCCATGAAATAGGCGTAAAGCGCCTTGATCTCCGCATCGCTGGCGATCACATACGAGGCGTACGGCATGGCCGGATACAACGGCTGGCCATCGTGGCGGATGCCGCGGCGCACTGCACGCTCGAAGTCGGCGTAGTCATAGGCACCGATGCCGGTCTGCGGATCGGGCGTGATGTTGGTCGAGTAGATCGTGCCCATCGGCGTCTGCATGCCGAGGCCACCGGCGAACGGCTTGCCGCCCGGTGCGGTATGGCAGGCCGCGCAATCGGCGGCGCGCGACAGGTACTGGCCCTGCGCGATCAGCGTCGGGTCGTTGATATCGACCTGGCCCGTCTGCCGCGGCGCAAACCAGTAGGGCGTGGTGCGGGCGATGCCGTAAGCGGCGGCCACGGTGGCGGCCAGGGCAAGGGCGAGCTTGAGCGAGGTGCGCATGGCGGCACTGTGGGCACTCCCGCGCGCGCGTTCATTGATCCGGATCAATGACCGTACGGATACAGCCTGTGCACCAAGCTGAATCGTTCCTGCGCTGTCATCAAGCCGTCATCCGCGCGCGATAGATGGCCCGCTACCGCATCGCTAACCTGCCACGCTGTCGCACCTTTTCCCTGATTGCCCATGAAGCGCCTGCTGCTGTTGTTGCTGGCGTGCGCCGGCCTGTGGCTGGCTGCATGCTCCTCCTCGATCAATGCCTCGTCCACCTCGCTCGCCGATCGGCTGATCGCGCCGGGTGGCGTGTCGACCCTGCTCGATCGTCCGCGCATCGCCGCGGCCATCGCCGCACTGCCCAACCGCCATGGCTTCGCGCCGGGGCGCGATGGCGTGCCGATCTTCTGGCGCGTGTTCGACCCCGGCGACTACGGTGCGCGTTACCGCTACCTGCCGCAGCGCCACGAGAACGGCCTGCCGCTGGACACCGGGCTGAGCCTGGCGGTACCGCAGCCGTTCCATGCGCAGGTGCCGCGCGGCACCGTGGTGCTGCTGCACGGCTGGATGATGAACGGTGATTCGATGTTGCCCTGGTCGCTGCAGCTGGCCGAATCCGGCTACCGCGTGTTCACGCTGGACCTGCGCAATCATGGCCAGTCCGGTGCGGGGCCTTCCGGCTATGGCACCTATGAATCGGACGATGTGGTCGATGTGATCAACGAGCTGCGTGCGCGCGGCGAAGTGACCGGCCCGCTGTATCTGTTCGGGGTGTCGTACGGGGCGGCCACGGCCGTGTTCACCGCCGACAAGCTGGGGGACCAGGTGGAAGGCGTGGTGGCGATGGAATCGTTCGCCAACGCCGGCGTGGCCATCCGCACGATGATTCCGCACCTGATGGGCCTGCAGCCGGAAGGCCTGAAGGCGCAGGCGGTGGCCTCCTACGCGCGCTGGCGCTACGGCGGCCAGGACATCAACCAGGTGATCGCCGCCGCCAGCCGCCGCATCGACGTCGATCTGGACCGGGTGGACGTGGCCCGCGCGCTGGCCGATACCCGCGCCTGCGTACTGCTGCTGCACGGGCAGGGCGACCAGCACATTCCGGTCAGCCAGGGCCGGGAGTTGGCCCTGGCCAACCCGCGCGCGCACTACATCGAGATGCGCGGCGAGGACCACATCACCCTGCCGCTGCGGCTGGACCTGCTGGCCGGCGTGGTCGACGACTGGATGGCGCGCGACGAGCACCACCCGCAGAGCGCCTGCCCGGCCCCGCAGCTGCCAGCCCAGGCCGAGTGGCTCACCCACACCTGAGAAAGCGGGGCGGAGGGATCAAGTCGTTTCTGTCCGCAGGTGTGCGGGAAACGGCCTGATCCCCTCTGCCTCCTTTTTGTGTCAGGGCAGGCGTTGTGCCAGTGCGCGGGCGGAGGCGGCTACGCCGAGCAGCAGGGCGGCCACGCACAGGAAGGCGAAGCCGAGGCTGGTGGCGTGCGCCAGCGCACCGATGGCTGCCGGGCCAGCGAGGATGCCGGCGTAGCCCAGCGTGGTGACCGCGGTGATGGCGATGCTCTCCGGCATCACCCGCTGCTGGCCGGCCATCGAGAACAGCGCCGGCACGATGTTGGCGCAGCCCAGCCCGACCAGCACGTAGCCGGCCAGTACCACCGGGAACGATGGCACCAGCGTGGCGAGGCTGAAGCCGGCCGCTGCAGTGATGCCGCCGATCACGATCGTGCGGGTGCGGCCAAGTCGCTCGACGATGCCATCGCCGAACAACCGCATCGCGGTCATTGCCAGGGTGAACACCGCAAAGCCAGCCCCGGCCTGGTCACGCGGCACCTGCCGCACTTCGGCCAGGAACACCGCGCTCCAGTCCAGCATCGAGCCCTCGGCAAGAAACACCACGAAGGCCAGCACGCCGATGAACAACACTACGCCGTGCGGCAGTGCCAGCAACGGTCCTTCATGCAGGATCCGTTGTGGGCGCCAGTGCGGCGCCGACAGGACCGTAACCAGCAGCAGTGCTGCCACAGAGACCAGCGCGGCCATCCACAACGGCGTTCCAAGCACCAGCAGGCCGGTCATGCAGCCGGCGCCGACGAAGCCGCCGATGCTGTAGAAGGCATGGAAGCCCGACATCATCGGCCGCCCTGCATCGCGCTCGACCGCCACCGCCTGCATGTTCACCGCGCAGTCCAGTGCGCCCACGCCAGCGCCGAACACGAACAGCGCCGCGCCCAGTGCCAGTGGTGTTGGCGCCAGTACCAGCAGGGGCAGGGCGCACAGGATCATCGCGCAGGTGATCACCATCACCCGGCGGCAGCCCAACCGCCCGGTCAGCGCGCCTGCCAGCGGCATCGCCAGCAGCGAGCCGAGGCCGAGGCACAGCAGCACCGCGCCGAGGCTGGCATCGGACAGCCCGGCCTGGGCTTTGGCGTAGGGCACCATCGGCGCCCAGGCGGCGGTAGCGAATCCGGGGATGAAGAAGGCGGCGCGGGTGGCGTGCTGCTGGGCACGTGGGGATGAGGGCGTCATGCGCGGTGGAGATCTCCAGGGAATGCGGCCATGAAAACGTTTGCAGCCCGGATCGGCAAGTGCCATGGATGACATCGGACGGCGCATACGATTGCAGTGTCCCGATCGCGTCTCCAGGGGTTGACGCCACACGCTGACAGTGGCGGCGGTTGGCATTCCGCCTGGTCGCTCCCGGAGATCTGCGCATGAGCACGACATCGACCATCCTCCTCGTCCATGGATTCCGGGGCGGGGCCGCACGCTGGGCCAAGGTAATCCTGCAACTGCATGGCAGTGGCCGTGACCGCGTGCAGGCGGTGGAACTGCCGCACGATCTTCAGCTGTACAGTACCTGCACCTGGGGCGAGCCGCGTACTGCTCGGTTGAGCTTGAATTACAGGTTCTGACGCGGGGCCTGTAGAGCCGAGCCCTCGCTCGGCTGCGGTTTGACAGCCAGCCGAGCATGGTCTCGGCTCTACAAGGACGCCCGCGATGCTGGATGGCATCGCGGGCGTTGTCGTCACAGCGGCAGGTCGAACACCAGCACTTCGGCGTCGTTGCCGTTTTCCAGGGTCAGCTGCGCTTCGTCACTGACCTGCAGTGCGTCACCGGCTTCCAGAGTGATGCCGTTGACCTGCAGCTGGCCACGCGCCACCTGCACGTAAGCGCCACGGCCGTTGCCGAGGGCATGGTGCAGCTTCTGGCCGCCATCAAGGATGGTGGCGAAGATGCGGGCATCCTGGTGGATGCGCAGCGAACCGTCGGCACCGTCCGGCGAAGCGATCAGGCGCAGCTGGCCGCGCTTGCTGTCCGGCGTGAAGTGGGTCTCCTCGTAGGACGGCGCGATGTTCTCGGTGTCCGGGAAGATCCAGATCTGCAGGAAGTGCACGGTCTCGTCGGCCGAGTGGTTGAACTCGCTGTGGGTGACGCCGCTGCCGGCGCTCATGCGCTGCACGTCGCCGTAGCGCAGTACCGAGCCGGTGCCCATCGAGTCCTTGTGTTCCAGCGCACCGCCCAGCACGTAGGAAATGATCTCCATGTTGCTGTGGCCGTGGGTGCCGAAGCCCTGGCCGCCGATCACCTTGTCTTCGTTGATCACCCGCAGCGGCCCGAAGCTGACGTAACGCGGGTCGTAGTAGTTGGCGAAGGAGAAGGTATGGCGCGAGGACAGCCAGCCATGCTCGGCCAGGCCACGGGTAGCGCTCTTGCGGATCTGCAGCATGATGGAATCTCCTTGTTCGATGTTTTCGATGGGGCGGGGGCGGGCCAGTGGCCGCTGTGTTTCCCCGTTGGAGAGAAGTATCCGCTTGCGCACCGGGTTTGAAAAACGGATAGTTTTGACAGCCATCATCGAAAAATTCGAATGCTCAAGCTCAGCCTCGATGCCCTGCAGATCCTGGACGCCATCGACCGCCGCGGCTCGTTCGCCGGCGCCGGCAAGGCCCTGCACAAGGTGCCCTCGACCATCTCCTACACCGTGGCCAAGCTGGAGGAGGATCTGGGCGTGCAGTTGTTCGACCGGATTGGCCCGCGCGCCGAGCCCACCGAGGCTGGGCGCGCGTTGCTGGACGAGGGGCGGCATCTGCTGCGCGCGGCCCGCGAGCTGGAGCTGCGGGTACGCCGGGTGGCGTCGGGCTGGGAGACCGAGCTGACCCTGGCGGTGGACTCGGTGTTCCCGACCTGGCTGCTGGGCCCGGACATCGCCGCGTTCCGTGAGGCCGAGGCACCGACCCGGCTGCGATTGATCGGCGAGGCCCTGTCCGGTACCTGGGAGGCCCTGCTGGATCGCCGTGCCGACCTGCTGGTCGGCGCGCCGGGCGAGGGGCCCAGTGGTGGCGGTTACGTGGTTGAGCCGCTGGGGACGGTGGAGTTCGTATTCGCGGTCGCGCCCGATCATCCATTGGCTGCAGTACCAGGCGTGCTTGGGCGCGAGCAGCTGGCCGAGCACTGCGCGATCGCGGTCTCCGATTCGGCGCGGCGGCTGTTGCCACGCACGGTCGGCCTGTTGATGGGGCAGGAGATGCTGACGGTGCCGGACATGGCCAGCAAGCTGAAGCTGCAATGCGAAGGTGTGGGCTTCGGCTTCCTGCCCGAACCGTGCGCGCGCGCTGCGGTGGCACGCGGCCAGCTGGTGATCCGCGAGGTGGAGGAACACAAGCCTGAAGAGACCTTCTGGCTGGCCTGGCGCACCGGCGAGGACGGCGCCGCGTTGCGCTGGTGGCGAGAGCGCCTGCGCAGGCCGGAGCTGCTTTCGCAGTGGTGGCAGGCGATGGCCAGGGGGTAGGTGTACGGCAGGGCTGCGCCCTGCACCCGCTACGATCCAGAGCAACAGCAACAGCAACAGCAACAGCAACAGCAACAGCAGAAGCTGGTTTGCTGAGGGATGGCGGGGTGGATCCGGTTGCGGGAGACGCCGTAAACCCGTCCATGGGGGCTTGGCCGCGGCGTCCATGCCGCGGACACTCCCGCAACCGGACCCGCCCCGCCTTCGACCGTTTCAGGCGATCTGTCGGTGCTGGTGCGATCGGTGAGTGTCGACCTTGGTCGACACAGTAGATCCACGCCATGCGTGGATGCTCTTCGATCAATTGTCGAAATATTCGAACTCGAACTCGATGGAGATTCATCCACGCATGGGGTGGATCCATCAGATCGCGGAAATCTGTCAGAGGTGGGGCGGTGTCGGAGTGCGGGGTGTCAGCCGCATGGATGCGGCTGCCAAGCCTACAGGGACGTACTTGCGGCGTCCCCGCACTCCGGCACCGCCCCGCCAACCCACGGAATGCCAGCGTTTGCGTTTGCTGTTGCCGTTGCCTTGGCTTGAAGCCTCTGCAGGTGCAGGGCGCAGCCCTGCCGAAAAACGCACATAAAAAAACAGCAGGCCGAGGCCTGCTGTTTCGGTGTAATGGTGCGCCCGGAGAGATTCGAACTCCCGACCGCCTGGTTCGTAGCCAGGTACTCTATCCAACTGAGCTACGGGCGCCAATTACATAAACTTGTTGTGCTGACTGTGTATGGTGCGCCCGGAGAGATTCGAACTCCCGACCGCCTGGTTCGTAGCCAGGTACTCTATCCAACTGAGCTACGGGCGCGCGGTACACAATCAAATTTTACCTTATTTCCAGCGGCGGATGCTGGAAACCTGTCGAGTGGTGCGCCCGGAGAGATTCGAACTCCCGACCGCCTGGTTCGTAGCCAGGTACTCTATCCAACTGAGCTACGGGCGCCCTGCGACAGGAGCGGAATTATGCGGATGTCGGCGCGCACCGTCAACAGTTTTGTGAAAATTTTCATCCAACTGAATGAAAAAGCTGTCAGCCACGGCGTCCGGGGCCTTCAGCCAGGCGAAGTGATCGGCGCGCGCACCCAGTTCCTGCGCCGACAGCACGCGCAGCTGCGCGACCACATTCGGCAGTTTCGCCAGCAGCGCGCGCATCGATCCGGTCGGTGCCAGCCAGTCATGTTCCATCAGCACCGCCTGCGCGCTGCCGTGCACGCGCGCCATCTGTGCGTCGAGGTCTTCGTCCATGCCGACTGCGGCGTAATGGTTGTTCAGGCCCACACGCGCCCAGTCGGCGATCAGGCCACGCGCCTCCGTGCCGCCGAAGCCAAGGCGACGGCCATGCAGGACGCCCTGGCGCTGCGCGATCCACGGCAGGAAGCGGTAGACCAGTGGCAGCAGCCAGCCGCGTGGAGGCGGAAAACCACGCCAGAACGGTGAGCCGCTGGCGGCCAGCCACAGCCGGTTGAAGTGCTGCGGATTGCGGCCTGCGTGCACGCAGGCCAGCTGCCCGCCAAGGCTATGGCCGCCGATGATCCAGGGCAGGGCGCCAGCCTGGTCATCCGCTGCAGCCAGAACGGCCTGGCTGCCCGGCAGATCCTGTTCCAGCACCTCCCGATAGCCCCAGTCCTGCGTCCGCGACGGCCGCAGCGAACTGCTGCCGTTGCCGCGCCACTCATGCAGGTAGACCGCCACGCCCTTCGCCGCCAGCGCCTGCGCCAGCGGCAGGTAGTGGCGCGCGGCTACGCCCAGTGCCGGCAGCCACAGCAGGCGTGCGATGGGCTGTGCAGGTACGCAGGCGATCACTTCGTAGCGATGGCCGTCGTTGCACTGCACGGCGAGGATGCGCGGCGTCAGGCTCATGCGTGCGGCGCCGCGCCGAAGTGCTCGAGCACCCGTACCTCGCTGCGCCCCGGCGCATAGCCTTGCTGCAGCCCGCGTGCCACGTAGTCGATGCCGGCTTCGCAGGCATTGGCCAGGCTCAGGCCATTGCACAGCTGCGCAGCAATGGCCGAGGCCAGCGTGCAGCCGGTGCCGTGCGCGTCCAGCGGCAGGCGGGCATGGATGAATTCTTCGCTGCTGACACCGTCGAAGTAACGGTCGATCACGCGATTGCCTTCCAGCAGGTGGCCGCCTTTCAGCAGCACCGCGCCTGCGCCGAGGTCGAGCAGGGCGGAGGCGGCCTGTTCGGCGTCATCGCCGTTGTTGATCTTCCGGCTGACCAGCAGTTCTGCTTCCGGTGTGTTGGGGGTGATCAGCGTGGCCAGCGGGATCAGGCGCTCACGCATGGCCTGCAATGCGCTGTCTTCGAGCAGGCGTGCGCCGCTGGTGGCGACCATCACCGGGTCCAGCACCACGTGGGGCGGAAGATGCTTCTCCAGTATGTCGGCGACGGCGTTGATCACGTCGGCGTTGGCCAGCATGCCGAGCTTCACCGCGTGGATGTCGAAGTCGTCGAAGCAGGCGTCCAGCTGTGCACGCAGGAAGTCGATCGGTGGCACATGCACGGCGGTCACGCCGCGGGTGTTCTGTGCGGTCAGCGCGGCGATCGCCGAAAGACCGTGCACGCGATGCGCGGCGAAGGCCTTCAGGTCGGCCTGGATGCCGGCGCCGCCGCCGGAGTCGGAGCCGGCGATGGTGAGGGCGGAAACGGGGGTGGTCGGGCTCATCACGCGATTGTGCCGTGGTCCCGCAGGGGAGGGTAGATCCACGCCATGCGTGGATGCCTTTGATCCGTCAGGCGGCGTCAGATCCCATTTCCGCAGGAAAAGGGATCTGACCCCCAGGCGCCCGCAGCGCGACTCTCAATGCCGCCAACGCGCCCACTGCTGGTACAGGACATAACCCAGTCCGGTCAGTCCGGTCAGCAGCGCAGGGGCGAGCAGGGCGTCGTATTGCCAGCGCACGAACAGCCAGGCACCGATGACGCCTCCGGCGAGGAAGCCGCTGATGATCAGTCCGCTGAGGGTCAGGCGCCGCACCTGCAGCGGCAGCCCGCGCAGCAGGTGGCCGAGGCCGATGCCTAGGTCGGTGAACATGCCGCTGAGGTGGGTGGTGCGCACCACCGCGCCACTGAAGGTGGTCGCCATCGCGTTCTGCAGGCCGCAGGCCATGGCGGCGGCCAGTGCGCCCCAGATCTGGTGTTGTTCAAAGAGCGGAATGGCGATCAGCAGCAGCGCCGACTCCAGCGCCAGTGCCACGCCATAGCGCCGGCCCAGTTGCAGGGCGCTGTCCTGGATCAGCAGGCCGCTGAGCATCGCACCCAGCGAAAAGGCGATCAGCAGTCCCCACAGGTGCCCCACGGCTCGCCAGTCCCCCTGGGCCAGCGCCATGCCCAGCTGGCTGGTGCTGCCGGTCATGTGGCTGACCGCCTGGTGTTCGAAACCGAGGAAGCCGACGACATTCACCATGCCGGCCACGCACGACAGCGCGACCGCGCCGATCCAGACCCAGGTGGGCAGGCGTATTCCCATCGGCGGGGCCCCTCAGGGCCCGCCGAAGCCGCCGTTGAACTGCAGCTCGCTGAAAGTGTTGCTGGCCGGATCGAACACGGCGCCCCAGAACTGCGCGCCGCCATCGCAGACGCGGATCGCTTCCCGTGCCGGATTGATGCCGCTGTCGTCGGGCAGATGGAAGGCGTTGATGTAGATCAGCCGCTTGCCGGCACTTTCGATGCCGACGTACTGGCGGTCGAAGCCCAGCACCTTCGGCACCTGTGCCTCAAGCGATGACAGCCGCGCTTCCAGCTGATCGACCTGCTGCCGGCTGGGCGCCCAGTAACCGCTGACCCGACCGGCCTCGCGGCCGGGGCTGGGCCGCGAGCAGGTGTCCAGCACCTGCGCGGCGATGACCGGGCGGGTGACCACCCACGATTGGCCGGTGCGTTCGGCAGTGGGTACGCTGGCCGGGCCGCGCGTGGTGGTGCAGGCGCCGAGTGCGGTGGCGAGGGCGATCGCCACCGTGGGCAGCAACAGACGGGTGCAACGGTTCACAACACCTCCGAAGCGTAATCGGCCAGACGCGAACGCTCACCCCGGCGCAGGGTGATGTGCGCGCTGTGCGGCCAGTTCTTGAAGCGATCCACCGCGTAGGTCAGGCCCGAGGTGGTTTCGGTCAGGTACGGGGTGTCGATCTGTTCGACGTTGCCCAGGCAGACGATCTTGGTGCCGGGACCGGCACGGGTGATCAGGGTCTTCATCTGCTTGGGCGTGAGGTTCTGTGCCTCGTCCAGGATCAGATAACGTGACAGGAAGGTACGGCCGCGCATGAAGTTCATCGAGCGGATCTTGATGCGGCTGGCCAGCAGGTCGTTGGTGGCCTGGCGGCCCCAGGTGCCGCCTTCCTGGTTGTGCGTGAGCACTTCCAGGTTGTCGGTCAGCGCGCCCATCCACGGCGTCATCTTTTCTTCTTCGGTGCCGGGCAGGAAGCCGATGTCCTCGCCCACGCTCACCGTGGCACGGGTCATGATGATCTCGCGATAGCGCTGCTGGTCCATGGTCTGCGCAAGACCGGCGGCCAGCGCCAGCAGGGTCTTGCCGGTACCGGCGGTGCCCAGCAGAGTGACGAAATCGATCTCCGGGTCCATCAGCGCATTGAGCGCGAAGTTCTGCTCGCGGTTGCGCGCGCTGATGCCCCACACGGCATGGCTGCCGTGGCGGAAATCATCGACCAGCGACAGCACCACCTTGCCATCGCCCACCACGCGGCTGACGCGCAGCTCGACCTCGTCTTCGCCCGGCAGGTACACGTACTGGTTCGGATACCACTCCTCGCCATCCTGCGCCTGGATTTCGTAATGGGTGCGGCCCTTGTCGCTCCAGCTGCGCAGGTCTTCGCCATGGCGCTTCCAGAAGTTTTCGGGCAGCTCGGTGGCGCCGGTGTACAGCAGGCTGAAATCATCCAGCGCGCGATCGTTCTCGTAGTCCTCGGACACGATGCCGGCAATGGCCGCCTTGATGCGCAGGTTGATGTCCTTGGAAACGAACACCACCGGCAGGTCCGGGGTTTCTTCCTTGAGCGCCAGGATCGCGCCGAGGATGGCGTTGTCCGGAATGACCTTGCCGAAACTCTTGCCGGCGTCGAAATGGCTGGTCTGGAAGCGCAGCTTGCCGGCGCTCTGCTTGCCGCGCAGCTGCAGGCCGTTGGGGCGCTGCAGCGGAATGCCGTCGGCCAGGTTGTCCAGGCCCGATTCCTGCACCAGCTCGTTGAGGAAACGGCTCACCTGGCGGGCGTTGCGGCTCGCTTCGGAGGTGCCCTTCTTGCCGTTGTCCAGCTCCTCGATCACCTGCATCGGCAGGTAGACGTCGTGCTCCTCGAATTTGAACAGCGCGGTGGGATCGTGCATCAGCACGTTGGTATCCAGCACGTAGATGCGCTTGCCTCGGGTCATCGTCGATTCCTGGTTACGGACAGGGAAAAACCACCATGGCCTGCTGCGGGGCAGGGTGATGGCAGACACAGTAGGCAGTGGGACTCACTTGGACTGGGAGGCCTTCAGTTCGGCGAGAACGGCATCGGCATGGCCGGCAACCTTGACCTTGCGCCAGGACTGCACGATGCGGCTGTCGGGGGAAATCAGGAAGGTGCTGCGTTCGATGCCACGTACCTGCTTGCCGTACATGTTCTTCATCTTGATCACGTCGAAGGCGTTGCACAGCGCTTCGTCGCCATCACTGACCAGCGGGAAGCTGAAGCCCTGCTTGGCGCAGAAGTTGTCGTGCGACTTCACCGAATCGCGCGATACCCCGAGCACGACCGCACCGGCCTTCTTGAACTTCGGCAGCAGCGCATTGAAGTCGATGCCTTCGGTGGTGCAGCCCGGGGTGCTGTCCTTGGGGTAGAAGTACAACACCAGCCACTGGCCGGCATAGTCGCCGAGGGTGGCCTGGTCGCCACCGGACAGTGCCAGCGGCAGGGAGAGGGTGGTGCTGTCCAGGGTATCGCCGTTGTTCATGAGGTCCTTCTGTCGAGCCTGGGTTGTTTCTACGACAATTGCATGAAACGCCACGCGCCCGTGAGAGGCGCGCGAAAATCCGCACGTCCGATCAGAATTTCATCGGGTCCATGATCGCGTCCAAGTTCAGGTGGTCGCAGAACTCGAGGAAATCGTCGCGCAGCGCGGCGATGTGCATGTTGGCCGGCACGCCGATGGTGACCTGCGCGCTGAACATTTCGGCACCGGTCTGCATGGCGCGGTAGCGCGTGCTCTGCAGGTTCTCGATGGTGATGCCCTGGCGGTCGAAGAAATCGGCGAGCTGGAACAGGATGCCCGGCTTGTCGGCGGCGATCACCTCGACGATGTACGGCAGCAGGTTGGACTGTGCCTGCTTGGCGGCGGTGCGGTACCAGACCAGCTTCAGGCCTTCCTCGCGCTCGAGCCGGGTCAGCATCGCTTCCAGCTTGGCCACCGAGTCCCACGAGCCGGTGGCCAGGGCGGTGACCGAGACATCGCGGCCGACCGTGGCCAGGCGTGCGTCCACCAGATTGCAGCCGCTGTCGGCGATGCGGCGGGTGACGGACAGCAGGGGGGACTCCGGATGCGTCGTATAGGCGTTGATCAGGAGGTGGTTTTCGCTCGGCGCGGGGCGCGGGGTGGTGTCGGTCAAGGCGATTCCGGGTAATGCATGCGTTAGTCTGAATGCCCGCCAGAGGCGGGGATCCACCAGTGTCCAGCATACTTGCCCGTGCTTTCGCGCCGCAAGTAACATTCAGGTCGCCCCCGGCCTTTCGTGGCGGGCGTTTTCCCTTCCCAGCCAAGAGCAGCACGTCCTTGTCCCTTTCCGGCCTCATCACCGCGCTGGCG
Organism: Stenotrophomonas sp. 57; assembly: GCF_030291075.1. Taxonomy (NCBI): domain Bacteria; kingdom Pseudomonadati; phylum Pseudomonadota; class Gammaproteobacteria; order Lysobacterales; family Lysobacteraceae; genus Stenotrophomonas; species Stenotrophomonas sp. 57. The sequence continues at coordinate 1,700,473 of NZ_CP127407.1, forward strand.
ACCCCGTTCCGGGCCGACGGTGCCCTCGATCCCGACGGTTGGCAGCGCCTGCTGCACCTGCAACTGGAAGGTCGCGTCCATGGCGTTGTCGTTGCCGGCTCGACCGGCGAAGCGGCAATGCTCACCGATGCCGAGTACGACCTGCTGCTGGCCAGCGCGGTCGAGCGCATCGGCGGCCGTATCCCGGTCATCGCCGGCACCGGCCTGTCGGGCACCGCCAAGACCATCGAACAGACCCGCCGCGCCGCTGCACTCGGTGCCAGCCACGCGCTGGTGGTCACCCCGCCATACGTCCGGCCGACCCAGGCTGGCCTGATCGCGCACTACCGCGCGGTGGCCGACCAGGGTGGGTTGCCGGTCGTGCTGTACAACGTGCCCGGCCGTACCGGTTGCGACATGCAGCCGGAGACCGTCGCCGAACTGGCCAGCCATCCCAACATCGTCGGCATCAAGGAGGCGGTGGGCGACACCGGCCGGGTGCAGGCCCTGCTGGCCCTGCGCAGCCCGCAGTTCGCCGTGCTGAGCGGCGACGACGGCACGGCGGCACGGTCGATCCAGGCCGGCGTCGATGGCTTGATCTCGGTCGGCTCCAACGTACTTCCCGGCGCCTACCGCCGGATGTGCGAACTGGCCGCCGCCCACGACCACGAAGCCACCGGGTCCTGGGATGCGCGCCTGCAGCCGTTCCATGGTTTCTGCGGTGTCGAGCCGAACCCGATTCCGGTCAAGGCGCTGCTGCGCCGCGTCGGCATCGGGCACGACCTGCGCCTGCCGCTGCTGCCGCTGTCGGCGCCGCACCATGCGGCCGCCGACCATCTTGCCGGCGACATCGCCGCCCTCGAAGCCCTTTCCAGCCACTGACCTTTCGTCTTGGTCTGACCCAGGAGATTCACATGCGTCAATCCGTTTCCACTGTCCGCGTGCTGTCCTACGCCCTGCTGGCTGCAGCTGTTGCGGCCGGTACCACCGGTTGCTTCAAGCGTGGCGTCAAGGGCGACTACGCCCTGGCCCCGGAAATGCGCCCGCTGGAAGTACCGCCGGACCTGAACCTGCCGGCCACCACCGGTGACAACAAGGTGCCGACCCTTGCCTCGGCGACCAAGCCGGCAGCCCCGGTGGCTGCGGCCCCGGCCGTTGGCAACACCGGTTTCACCATTGCCGGTGGCAAGGATGAGGCCTTCGCCAAGGTCGGCACCGCGCTGGAAGGCGTGGAAGGCCTGACGATCGCCAGCCGCGCGCAGCTGCTGGGCTCGTATGACGTGGCCTACGAAGGCAGCAACTTCCTGGTGCGCGTGGTCGCCGTCGATGCCGGCGCCTACATCTCCGCGGTCGACCCGCGTGGCCTGCCGGCCACCGCTGAAGCACCGGTGAAGCTGATCGCCGCGCTGAAGGCGAAGCTGGCCCAGTAAGGACCGGCCGGATGGGGGCGGGCCTTGGTCCGCACCCGCTCTGGTAGAGGCCGACCCTGGTCGGCGCTTTTGTGCCAACCGAGGTTGGCACCTGCCGGAAATGGAAAAGGGCGCCGACGGCGCCCTTTCCTTTTGCCGCCGCTGGCGCCTCAGCGCTCCAGCAGCTTCAGCTTGTCCGGCTTGCCGTCCCATTCGCCGGCGTCGGCGGGCGGATCCTTGCGCACGGTCAGCACCGGCCACTCTTTTGCCAGTTCGGCATTGAGCGCGACGAAGCCTTCCTGGCCGGCCGGGACATCGTCCTCCGGGAAGATCGCATTGACCGGGCACTCCGGCTCGCAGAGGGTGCAGTCGATGCACTCATCCGGGTCGATCACCAGGAAGTTCGGGCCTTCGTGGAAGCAATCCACGGGGCACACTTCCACGCAATCGGTGTGTTTGCACTTGATGCAGTTTTCGGTGACGACAAAGGGCATGGGCTGGGGGTGGATCGATTCCTGAACCCGCCAATTCTAGAACAGGTTGGCCCCCGGTGTCGGCGCAGGGCGGAAATCGGGCGTCTGGCAGGCGCGGCCGTGGCGGTCATTGGCGGCAGGGCAGGGCCTGTGCGACGCTGCGGGGCGATCGGTCACCCCGCGTGGCCGGACTCCCTTCCCAGCAGGATCGTCCATGTCCCCGGCCCAGCCCAGCATCGCGCCCCACGGCGGTGAGAACACTGCATTCATCGTCCTGATCAGCTGCGTGGCCACCCTCGGTGGATTCCTGTTCGGCTTCGACAGTGGTGTCATCAATGGCACAGTTGACGGCCTGCGCCAGGCCTTCAACTCCAGCGAGGCGGCGCTCGGTTTCGAAGTCGCTTCGATGCTGCTGGGGTGCGCGATCGGCGCTTTCCTGGCCGGCTGGCTGGGTGACCGCCTGGGCCGTCGTGGCGTGCTGATCGTGTCGGCACTGATGTTCCTGGTCTCGGCGCTGGGTGCGGGTGCGGCCCACGCCTCCTGGCTGTTCATCGCTGCACGCGTGCTCGGTGGCTTCGCGGTGGGGGCGGCCAGCGTGATGTCGCCGGCCTACATCGCGGAAGTGGCCTCGGCGCGCTACCGCGGGCGCTTGGCCACGGTGCAGCAGATGGCGATCATCTGCGGCCTGTTCGCGGCGTTCCTCAGCAACTACCTGCTGGCCCGAGCTGCCGGAGCCTCGACCGAGCCGTTGTGGCTGGGCCAGGAGGCCTGGCGCTGGATGTTCTGGATGCAGGCGCTGCCCTCGGGGCTGTTCCTGCTGCTGTTGCTGGTGATCCCCGAAAGCCCGCGCTTCCTGGTCGTGAAGGGATGCCCGGAGCAGGCGCGGGCGGTGCTGTCGCGCCTGTATGGCGAGGGCACGGCCGCGACCAAGCTGGCAGAGATCGAGGCCAGTCTGGCCCAGGACCAGCACAAGCCGCGCTTCGCCGATCTGCGCGACAAGGCCAGCGGCAAGCTGCGCCCGATCCTCTGGGTCGGCATCGGGCTGGCGATGTTCCAGCAGCTGGTCGGCATCAACGTGGTGTTCTACTACGGTGCGGTGCTGTGGCAGGCGGTGGGCTTCTCAGAAAGCGATGCGCTGCTGATCAATGTGCTGTCGGGTGCGCTGAGCATCGGTGCGTGCCTGCTGACGGTGTTGCTGATCGACCGCATCGGGCGCAAGCCGCTGCTCTGGATCGGCTCGGTCGGCATGTCGGTGGCGCTGGTGCTGATGGTGGTCGCGTTCGCCAGCGGCAGCCTGGCCGACGGTCGCCTGCAGCTGTCCGACGGCATGGGCCGGCTGGCGCTGGTCGCGGCCAATGTCTACGTCGTGTTCTTCAACATGTCCTGGGGCCCGGTGATGTGGGTGATGCTGGGCGAGATGTTCCCCAACCAGATCCGCGGCCCGGCGCTGGCGGTGGCTGGCGCGGCGCAATGGACCTCGAACTTCGCGATCACCGTGACCTTCCCGATGCTGCTGGCCGGCATCGGCCTGGCCGGCGCCTACGGCATCTATACGGTGGCGGCCATCCTCTCGGTCTTCTTCGTGGTCCGCTACGTGCGCGAGACCAAGGGCAAGGAGCTGGAGCAGATGGAAGGCTGACGGCGATTGGCTTCGGTTGCGTTCCGTTGGCGCCTGCTTGTCCAGAGCCTGAGAGGGCGGTCTGCCCCCTCCTGACAGTTTCATGGTGCGTGCGGATGCGGCGAAGCGCTGGTCGGTTGTTGCCGCAGCTGGCGGGAAACCGTCCAGAGTCGGTGGGGTCACCCAGGGCAGGACCGTTGGCGCCAAGGATGGCGCCATCGAGCCCCCATGGATGGGTTCACGGCGTGTCCTGCCCTGGGTGACCCCGCCGGCTCGAGCCGATTGCAGGGAGGCGCCAAAGCGACCAACCCGACCGCAATCACCGCAATCCCGGAAAACAGAAAAGCCCGCACAAGGCGGGCTTTTTCGGTTCCTGCTGCGGCGACTGGCGCTCCCTAGGGGACTCGAACCCCTGTTTTAGCCTTGAGAGGGCCACGTCCTAACCACTAGACGAAGGGAGCGTAACTGTGTCGCTGCCGAGGCAGGAGCGCTAGTATATGCACCTCGATGCCATTGGGCAATCCCGAAACTTCAACCGGAAGCGCCAACATCATTTCCTCTGCTACATCACCGTTCAGCCTGCGCGTCATCCCGCGCGACCAGCACACGATCTCCCGCAAGGACATCAGCCCGAACGCCCTGCGCGTGCTTTATCGCCTGCGCGATGCCGGCTTCGGCGCCTACCTTGTCGGCGGCGCGGTGCGCGATCTGCTGGTCAATGGCCAACCCAAGGATTTCGACGTGGCCACCGACGCCACGCCCGAACAGGTCAAGCAGCTGTTCCGCAACTGCCGCCTGATCGGCCGCCGCTTCCGCCTCGCCCACGTTGTGTTCGGCCGCGAGATCATCGAAGTCGCCACCTTCCGCGCCAACAGCGATGACGGCAGCGGCGACCGCGAGATGGAAAACGGCATGCTCGTGCGCGACAACGTGTACGGCACCATCGAAGACGACGCCGTCCGCCGCGACTTCACCTGCAACGCCCTGTACTACGCCATCGAGGACTTCTCGGTGCGTGACTACACCGGCGGCTTCGAAGACGTGCAGGCGCGCCTGATGAAACTCATCGGCGACCCGGTACAGCGCTACCAGGAAGACCCGGTGCGCATGCTGCGTGCGGTGCGCCTGGCTGCCAAGCTCGGCTTCCAGATCGAAGAGGGCACGGCCGCACCGATTCCGCACCTGGCCGGCCTGCTCAACGAAGCCGCGCCGGCGCGCCTGTTCGAGGAAGTGCTGAAGCTGTTCCTGTCCGGGCATGGCGTCGCCAGTTTCGAAGGCCTGGAGCGTTACGGCCTGTTCGACGTGCTGTTCCCGGAAAGCGGCAAGGCGCTGAAGTCCAACCGCACCGGCGCGCTGCGCCGCATGCTGGTCGAGGGCCTGGCCAACACCGATGCACGTGTGGCCAACGACGAGCCGGTCTCGCCGGCGTTCCTGTTCGCGCTGCTGCTGTGGCCGGCGTTCTGCCGCGCGCAGGCGACCCTGCTCAAACAGGGCGTTGCACCGGAGGAAGCGCAGCGTCGTGCTGCCGACCGCGTGACCGTGCAGCAGCTGAGCACCATCGCATTGCCGCGCCGCTTCTCGCTGCCGATGCAGGAGATCTGGCTGCTGCAGTCGCGCTTCGGCTCGCGCCAGCGCAAGCGCGTGTTCCGTACGCTGACCCACCCGCGCTTCCGCGCCGCGTTCGACTTCCTCAGTTTGCGCCAGGTGGCCTCGTCCGAGCACGCTGCCGATGTGGAATTCTGGCGTGAGGCACAGGCCCAGTCCGGCCGCGAGCTGGAATCGTCGCTGGATGCGATGCACAGCGAAGAGGGCGATGATGAGAACGGTGCACCGCGCAAGCGTCGCCGTCGTCGCCGCCGTCCGGGTGCCTCGGCCGGTGCAGCTGGCGAATAAGCCATGACGCCTGCGTGGATCGGGCTCGGCGCCAACCTCGGCGACGCGGCCATGACTGTCGGCGCGGCGATCACCGCGCTGGACGGCCTGCCCGGGACCCGTATGCTGCAGGCCTCGCACCTGTACGCAACGCCGGCCTGGGGCAATGAAGACCAACCACCGTTCGTCAATGCGGTGGCCGCGGTCGAAACGTCACTGGCGGCCGATGAACTGCTGCAGGCGATGCTGGCGCTGGAGCAGCGTTTCGGCCGCGTGCGCGATGCGGCGGTGCACTGGGGCCCGCGCGCGCTGGACCTGGACCTGTTGCTGTATGGCGCGCAGGTACTTGACCAGCCTGGCCTGCAGGTACCGCATCCCTACATGCACGAACGTGCCTTCGTGTTGGTGCCCCTGGCCGAAATCGCGCCGGATCTGGCCATTCCCGGCCATGGCCGCGTGCGGGATGCAGTGATGCGGGTGGATGCCTGCGGGATCGCGCCGATCGGGTGATAATGCCCGTGTTATCTCCCCCGGTTATCAGCACATGAGCACCCACGCAGACAGCAAGCCCTGGACCGTACCTGCCCTGGCCGAGGCCAAGCGCAATGGCCAGAAGCTGGTCATGTTGACCGCCTACGACGCTGGCTTCGCCCGCACGTTCGATGCCAATGGCGTCGACCTGATCCTGATCGGCGATTCGCTGGGCATGGTCGTGCAGGGCCATGATTCGACCCTGCCGGTGACCGTGGCCGACATGGTCTACCACACCCGTGCGGTGTCCCGCGTGCTGCAGCGTGCGCTGCTGGTGGCCGACCTGCCGTTCGGCGCCGACGCTACGCCGGAGCGCGCACTGGATGCCTCGCTGCAGCTGCTGCAGGCCGGTGCCGAGATGGTCAAGATCGAAGGCGCGGGCTTCAAGGTCGACATCATCCGCTACCTGGTGGAGCGTGAGATCCCGGTCTGCTCGCACCTGGGCCTGACCCCGCAGTCGGTGCTGCGCCTGGGCGGCTTCAAGATCCAGGGCCGTGGCGATGCCGCACGCCAGCTGGTGGAGGATGCCAGGGCCGTGGCGGCCGCCGGCGCCAGCATCATGGTGCTCGAATGCGTGCCGACCCCGGTCGCTGCGGAAGTGACCGCGGCGGTGGATGTGCCGACCATCGGCATCGGTGCCGGCCCGCAGTGCGATGGACAGGTGCTGGTGCTGCACGATTTCCTCGGCCTCGACAGTGGCCATCGCCGCCCCAAGTTCGTCAAGGATTTCCTTGCCGAAGGCGGCTCGGTGGCCGGAGCCACCCGCGCCTTTGCCGACGCCGTGCGCGACGGCAGCTTCCCTGATGAACAGCACGCCTACGCCCAATGATCCAGACCTTCAATGAACTCGGCGCGCTGCGCGGGCAGATCGCCCAGTGGAAGCGCGAGGGCCTGCGCGTGGCGCTGGTGCCGACCATGGGCAACCTGCACGGTGGCCACCATTCGCTGGTTACCCTGGCGCGGCAATACGCCGACAAGGTCGTGGCCAGCATCTTCGTCAACCCGACCCAGTTCGGGCCGAATGAAGACTTCAGCCGCTACCCGCGCACGCCCGAGGCCGACGTGGCCGGGCTGGAGCAGGTCGGCTGCGACGCGGTGTGGCTGCCCAGCGTCGATGCGATGTACCCGCTGGGCGTGGACAAGACCACGCAGATGCACGCCCCGGGTGTCAGTGAAGTGCTTGAAGGCGCCAGCCGCCCGGGCCACTTCGACGGCGTGTGCACGGTGGTCGCGCGCCTGTTCCTGCAGGTGCAGCCGGACGTGGCCGTGTTCGGTCGCAAGGACTACCAGCAGCTGGCCGTGATCAAGCAGATGGTGGCCGAGCTGTCGTTCCCGGTCCAGATCGTCGGTGCCGAGATCGTGCGTGACGAGGACGGCCTGGCCAAGAGCTCGCGCAACCAGTACCTGGACGCCAGCCAGCGCCCGCTGGCCACCACCATCCACCGCACCCTGCTGGGCATGCGCGAAGGCTACGTGGCCGGGCAGGCGCGGGCGCAGATCGAGGCCGATGCCACGGCCGCACTGCAGGCCGCTGGCTTCCAGGTCGACTACGCGGTGCTGCGCACCCCGGAACTGGCCGAGCCGACCTTCGACGGCGGCGGCCGCGTGGCGCTGATCGCCGCGCGACTGGGCACGACGCGTCTGATCGACAACCTGGAGTTCTGAGCCGCACCTGGCTCCGGGGCGCCCCCACGGGGCGCCTCTCACCATCCCACGGACGGGAGACTGGAAATGAAAGCACCAGACACTGATGCGGGCCGCCTCGCCCAGGCCTCGATCCTGGCAGTACTGGCGGCAGGCATGCTGCCGGCCCAGCTGTTTGGCGGCCTGTTGTTCGCGCTTGAATTCAGGCGTACGCCGATGCCTGCGCTGACCGGTGGTGGAGTGATGTTCGTACTGGCGGCCTGCAACGCGATTGCCGTGCTGCTGCCCATGGCCTTGATTCAGCAATCTCAGCAGCGCCTGCGCCGGATCGGTTTCCTGCTGGTGGGATTCGGGCTGGGCGCGGTGGCGATGGCGACCTGTGCTTGGCCGGGGGAAGACCAGGGCCCCTGGCTGCAACGCCTGCGCTATGTCGATACCTTCGATGTGATCGGCTACGCCTTGTTGGTGCTGGCGGCGGGCGGCTTCGGCGTGGTTGCCGGGCTGGCCTTCCATACGGTGTTCCGCCTCTCGCTGGAGGGGGCCTCCGGCCGCGCTCAGGCAATGCCGCCGGGCGAGGGCGCCTGAACGGCCTTCAGCGTCCTGACGCAGACCCCTGACGAGGGCCGAGCGGGTGCTAGAATCCGCTCTTTCCTTTGCCGTTGCAGCGCCCCCATGCACCTGTCCCTGCTCAAGACCAAGATCCACCGCGCCACCGTCACCCATTCCGAGCTGAACTACGAAGGCTCGATCGCCATCGATGACAACCTGCTGGCAGCCACGGGCATCCGCGAGTTCGAACAGGTGCACATCTGGGACGTGACCAACGGTGCGCGCTTCTCGACCTATGCCATCCGCGCCGAAGCCGGCAGCGGTGTGGTGTCGCTCAACGGTGGCGCTGCACGCCATGTGCAGGTCGGTGACATCATCATCATCGCCGCGTTTGCCAGCATGACCGAGCAGGAAGCTGACAGCTTCAAGCCGAAGCTGGTGTACGTTGATGGCAAGAACCAGATCACCCACACCAACGACACGATCCCGACCCAGGCCGCATGACAACGAACAACGGATTCGACTCGCTGCATTCCCACGCCCAGCGCCTGAAGGGCGCGAGCATCCCCAGCCTCCTCGCCGCCGAACCTGGCCGCGTGCAGGATCTGGCGCTGCGGGTCGGTCCGTTGTACGTCAACTTCGCCCGGCAGAAATACGATGCCGCGGCGTTGCAGGCCCTGCTGGCATTGGCCGCTGATCGTGATGTCGGCGGCGCCATCAGCCGCCTGTTCCGTGGTGAGCAGGTCAACCTGACCGAAGGTCGCGCCGCACTGCACACCGCGCTGCGTGGCGACGTGGTTGATGCGCCGGTTGCCGCCGAGGCCTATGCCACCGCCCGCGAAATCCGCCAGCGCATGGGTGTGCTGGTGCGCGCGCTGGAAGACAGCGGCGTCACTGACGTGGTCAGCGTCGGCATCGGCGGTTCCGATCTCGGTCCACGCCTGGTCGCCGATGCGCTGCGCCCGGTCAGCGGCGCGCGCCTGCGCGTGCATTTCGTGTCGAACGTGGACGGCGCCGCCATGCAGCGCACGCTGGCCACGCTGGATCCGGCCAGGACCGCCGGCATCCTCATTTCCAAGACCTTCGGTACCCAGGAAACCCTGCTCAACGGGCAGATCCTGCACGACTGGCTGGGTGGCAGCGAGCGCCTGTACGCGGTCAGCGCCAACCCTGAGCGTGCGGCCAAGGCCTTCGCCATCGCCGCCGATCGCGTGCTGCCGATGTGGGATTGGGTCGGTGGCCGTTACTCGCTGTGGTCGGCCGTCGGTTTCCCGATCGCACTGGCCATCGGTTTCGAGCGTTTCGAACAACTGCTGGAAGGTGCCGCGCAGATGGACGCGCATGCACTGGATGCGCCGTTGGAGCGCAACCTGCCGGTGCTGCACGGCCTGACCGACATCTGGAACCGCAACGTGCTGGGCCATGCCACGCACGCGGTGATGACCTACGACCAGCGCCTGGCGTTGCTGCCGGCCTACCTGCAGCAGCTGGTGATGGAAAGCCTGGGCAAGCGCGTGCAGCGTGATGGGCAGCCGGTCACCACCGACACCGTGCCGGTGTGGTGGGGCGGGGCGGGCACCGACGTGCAGCACAGTTTCTTCCAGGCGCTGCACCAGGGCACCAGCATCGTGCCGGCCGATTTCATCGGCTGCGTGCACAACGATGATCCCTACACGATCAATCATCAGGCGCTGCTGGCCAACCTGCTGGCACAGACCGAGGCGCTGGCCAACGGCCAGAGCAGCGACGACCCGCACCGCGATTATCCGGGCGGCCGCCCGAGCACGCTGATCCTGCTCGACGCGCTGACCCCGCAGGCGCTGGGTGCGCTGATCGCCATGTACGAGCACGCCGTGTACGTGCAGTCGGTGATCTGGAACATCAACGCCTTCGACCAGTTCGGCGTTGAACTGGGCAAGCAGCTGGCCAGTGGCCTGCTGCCGGCGCTGCAGGGCGAGGATGTGGCGGTTGCCGATCCGATGACCCGCGAGATTCTTGCGCAGCTGAAGGGCTGATACGGGGTGCGGATGGGCCGGCGCCAGCCGGCCATCCGCTGTGTCTCCGGTTGCCTTCGATCCGGTCGCGCATGAAGGGCTGCGCGGCCACGCATTCCGTCCCGTTTCCGCGCTGCGCATGCAGCGCTTCCGCGTGCCTGCCGCAGCGCAGCTTGACTGTGCATTGCGTGCCAATGCAGTGTGCACGGGCGGCTGTACCTGTCATCCAGTATCGCTCGCAGCATGATGTTGATGCCAGGGACTGGCCGTATCCGAAGGAACGTGGAATCGATCCACGTTCTCAACGCCTCATGTTGTGAATGACAGGAGATTGCGAATGGATCTGAATGACGATGTTGTGTCCGGCTGGCTCAACGGCGCGGACGATGTGGATGGATGCGCCAACCCTGCGGGTTCGCTGTTCATCTATGGCGCTGGGGCCACCGAGTCCGCGCTCACGTCGGCCTCCGACACCCTGATCACGGGTGGCGGTACCGAATGCACCACCACGATGTCGGTGGTCAATCACTGCCTGTGCTGTTGATGTAGCCCGAGCCGGCACGCAGCGGCTTGCGCTGCGTGCCGGCGACTGGAACAGACTCTGGACACTTTGCAGGGGGCGTAATGACCGCTTCTCCGGCTGCGGCCGCGTTTGCGCGCATCACCGAACATTTCCTCGCCGAGGCGCGCGCCGCGTTGGCGGCTGGCCTGCATGACCCCGCCATCGATCTGCGGCCGGACGAGCGCGCGCTCCTGCATGAGCAGGGCGATGCGGCGCTTCGTGAACATGCCCAGCTCAAGCTCAACCGCGTGCTGTTGCTGGAACTGCATGCGGCCGCGCGCGGTGGTGACATCGGCCCGCTTGAGGGCGCCGGTGCGCTGGACGAATTCGTGGCCCTCGCCACCGGCGAGGGCTTCCATGAGCATCTGCAGCGACGCTACCCGGTGCTGCTGCCGCGGCTGTCGCGCATGCTCGAAGGACAATGCGCGGCCGTGGTGGAGCTGGCCGCGCGCATCGGCCGTGATCGTGCGCTGCTGACGGACCTGCTCGGCAGTCCGGCAGGATCGCTGCGTGCCGTGTCGCTGGGGCGCGGTGACCTGCACGGTGGCGGACGGACCGTGGCGCGGTTGCAGTTCGACGGCGGTGCGCTGATGTACAAGCCGCGCTCGCTGCGCATCGATGCCACGCTTGATGGCCTGCTTGCCGCCGTCTTCGGCGAGGGCCCTGGCCGGGTACGCGTGCCGCGCGTGGTGGATCGTGGCAGCCACGGCTGGGCCGCATTTGCCGCGCACCGCTATTGTTCCGGTGACGAGGAGCTGCGGGCCTATTACCGCGGTCTCGGCCACTGGCTGGCCATCCTGCGCCTGGTGGGCGGGACCGACATCCACCTGGAGAACCTGATCGCGGTCGGGCCGGTGCCGGTGGTGGTCGACGCCGAAAGCGTGTTCTCGCAGGTCATCGACGTCGAACCCTCCGGTCTGGGCGATGCCTACGACACGGCCGTCAAGCTGATGCGCAATTCGGTGCTGCGCACCGGTATCGTGCCGTTCCGCACCACCGGCCTCGGCATGGAAGGCGTGGACCTGTCCGCCGCCGGCGCACTGCCGGGCGAGCAACCGCGCGTGCAGGTGCCGGTGATCATCGAAGACGGGACGGCGCCGGCGCGGCTGGGCCTGGTCGAGGCAGAGGTCGCCATCGCACAGAACCATCCGAGCCCGCAGCCGGATGTTTCGTTGTACTGGGACCACATCAGCGAGGGTTTCGTCGATGCCAGCGGGCGCCTGCGTGCGCTGGATGCCAGGGGCGAACTGATGCCGTTGCTGGCCGGTTTCGAAGGCTGCCAGGTGCGGGATGTGCGGCGGCCGACCATGGCCTACGCCGAGCTCGGCCGGATGCTCTGGCATCCGGCGTCACTGCACAAGGAAGCCCAGGCGGTGGAACGCGCGATTGATCTGCTGGTGCGCAATGCGGCGGTGTCGCCGGCTGCGCCATCGGACCTGGACACCGTCCGCGGCGAAGTGGATGACCTGCGCCACGGCGATATTCCGATTTTCACCTCGCAGCTGGATGCGGCCCGTATCCGCGCCATCGCCGACAACTGGCGCGCGATGCGCATCGATCTGGAAGACGTGACCATCCGCAGTACGCTGGTGGCCACCGATCTGAACCAGCATGCGCTGGCCCGCGCCGAGGCCCGGTCGGGCTACAGCTACGCGGCGCGGCAACCGCGCGCGGACGATCTTGATCAGCGCCGACGTACGCTGGCGGCACGTGCGGTGGAGAATCTTCTGCGGCTTGCCGTGCATGGTGAAGACGGTTCGATGACCTGGATCACGCCCGAGGTGACGCGTACCGGGTGGACGGTTCAGCCCGTGCAGCCTGACCTGTACTTCGGGCTGGGAGGCATCGCTTTCGCGCTGGCTGCCTACCGTCGCGAAGTGGAGCAGGGGCGCGCCGACGCCGTGGCGGGGCTGGATCCGGCCATCGAGGGCGCCATCGCGGTGTTCCAGACCATGTGCGAACGGCATCCCGCCGAGATTGATGGCGGGTTCGTCGGTACGGGTTCCCAGATCTGGACACTGCTGGCACTGCACGATCTGCTGCAGCGGCCAGCCTTGCTGGCGTTGGCCGAGCACTGCGCGGACGCGGCGGAACACCGCGGCTTCCAGGGGCCGGTGAAATTCGAACTGATTGATGGCGTGTCGGGCATGATCCTGCCGTTGCTGGCGCTCGCCGAGGCCACCGGCAATACGCGGTGGCTGGCATTGGCGGCTGCAGCGGGGCGCCGCATGCAGGACGCGGCGATCGTCGATGCCGAGGGCGCCCGATGGCCGACGCCGCAGTTCCGGGAGCCGATCGGTGGCTTTGGCCATGGCGCGATGGGCATGGGGTGGGCATTGGCGCGGCTGGCGCGCTCGGAGGCCGGCAGCGCGGCGGAGCGTGCTGACTGGCGGCAGCTTGCCGAAGGTGCGTTTGCGTTCCAGGCAGCGCTGTTCGAACCGCATACCGGGCACTGGCGCGACATCCATCTCCAGGACGGCCAGAAGAACTTCCCGACCTGGTGTCATGGCAGTGTCGGCATCGGTCTGGCCGCTGCGGATCTGTACGCCCGTACCGGCGATCCGGCGCAGTTGCGCGACATGCGCCGCGCGGTTGCCGATACGCGTGGCAAATGGGGGTTCAGCCACACCCTGTGCCATGGCGATGTTTCCAGCCGGGAACTGCTGGTGCTGGCGGCCGCGCTGGATCCGCTCGGCTGCCCGTATCCCGAAGATGAGGCGGCCATCGAAATCATCTCGTCGATCGAAGAGCACCAGGGCATGGTCGGTGGCCTGACCCGTGCGGCGTTTACGCCGGGGCTGATGATCGGGCTGGCAGGCGCGGTCTACGGCTTCCTGCGCATGCACCCAGCCTGCGTGCTGCCCTCGCCGCTGCTGCAGGAGACCATGGCGGCGCGGGCCAATGCGATGGGGTCGCGTCCCAGCGCGACGCAGGACCGGCCGGCACTGGCGGAGGCCTGAGCCGGCAGGGACCGGCAGCGATCACCGGCTCGGATCGCGTTCCGGGCTGGGCCGCTTGGCCAGCTTGCGCTGCAGCGAGCGGCGGTGCATGCCGAGCAGGCGCGCGGCCGCCGATACGTTGCCGCCGGTCTCATGCATCGCCTGCTGGATGTGCTCCCACTGCAGGCGGCTGATCGGCGTCATCGCGTCCGGCACTTCCATTTCGCCATCGTCGGCCGGGCCGTCATCTTCCTCACCGAGGGCGCGCAGGATCATCGGCACCGTGGCCGGCTTCGGCAGATAGTCATCGGCCCCGAGCTTGATCGCTTCGACCGCCGTGGCGATGCTGGCGTAGCCGGTGACCAGCAGGATCCGCATGTCCGCGCGCAGGGCGCGCAACGGCTGGATCAGCGCCAGGCCGGAGTCGCTGCCCAGCTTCAGGTCGATCAACGCGAAGGCGGGCGGATGCTGGCGGGCCAACGCCAGTGCGCTGGCGGCATCCTGCGCGGTCTGCGTTTCCAGCCCCTTGCGGGCCAGGCTGCGCTGCAGCGTGCGCAGGTACAGTTCGTCGTCGTCGACCAGCAGGCCGAGGGTTGAGGCGCTCATGGGGTTTCCTCGCGTAGGGCCAGCGGCAGGCGGAAGCCGACGCGGCTGCCGGCCCCCTGGGCCGGGCGCATCCACATCTCGCCGTCGAGGCGTTCGATGGTGGCATGGGACAGGGCCAGGCCGACCCCCATGCCTTCACTCTTGCTGCTGCCGAACAGCTTGCCCGGCAGCACCGCGGCGCGCGCGTTGAAGCCGTGGCCGTAGTCGCGCACCTCGCCGATCAGATCGTTGCCTTCGATGCGCAGGTCCAGGTCCACGCGCGGCCGGCCCGCCTGTTCGCCGGCATCGGCGGCATTGTTGAGCAGGACCATCAGCAGATGGCCCACGCCGGGATCCAGCGGCAGCCGCAGCGGTGCATCCTCGTTGCGGTGCAGATCGATGGTCGGACGCACCAGTCGCCACTGTTCCAGCACCTGCTGGGCCGTGGATACCGCCCGGCCCGGGCCGTCCGCCGAGGCCGGTGCGGCCAGCGCCAGCACACGCTCGCGGCACTGCACCAGCAGCTCGCGCAGGGTTTCCATGTCCTCGCGCACTTCCGGCTCTTCACTGCGCTCGGCCACGTCGTCGGCGAGCAGGGTCATGGTGGCCAGCGGTGTATTCAGTTCGTGCGCCACCGACGCGGCATGGGTCGCCAGGGCGACGATGCCTTCGTTGCGGGCGAAGCGCTCGCGCAGCGCCGACAGTTCCAGTTCGCGCTTCCGCAGGGCCAGTGCCAGGCGGGTGGAGAATGCCAGCACCACCGCAGCGGAAATCAGGAAATTGGCAACCACGCCCCAGCGGTTGAGATCCTGCGCGCGGAAGTAGCCGTCCGGCAGGGGCTGGCCGAAGATACCGCTGGCGGCGTAGCCGAGCAGGCAGGCCAGCGCGACCGCCAGCGCCCAGCGCAGGGGCAGGGCGAACGCGGCCAGTGCGATCAGGATCAGGAACAGCGAACTGAAGGGGTTGGCCATGCCGCCGCTCCAGCCGACCATCCAGGTCAGGATGATCACGTCCACCAGGATGTGGCCGAACGCGGTCAGCGGTGCGGTGTCAGCTGCTTCCGGGCGCAGCTGGGTATAGACATTGAACAGGGTCAGCACCGCCACGCCGGCCCATAGCGGCAGCTGCGGCAACGGCAGGCCCAGCACCCAGGTGGCAACCAGGATGGTGGCGGCCTGGCCGCCTACGGCAAGCCAGCGCAGGCTGCACAGGGTACGGAGAAACGGGGCGTCGGGACCGGTCATGCACGCTCATCGTATGCGTTCACGCGCAGGCGTGCCTGCGACAATAGGCCGCAGCCGTGCCGCCGGCTGAATGCGAGTCACCCCGAATGCGGGGCCGGGCGGTAGAATGCGCTCATGCACGACGCCGTCACCCGCCCGACCCCCCCCTCCGATGCCACTGCCTGGCCGCGCCGCCAGACCCATGCCGTCCAGATCGGCGGGGTCACCGTTGGCGGTGGCAAACCGGTGGTGGTGCAGTCGATGACCAACACTGACACCTCTGACGTGGCCTCCAGCGTGAAGCAAGTGGCCGAGCTGTGGCGTGCCGGTTCGGAAATGGTGCGGTTGACCGTCAACACCGTTGAAGCCGCTGCGGCGATCCCGCGCATCGTCGACAAGCTGGCGATGATGGGCATCGACGTGCCGCTGATCGGTGACTTCCACTACAACGGCCACCAGCTGCTGACCGCCGAACCGGCGTGTGCCGAAGCACTGGCCAAGTACCGCATCAACCCGGGCAACGTCGGCTTCGGCAAGAAGAAGGACCTGCAGTTCGCGCAGCTGATCGAGTTCGCGATCCGCTACAACAAGCCGGTGCGCATCGGCGCCAACTGGGGCTCGCTGGACCAGGCCCTGGCGGCGAAGCTGATGGACGAGAACAACCTGCGCGAACAGCCCTGGGATGCAGGCCGCGTGCTGCGCGAAGCATTGATCCGTTCGGCGCTGGATTCGGCCGAGCAGGCAGTGGAGCTGGGCCTGCCGCGCGATCGCATCGTGCTGTCGGCCAAGGTCAGTGGCGTGCAGGAGCTGATCGCGGTGTACCGCGACCTGGCCCAGCGCTCTGACTTCGCCCTGCACCTGGGCCTGACCGAGGCCGGTATCGGCAGCAAGGGCATCGTGGCATCGTCGGCGGCGCTGAGCGTGCTGTTGCAGGAAGGCATCGGTGACACCATCCGCATCTCGCTGACCCCGGAACCGGGCCAGTCGCGCACGCAGGAAGTGATCGTCGCCCAGGAACTGCTGCAGACCACCGGCCAGCGTGCCTTCACGCCGCTGGTCACGGCCTGCCCGGGCTGCGGCCGCACCACCTCCGAGTTCTTCCAGGAGCTGGCCAAGGTGGTGCAGAACCACGTGCGCGAGAAAATGCCGCTGTGGAAGATCCACCACCCGGGTGCAGAGAACATGACCCTGGCGGTGATGGGCTGCATCGTCAACGGACCGGGTGAGTCGCGGCATGCCAACATCGGCATCTCGCTGCCGGGCACCGGTGAAACGCCGGCGGCCCCCGTGTTTGTCGATGGCGAGAAGAAGGTGACCCTGCGTGGCGACAACATCGCCCAGGAGTTCGTCGCCCTGATCGACCATTACGTCGAACACAAATATGTTCGAAGCGCCGGATAAGCCTGCGATCCTCGCTGCACCGGAGTCCGCCTCCGGTTTCCGCCACTGGATGGCGCGCAACGCCTGGCGCCTGGTCCTGTTGTTCGGTGGCGTACTGCTGCCGCTGGCGGGCTTCGTCGCCCTGGCGGACGAAGTGCACGAGTTTGAATCGTTCCATTTCGATGCCCCCCTGCTGTGGCAGATGCATGGCCTGCATTCGCCCTGGCTGGACCGCTTCTTCGTGCTCATCTCGAAACTGGGCTACGAGTGGTTCCTGATCCCGGCCGACGTGCTGATCATCGGCGCGCTGCTGGGCTACCGGCGTTGGCGCGAGGCGACCTTCGTGGCGGTCAGTTTTGTGGGGTCGGCGCTGCTGAACATGGGCAGCAAGCAGTTCTTCCAGCGCCAGCGCCCCAGCCTGTGGGAATCGATCGCGCCGGAATCGACGTTCAGCTTTCCCAGCGGGCATGCAATGGGTTCGATGACCCTGGCGGTGACCCTGGTGCTGCTGGCCTGGAACACCCGCTGGCGCTGGCCGGTCCTGATGCTGGCACCCGCGTTCAGCCTGCTGGTCAGCGTGTCGCGGGTCTATCTGGGGGTGCATTACCCCTCCGACATCCTGGCCGGATGGTGTGCCGCGCTGGTTTGGGTGGTAGGGTGCTATCTGGTCATGTTCAGTCGCCGGCATCCTTGGCGACGTCACGGCCCGCCGCCAGCGAAGGCCAGCGAAGCACCAACACAGGGGGTTTGACGTGGACGGCCCTTGAGGGACGTCTACGTGATAGATCAGTTGTTTCGTTGCAGCAGGTTCTGCAAGACAGGGGGCAAGCACAACGCGCGGTTATGTGATGCGCAAGGCAGATCGCCAGCGCCGCATTCCGGACGCGCTTGCAGGGTATCGGCACCCTGCCTAGCTTGACCTGCAATGGCCGCATTCGAAGAGGTACGTGGATGACGATTCGAGTCTACCTGGTGGATGACCACGCGCTGGTCCGCACCGGTATGAAGATGATTCTGTCGGGGGAAACCGACATCGAGGTGGTGGGCGAAGCCGAAACCGGCGAGGACGCGCTGCGCGAGGTCCGCCAGCTGCTGCCGGACGTGGTGCTGTGCGACCTGCATCTGCCGGGCGTGAGCGGCATGGAAGTGACCGAGCGCATCGTCCGCAGCCACCGCAACACCCGCGTGGTGATCGTGTCGGTGCTGGAAGACGGCCCACTGCCCAAGCGCCTGCTCGAAGCCGGCGCGGCCGGCTACATCGGCAAGGGCTGCGATGCGCAGGAACTGCTGCGTGCGGTGCGTGATGTGGCAGGTGGCCGTCGGTACCTGGGCACCAGCATCGCGCAGAACCTGGCGCTGTCGACGGTGGAAGGCAACGGTTCGCCGTTCGACAACCTGTCGCCGCGCGAGCTTGAGGTGGCGCTGCTGCTGACCCAGGGCCTGCGCCAGGAAGACATCGCGCGGCGCCTGAGCCTGAGTGCGAAGACGGTCAATACGCACAAGGCGCGGTTGTTCGAGAAGATGGGGATCCACGACAACATCGCGTTGGCGCGGATGGCCAGCCAGTACGGGCTGGTGGATCCGGCACGGCCGCTGTAACGGGTTTCGGCCAACGGCTGAGCCCCTCGCGGTGGTGGTGCGGTTGGATTCTGGAGGCTCGGTCGCGCCATCCCTCCGCAGGGCCACGGACAGGTTCCGTGCGCGTCCACCGCGGAATGAAGAAGGAAGAGCGGGAGCGGGTCGCGCGCTTTGCCCGCTCTGGATGCTGGTCCTCTAGAGCCGAGCCCATGCTCGGCTGCTTTCCATTCCGCTGGCGTGGAGCCGAGCGTGGGCTCGGCTCTACAGCTGCGTTGGGCTCAGTGGCCGCGAACGCGCTGGATGATCTTCGCGGCGTCGGCGGCGCTGGCGCGCACCTTGTCCCATTCGCCGTCGGCGATCCAGTTGCCCGGCACCATCCACGAACCACCAATGCAGACCACGTTCTTCTGTTCGAGGTATTCGGCGGCGGTGTTCTCGGTGATGCCACCGGTCGGGCACAGCTTCAGGTCAGCCACCGGGCCAGCAAGGCCCTTGATCATTGCCAGCCCGCCCACGGCCGTGGCCGGGAACAGCTTGCACACACGGAAGCCGCGCGCGTAGAGCGACAGCAGCTCGGTTGGCGTGGCCGCACCCGGCACCACCGGCAGCGGCGCAGCGGCCAGCGCATCAGCCAGGGCCGGCGGCGTACCCGGCGTCACCAGGAAATCCGCACCTGCATCGATGGACTGCTGCATCTGCTCCACGGTCAGCACCGTGCCCGCACCCACCACCACATCCGGCAGCTCGCGCTTGAGCATTGCCAGCGCGTCCATCGCCACCGGCGTACGCAGCGTCAGCTCGATGGCCGGCAAGCCGCCTTCCAGCAGCGCCGCACTGACCGCCCGCGCCTGGTCCAGCGTATGAACCGTCACCACCGGCAGGATGCCGGCCGCATGCAACAGCTCCGCCGCCTTCACCTGATGTTGTTCGATACCCATGCTTTTGCCCTTGCCTTTGCTCTTCTTGATTCAGTGGCCGCAGCGCAGATGACGCGCCGGGAATTGTCCAAGGGCAGTAGAGCGCCCTGGCCGGGACCGTGAGCGGCATGGATGCCGCGATCGAGCCCCCATGGATGGGTTTACGGCGTGTCCCGGCCAGGGCGCTCTACTGCCCAGGCCGGGAAGCCTGCCGCGGCTTTTCGCTTCAGGCGTCCTTCGCCTCATGCGGCGCCGCCGCCGCCGCGGCATCATGCCCCAGCTCGTACTCCGCGTCGTACTCCCACGGCCCACCATCGGCCGCCGCCGGCCCGCACGAAATCGAAATCGCCCCCTGGTCCGCCGGACCCACCACGCGACGGTTGGTCGCAAACAGATTGCGGCCCAGGTCATGCGCGGCCGGCGCGGTGTTCGGTGCCAGCGAGCGTGCGGCCCATTCCGCCGCATCCACCAGCACTTCCAGCGTGCCAGCCTCGCCATCGAGGCGGATCATGTCGCCCTCGCGGACCTTGGCCAGCGGGCCACCGCGCGCCGCTTCCGGCGTCACATGGATCGCCGCCGGAATCTTGCCCGAGGCACCGGACAGGCGGCCGTCGGTGACCAGCGCCACGCGCCGGCCCTGGTTCTGCAGCAGGCCCAGCAACGGTGCCAGCGAATGCAGTTCCGGCATGCCGTTGGCACGCGGGCCCTGGTAGCGCACCACCGCCACGAAATCCTGCGGCAGGAGGCCACCGGCGTGCAGCTTGTTCAACACCTGCGGTGCATCCACCACCACCGCCGGGGCCTCGATCGTGCGGTACTGCGGTTTCACCGCCGACAGCTTGATCAGCGACTTGCCCAGATTGCCGCGCAGCAGGCGCAGGCCACCCTGGTGCTCGAACGGATTGTCGACGCCACGCACCACTTCGTCATCGGCGCTGCGTTCCAGGCCCGGCAGATAGACCAGCCGGCCGTCGCGCAGCTGCGGCTCGCGCGCATAGTCGGCCATGCCGCCACGCGCGACGCTGACCAGGTCGCCGTGCATCAGGCCCGCCTTGATCAGCTCGCCGAACACGAAGGCCGGGCCGCCGGCCGCAGCGAAGCGGTTCACGTCGGCGTCGCCGTTCGGATAGACGCGGGCCAGCAGCGGGATCAGCTGCGACAGCTCGTCGAAGTCGTCCCAGGTCAGCACGATGCCTGCGGCGCGGGCCACGGCGATCCAATGGATGGTGTGATTGGTCGACCCACCGGTGGCCATCAGCGCGATGACCGCGTTGATGATCGCGCGCTCGTCGATGATCCGGCCCAGCGGACGGAAGTCATCGCCCAGCGCGGTGATGTCCAGTGCACGTTCGGTGGCTTCGCGGGTCAGTGCGTCACGCAGCGGCGTGCCCGGGTTGACGAACGACGCCCCCGGCAGCTGCACGCCCATCGCTTCCAGCAGCACCTGGTTGGAATTGGCGGTGCCGTAGAAGGTGCAGGTGCCCGCGCCGTGGTACGACGCAGACTCGGCTTCCAGAAGCTCTTCGCGGGTGGCTTCGCCGGCGGCGTAGCGCTCGCGCACTTCGGCCTTCTGCTTGTTCGGAATGCCCGGGGTCATCGGGCCGGCCGGCACGAACACCGCCGGCAGGTGGCCGAAGGCCAGTGCACCGATCAGCAGGCCCGGCACGATCTTGTCGCACACGCCGAGGTAGACGGTGGTGTCGAACATGTCGTGGCTGAGCCCGATGGCGGTCGCCTGTGCGATCACATCGCGCGAGAACAGCGACAGTTCCATGCCGCCTCGGCCCTGGGTGACGCCGTCGCACATCGCCGGCACGCCGCCGGCCACCTGTGCGGTGGCGCCCAGCTCGCGGGCGATTTCGCGGATCTGCTCGGGATAGGTCTCGAACGGCTGGTGCGCCGACAGCATGTCGTTGTACGCGGTGATGATGCCCAGGTTCGGCGTCACGCCACCGCGCAGGCGGCTCTTGTCGGTGCCGCCGCAGGCGGCGAATCCGTGGGCGAGGTTGCCGCAGCTCAGGCGGCTGCGGAACGGGCCCTCGCGCAGGGAGGCGTCGATCGCAGCCAGGTAGGCAGCGCGCGAGGCGGCGCTGCGGCGGATGACGCGCTCAGTGATGGCTTGCAGTTGCGGATGGAGGCTCATTGGCTACCGGCGTTCG
This sequence comes from Stenotrophomonas sp. 57, assembly GCF_030291075.1. Lineage (NCBI taxonomy): Bacteria > Pseudomonadati > Pseudomonadota > Gammaproteobacteria > Lysobacterales > Lysobacteraceae > Stenotrophomonas > Stenotrophomonas sp. 57. The sequence goes on from NZ_CP127407.1 coordinate 1,721,885, forward strand.
TGGTGGCGAGAGGCAAGCGGCGGCGTGCGCCGCCGCCGACATCAATCAGCCCAGTGGACGCGCAGGCGCGCGCCGTCCAGGTTGATCGCATTGAGGATCGGGTACTGCTGGGCGTCATTGCTGTCCAGCGCATGGCGAAGCACCTGCAGCTTCTGCTTGCCGCGCAGCAGCAGCAGGCGCTGGCGGCATTGGCGCAGGCCATGCGGGGTCAGCGTGATGCGCAGCGGCCACTGGTTCGCGCCCGGGCAGCCGGTGGCATCCAGCGCTGCGTAGGGCAGGGCACTTTCCAGTGCACGGGCCAGGTCCTTCGCGCCCGGGAACAGCGAGGCGGTGTGGCCGTCGTTGCCCATGCCCAGCGCCACCAGGCTCGGCGGCTGGCTGTGCTGGGCCTGCAGGTTGGCGGTGTAGACGCATTCGGGCAGCGGCTTGCCGATCCGCACCAGCGGATCGAAATGGGCGCCTTCGGCGCGCTTGAGCAGGTTTTCACGGACCAGCCAGGCGTTGCTGTCGCGATCCTGCGGCGACAGCCAGCGCTCGTCGGCCAGGCTCACCTCCACGCGGTCCCAGTGCACGTCCAGTTCGGCCAGGGCCTGGTACACCGGGGCCGGCGTGGTGCCGCCGGACAGCAGGATACGCGCACGGCCCACTTCATTGATGTCGTGGTTGAGGGTCTGCGCCATCTCGGCGGCCACCGCCTCGATCCAGCCATCGGCATCGCCATGTTGGATGAAGTCGATGCGGTCGTCGTGGAAGGTGGGGCTCATGCGGCAACTCCTGGTGCGTCACGTTCGGCGTCGGCGGCATAGGCAGCGGCGCCCAGCAGTCCGGCATGGGGATGCATCACGGCCAGCGACGGCACCCGCGCCATGATCGAAGAGAACCGCCCCTTGTGCTCGAAGCGCTGGCGGAACCCGGAGTGCTGCAGTGAATCGAGCATCTTCGGGGTCAGTCCGCCGGTCAGGAACACGCCGTCCCAGGCGCCCTGGGTCAATACCAAGTCGCCGGCAATGGCGCCGAACACGGCGCAGAACACATCGACGGTGCGCATTGCCTGCGGATCGCCATGCAGGGCGCGGGCGGTCACGTCCACCGGTTGCAGCTGGCCCGGGTCGATGCCGGCCATCTCGCACACCGCGCGATGGATGTTGACCAGGCCAGGGCCGCAGATCAGCCGCTCGTTGGAGACGCGCCCGAACTGCTCCGACAGGATCTCCAGGATGCGGATCTCTTCCGGTGTTCCCGGCGGGAAGCTTACATGGCCGCCTTCGGTTTCCAGCGGATAGCAGCGGCCGTGGCGCAGGATCAGGCCACCGACACCCAGGCCGGTGCCCGGCCCGATCACCGCGTAGTTGCGCGGCTGACCCGGCTTGCCCGGCACCCAGGCGGCACCGCCAACCTGGACTACGTCATCGGGTTGCAGCAGCGAGATCGCCATCGCCTGCGCGGCGAAGTCGTTGATCAGGTGCAGTTCGTTGAAACCCAGCATCGCTGCGGTACGGCTGCGCGAGATCACCCAAGGATGGTTGGTGATGCGGGCCTCGTCACCGTCGACACGGCCGGCGACGGCGAACACGCCACGGCTGGCCGCAGCACCGATCTGTTCCAGGTGGTGGCGCGCGGCATCCCCCAGCGACGGGAACTCCGCCACTGCGTACTCGCGGATGCTCTCCTTCAGCAATGGCGCGTCCAGCGAGGTGTCGGCCAAGGCAAAGCGGGCGTTGGTGCCACCGATGTCGGCGACCAGCACCGGCTGCGAGACGGCACTCATGCCGACGCTCCGCTGTCGGGTGCATCCACGCCCTGCGGCAGGAACTCCGTTGCGTTGCTCGGGCCCCATTGGCCCGCGGGGTAGGGTTCGAGCGGCAGCTTGGCCGCCTTCCAGGCATCGGCCACGCTGTCGATCCAGGCCCATGCGGCACGCACTTCGTCGTCGCGCACGAACAGCGTGTGGTTGCCGTTGAAGGCGTCCAGGAACAGGCGTTCGTAGGCGATGCGACGGTGCAGGCCGGTCGGCACCGACAGCTCCAGTTCCAGCGGATGCAGTTCCAGCGCGCCCCATTCCGGGCCGGCCAGGCTGCTCATCAGGCCCAGTTCGATGTTCTCCTGCGGCTGCAGCTGGAACACCAGGCGGTTCGGTGCGGCCTGCGCGCGCTGCGGGCGCTCGAACAGCCAGTGGGTGACCGGCTTCAGCGTGACCACCACGCGGGTGGTGCGTTCGGGCAAACGCTTGCCGGTGACCAGATGGAACGGCACGCCGCTCCAGCGCCAGTTGTCGATATGCGCGGTGACGCCGGCGAAGGTTTCCACGTCGCTGCCTTCCGGTGGCTGGTAGGCCTGCGCCGGCTGGCCGTTGATGGTCCCGGCGGTGTAGCGGCCACGGATGCTGTCACGCGCGGCGTGCCTGGCATCGAGCGGGCGCAGCGCACGCAGTACCTTGACCTTCTCGTCGCGGATGCGATCGGCTTCCAGCGAGGCCGGCGGCTCCATCGCCACCATGCACAGCAGCTGCAGGATATGGCTCTGCACCATGTCGCGCAGCGCGCCGGAACGGGCGTAGTAGGCGTCGCGGCCATCCACGCCTTCGCTTTCAGCGACCAGGATGTGCACCGATTCAATGTAGTTGCGGTTCCACACCGCTTCCAGCAGCGTGTTGCCGAAGCGCAGTGCGATCAGGTTCTGCACCGCCGCCTTGCCCAGATAGTGGTCGAGGCGGAACACGCGGTCCTCGTCGATCCACTGGCCAATGGTGCTGATGATCTCCTCGGCGCTCTCGCTGTCGCTGCCGATCGGCTTCTCCAGCATCAGGCGCGCCGGCGCGGCGAGGGCGCCGCCCTTGGCCAGGCCCTCGCAGGTGGAGATGTACAGGCCTGGCGGAATGGCCAGGTAGCTGACGCATTTGCGGTCCACCAGGTCGGAGACCGCGGCGGCGACCGAATCGACGTCGCGCAGGTCGACCGAACGGTAGTCGATGCGGCGCAGCAGGCCGTTGATGTCGTCCTGCGAGGCCATCGGCATGGCCTGCTGCAGGCGCGGGCGCAGGATGTCATGGAAGGCTTCGGTGTCATGCCCGGACAGGGCCAGTGCGCGGATGCGGAAGTCCTCCGGCAGCAGGCCGTCGCCAAGCAGGCGAAGCAGCGAAGGGAACAGGTAGCGCTGGGCCAGATCACCTGTGGCACCGAACAGGAAGAGGGTGTCGTGCATCGCTCGAGTTTCAGATCCGGGTGACATCGTTGTCAATCGCTTCATGGCTGGGTTCGTGGGACATCCGCGCAACTGCCTGTCCGGGGTTCGTCAGGGCCGTTCTACCGGGCTGCGGAAGACCGTTCCATTCGAAACCACTGCCTCGGCGGAAGCTTCGTTCCACCGCCGACGCAGATCGGTGCGCACCGATCATCGGATAGTGCCACGTGAAAACGTTTACATGGCAGAATGGGCAACTGTATTCGATTGCAGTGCTCGCCGTCATGCGGCAAGCGCGCAATCATCACTGCCATCGGGAGGGCCGAGGCAGTCCCAAAAGACAGCCCGGCTTCGGGCGGACCGGATAGGTGATATGGCAAAAGTGCAGTTGCAGGGTGTGCGCAAGGTCTATGACAACGGCCAGGTCGCGGTGAAGGACGCCACCTTCGAGGTTGCCGATGGCGAGCTGATGGTGCTGGTCGGTCCGTCCGGCTGTGGCAAGTCGACCTTGCTGCGGATGGTGGCCGGACTGGAAGAGATCAGCGGCGGCACGCTGAGCATCGGCGACCGCGTGGTCAATGACGTGGCGCCGAAGGACCGCGACATCGCCATGGTCTTCCAGAGCTACGCGCTGTACCCGCACATGACCGTAGCCGAGAACCTGGCCTTCGGCCTGAAGCTGCGCGGCCATGACAAGGCGACCATCGACAAGCGCATCGCCGAAGCGGCGCAGACGCTGGGCCTGACCGAGATGATGGACAAGCTGCCCAAGGCGATGTCCGGTGGCCAGCGCCAGCGCGTGGCACTGGGCCGTGCGCTGGTGCGCGAGCCGGCGGTGTTCCTGCTCGACGAGCCGCTGTCCAATCTCGATGCCAAGCTGCGCCACAGCGTGCGCACCGAGATCGCGCAGCTGCACCGCAAGCTGGGCACCACCATGATCTACGTGACGCACGACCAGGTCGAAGCGATGACCCTGGGCCAGCGCATCGTGGTGCTGAAGGACGGCATCATCCAGCAGATCGATACGCCGATGGCGCTGTATGACCGCCCGGCCAACCTGTTCGTGGCCGGTTTCCTCGGCAGCCCGGCGATGAACGTGCTGCGTGGCACGCTGCAGGGCGACGCCAGCGGCGTGACCGTGGTCGACGGCGACTGGCGTGCACCGCTGGGCCAGGCCACGATCAATCCGGCGTGGCTGCAGAAGCCGATCGCGGTGGGCGTGCGTCCGGAACACCTGCAGCCGGCCGGCGCCGAGGGTGCGCATGCGTTCACCGCACGCATCGAAGGCATCGAACCGGTAGGCAATGAAATCTTCGTCAACCTCAGCAGTGGCCAGCACGCACTGACCATGCGCGTGGCGCCGCAGTCGCTGCCGGCCGTGGGCGAGGACATCCGCGTGGCGATCCACCCGCAGGGCCTGCACTTCTTCAACGCCGAAACCGGCGAACGCCTCTGATGCTGTAGAGCCGGGCCCACGCTCGACTGTATTTCATGGAGAAGCCGAGCATGGGCTCGGCTCTGCAGAAGGTGGGTTCAGTAGATCCACGCCATGCGCGGATGAAGTGGTAGCGCCGGGCCGTGCCCGGCGTGAACCTCAGCGCGCCAACCCATCCAGCAGCGGCATACGCTGCGCCGCTGCGCCGCCCACCTGCAGCTCGGCGTCGCCGGCCTCCAGTGGCAGCACCGCCAGCGCCAGCTCACCAGCCACGCTGGCAATCGTGCCCGGCGCGGCGCCGTCCTGCTGCACGCCCTCGCCGGCCTGCGCCGGTGCGGCGGTATGCAGCAGCTGCACCGCGCGCTTTGCCTTGCCGAGGAAGTGGGTACGGGCAACGATTTCCTGGCCCGGGTAGCAGCCCTTCTTCACGCTGTAGCCGTTCAGGCGGTCCAGGCCCAGCTGCTGCGGGGTCCACACTTCGCGCTGGCTTTCATCAAGCCGTGGCAGCCCGTAGCGCAGGTCGGCCTGGCGCCAGGCCAGGGCGAAAGCGGCCTCATCGGTTTCGCTGCCGGCGGCAAAGGCATCGGCGGCGCCAATGCGCAGGGTGCGCGGCAGGGCATCGCTGCCCAGGTCCAGTTCCCACCCATCACCTGCGGCCTGCGCGATCGCGGCGCTGCTGGCAGCCTCCGGCGCAGTGAACGCTCCGGCCACGGCCAGGTCGCTGCGTACCTGCACCTTCACCTTGCGGCGGAACACGAAGCGCTGCAGTTGCGACGCAATCGCATCGGCATCACCGTCGGCCAGCACCAGCATCACGTGGTCGTCGGCCAGCCGAAGCAGCTGGAACACCGCCAGGGTGCGGCCTTTGGCGCTCAGCCAGGCGCTCCACTGCCAGTGCAGCAGGGGCAGGGCAGTGACGTCGCTGCTGAACTGGGCGTGGGCGAAAACGGCCGCATCCACACCCTGCAGGCTCAGCAGCTGGTGGCCGGGCAGGCGCGGATATCCGACGAAAGCAGGGGGCAGGTTGTCAGGCACGTGAACGAGGTCTAAAATTTGTGCGTTGCGAGACCGAACATGATAGGCCAAACAACCCCCACTCCCGACGACGAATCTGAAGCCCCGCTGGTCCCCGCGGCACCCGTGCCCGTGGAACAGGAAAAAGCAGAGGAATTCGGCGGCCGCGGCGGACTTGATCCGGTGCGGTATGGCGATTGGGAGAAAAACGGACGCTGCATCGATTTCTGATCAGCATTGAGCCAACGCGGCCGTGTGCCGCCCAGCCGAGACAACGAGCCCAGCGAATGGCGACCAGACAACGCCCACTTTCCCCGCACCTTCAGGTGTATCGCTGGCAGATTCAGATGGCCACCTCGATCCTGCATCGAGCCACTGGCGTCTTTCTGTCTGTTGGTGCCCTCATCATCGCTGCCGGCCTGCTGGCCCTGATGATGGGGCCCGAGTCCTGGAACTGCTTCACCGGCCATGCCGGGGCCTGGTATGGCCGCGTGTTCCTGTTCGCGTGGACATGGTCGTTCGCCTATCACCTGTGCAATGGCATCCGCCACGTGGTGCAGGACTTCGCCATCGGCTTCAGCATCCCCGCCTTCATCCGCAGCAGCTGGCTGTCGGTCACCGGCAGCCTGGTGATCACCCTGCTGGTGTGGGCCTATGTGATGTTCGGAGGTGCCGCGTGAGCAAGTTCCGTACCCCGCTGAAGAACGTGCGCGGCCTTGGCTCGGCCAAGACCGGCACCGAGCACTTCGTGCACCAGCGCCTGACCGCCGCCGCGCTGGTGGTGCTGGGCATCTGGTTCCTGGTCTTCGTGCTGGGCCTGCTGGGCTCGGACTACGCGACCGCCGCCGCCGCCGTGGCCAAGCCGTGGAACGCAGTGCCTCTGATCGGCCTGCTGATCGCCATGTTCTGGCACGCGCAGCTCGGTATGCAGGTCGTGCTGGAAGACTACATCCACGAATCGCTGCTGGCCCTGGTGCTGCAGACCGCGGTGAAGTTCGTCGCCGTGCTCGGCATGATCGTCAGTGTGTTTGCGGTGGGCCGCATCGCCCTCGGCGTTGCCTGAGCCCAGGCACCAACACAGGAATCCAGATTAGATGTCCGCTTACAAGATCACCGAACACAAGTACGACATGGTCGTGGTCGGCGCCGGCGGCGCCGGCCTGCGCGCCACGTTCGGCCTGGCCGCCAAGGGCCTGCAGACCGTGTGCCTGACCAAGGTCTTCCCGACTCGTTCGCACACCGTTGCCGCCCAGGGCGGTATCTCGGCCGCACTCGGCAACATGGGCGAGGACGACTGGCGCTACCACTTCTTCGACACCATCAAGGGGTCGGACTGGCTGGGTGACCAGGACGCGATCGAGTACATGTGCCGTGAGGCCATCCCCGCCATCATCGAACTCGAACACTACGGCGTGCCGTTCTCGCGCACCGCCGAAGGCAAGATCTACCAGCGCCCGTTCGGTGGCATGACCACCAAGTACGGCGAAGGCCCGGCGGCGCAGCGTACCTGCGCGGCGGCCGACCGTACCGGCCACGCGATGCTGCACACCCTGTACCAGCAGTCGCTGAAGCACGACGCGCGCTTCATGATCGAGTACTTCGCGCTCGACCTGATCTTCGACGACGAAGGCGCCTGCCGCGGCGTGCTGGCCCTGGACATGTCCGACGGCACGCTGCACCTGTTCCGCGCCCAGGGTGTGGTGCTGGCCACCGGCGGCTACGGCCGTGCCTACTTCAGCGCCACCTCGGCGCACACCTGCACCGGCGACGGTGGCGGCCTGGCCATGCGCGCCGGCATCGCCATGCAGGACATGGAGTTCGTGCAGTTCCACCCGACCGGCATCTACGGCGCCGGTTGCCTGATCACCGAGGGTGTCCGCGGTGAAGGTGGCATCCTGCGCAACAGCAGCGGCGAGCGCTTCATGGAGCGCTACGCACCGCATTACAAGGACCTGGCCTCGCGCGACGTGGTCAGCCGTTCGATGACCATCGAGATCCGCGAAGGCCGCGGCGTCGGCGAGCACAAGGATCACATCCTGCTCGACCTGACCCACCTCGGCCCGGGCGTGATCGACGAGAAGCTGCCGGGCATCGCCGAGAGCGCCCGCATCTTCGCCGGCGTCGACGTGCACAAGCAGCCGATCCCGGTCATCCCGACCGTGCACTACAACATGGGCGGCATCCCGACCAACTACCACGGCGAAGTGGTGCAGAAGGTCGGCGACAACGACAATGCCGTGGTGCCGGGCCTGTACGCCATCGGCGAAGCGGCCTGTGTGTCCGTGCACGGCGCCAACCGCCTGGGCTCGAACTCGCTGCTGGACCTGGTGGTGTTCGGTCGTGCGGTGGCCAACCGCTGCGCCGAGACCATCAAGCCGGGCGCATCGCACAAGCCGCTGCCGGCCGATGCCTGCGACAAGGCGCTGGGCTTGCTGGACAAGCTGCGCCACGCCAACGGCGATACCCCGACCTCGGTCATCCGCGATCGCATGCAGCGCACCATGCAGGCCGACGCCGCCGTCTTCCGTACCAGCCAGACGCTGAAGGAAGGCTGCGAGAAGATGGACAAGATCTTCGACTCGTTCCAGGACGTGAAGGTCTCCGACCGTTCGCTGGTCTGGAACTCGGACCTGATCGAGACCTACGAGCTGAACAACCTGCTGCTCAACGCGGTGGCGACGATCAACTCGGCCGAACAGCGCAAGGAAAGCCGCGGCGCGCATGCGCACGAGGACTATCCGGACCGCGACGACGTCAACTGGCAGAAGCACACCCTGGTCAGCGTCGACGAGAAGGGCAAGTGCAGCTTCGACTACCGTCCGGTGCACATGTACACGTTGACCGACGACGTGTCCGTGGTGCCGCCGAAGCCGCGCGTGTACTGATCCGACCCCGCCTACCATGCAATCCGCGCCCAAGGGCGCGGGCCGCCTGAGCCAACGAGAGCAGCCATGGCCGAGTTTTCACTCCCCAAGAATTCCAAGATCACGAAGGGCAAGCACTTCCCCGTCAAGAACGGCGGGAAGAACGTGCGCACCTTCAAGATCTACCGCTGGAGTCCGGACGACGACAGCAACCCGCGCACCGATACCTATGAAGTCGATCTGGACGCCTGCGGCCCGATGGTCCTGGACGCCCTGATCAAGATCAAGAACGAGATCGACCCGACCCTCACCTTCCGCCGCTCCTGCCGCGAAGGTATCTGTGGTTCGTGCGCGATGAACATCGACGGCACCAACACCCTGGCCTGCACCCGGGCCATCTCGGACTGCGGCAAGAAGGAAGTGCCGATCTATCCGCTGCCGCACATGAACGTGGTCAAGGATCTGGTTCCGGACCTGACCCACTTCTACGCGCAGTACGCGTCGATCAAGCCGTGGATCCGCACCCAGACCCCGGCACCGCCGGACCGCGAGCGCCTGCAGTCGCCGGAAGACCGCAAGAAGCTGGACGGCCTGTACGAGTGCATCCTGTGCGCCTGCTGCTCGACCAGCTGCCCGAGCTACTGGTGGAACGGCGAACGTTACCTGGGCCCGGCGATCCTGCTGCAGGCCTACCGCTGGATCATCGACTCGCGCGATGAGGACACCGGTGCGCGCCTGGACGATCTGGAAGATCCGTTCAAGCTGTACCGCTGCCACACCATCATGAACTGCGCCCGGACCTGCCCGAAGGGCCTGAATCCGGCGCTGGCGATCGCCGAGATCAAGAAGCTGATGATGGAACGCCGCGCCTGATCGGCTCTGGCTGTACCCGGTAGAGCCACGCCACGCGTGGCCGCACCACATCAGTAGAGCCACGCCATGCGTGGCTTTGCTGTATCTGGAGAAGCACAATGGAAGAAGACGTTCTGCTGAAGAAGCTGCGCTGGCGGTGCCGCCGCGGCATGCGTGAGCTGGATCAGCTGTTCGGGCGCTACCTCGACCACGAATGGAGCACTGCGCCGACCGAAGAGCGCGAGGTTTTCCTGTTCCTGCTCGACTGCGAGGACGATAAGTTGTGGCGCTGGTTCATGGGCTACGAGGCCTGCCCGCATGCGCACGCGATCCCCCTCATGCAGAAGATCCTCGCCCTCAAGCCTTGAGTGGCGCCCGTCGCGCCTGCAGGCCGTCGCCCAACTGGTGGTGCTGTTGGCTGCGCCCTGGCTGCTGCACGCTTCGGACCTGCCGCCGCGGCTGATGATTCCCGCCGTGCTGCTGGCCTGGGCGGTTGGCCTTGCCGAAGGGCTGTGGCGGCTTCGCAGGCCGCGCCAGGGGGTGCTGCTGCCGCCCGCCCCCGCGCCGCTGCAGGTGGCGGGGCAGGACATCGACACACCGCAGCTGGTGGTGCGCGGCCCCTGGCTGCTGTTGCTCTGGCGTGAGGATCGGCGCCGCCGGCGCCTGCTGTTCTGGCCGGATGTGCTCGATTCCGGGCAGCGACGTGAACTGCGACTGGCCGTCGCCGCACGCAGCGTTTCCCGTCAGCCCCGGTCGATGGCACCATAAGCTGAATTGACCGGCGTGCCTGCATGTTCAAACCCATCCCCGTGGCCATCGGCCTGCGCTACCTGCGCGCCAAACGCCGCAACGGCTTCATCTCCTTCATCTCGATGGCATCGATCCTGGGCATCGCGCTCGGCGTCACGGTGCTGATCACCACCCTGGCGGTGATGAGCGGTTTCCAGAAGGAAATCCGCAGCCGCCTGCTGCAGATGACCGCGCACACCACCATCAGCCGCGACGGCGAGCCGATGCCGGACTGGATGCGGGTGGTCGAGGTGGCCAACAAGGATCCGCGCGTGGCCGGTGCCGCGCCGTACATCGAGATCCAGTCGATGATCAGCGGCCCGCGCGTGCAGGGCGCGATCATCCAGGGCATCGACCCGGCGCTTGAACCGAAGGTGTCGGTGATCGACAAGAAGATCACCAAGGGCAGCTATGACAGCCTCAAGCCGGGCAGCTTCAACGTGCTGCTGGGCAAGGAGCTGGCGATCTGGCTGGGCGTGGACGTTGGCGACCAGGTGCTGGTGACCTTTGCAGAAGTGCAGGGCACGCCTGCCGGCGCGGTGCCGCGGATGAAACGCTTCACCGTCAGTGGCATCTTCGAGGCCGGCTACAACGAGGTCGACCGAGGCGTCGGCTTCGCCAACATGCAGGACCTGGAGCGCGTACTGCGCAGCGACGGTGCCACCGGCGTGCGCCTGAAACTGCACGACATGGACCGCTCGCTGGAAGTGGGCGTGGATCTGGCGCAGAACCTCGGCGGTGCCTACCGCGTGAGCGACTGGACCCAGCAGAACGCCAATCTCTACCACTCGCTGCGCATGGAGAAGGTGGTGATGGGCATCCTGCTGTCGCTGATCATCGCCATGGGCGCCTTCAACCTGGTCTCCTCGCAGGTGATGCTGGTGACCGACAAGCAGGCCGACATCGCCATCCTGCGCACCCTCGGCCTCACGCCGGGCGGCGTGATGCAGGTGTTCATGGTGCAGGGCTCGCTGATCGGCATCTTCGGAACGCTGGCCGGCCTGATCGGTGGCATCACCCTGACCCTCAACCTGGAGCGCATCCTCGGCGCCATCGAGAGCGTGTTGAACGTCAAGCTGATGCCGGAGGATGTGTACTACATCACCGGCCTGCCGACCGACATGCAGACCGGCGACGTGGTGGCGATCACCGTGGTCGCACTGCTGATGAGCTTCCTGGCCACCCTGTATCCCGCCTGGCGGGCAGCACGCACCCAGCCGGCGGAGGCCCTGCGTTATGAATAAGGTCTTCAACCGCGGCGATGAAGTGATCCGCGCCGAAGCACTGGGCAAGACCTACGCCGAAGGGCGCATGCAGACCCCGGTGTTCGATGGCCTGGACCTGACCGTGACCGCCGGCGAGACGGTGGCGATCATCGGTGCCTCCGGCGCCGGCAAGAGCACGCTGCTGCATCTGCTGGGCGGCCTGGACATTCCGACCGCCGGCGAGGTCTACGTGACCGGCCAGCGCATGTCGGCGCTGTCGGACACCGCGCGTGGCCTGCTGCGCAACCAGGCATTGGGCTTCGTCTACCAGTTCCATCACCTGCTGCCGGAGTTCACCGCGCTGGAAAACGTGATGATGCCGGTGCTGCTGGCCGGCACCGCGGTGGCCGAGGCGAGCAGCCGCGCCACCACGCTGCTGGAAGCGGTCGGCCTGGGCCATCGCCTGGACCACAAGCCGGGTGAACTGTCCGGTGGCGAGCGCCAGCGCGCCGCCGTCGCGCGCGCACTGGTCAACCACCCGGCCTGCGTGCTGGGTGACGAGCCGACCGGCAACCTGGATGACCGCACCGCCGGTACTGTGTTCGAGCTGATGCTGGAGCTCAACCGCGCGCGCCATACCAGCCTGGTGCTGGTCACCCACGACCGCAGCCTGGCGCGTCGCCTGGACCGGGTGCTGGAGCTGCGCGAAGGGCGCCTGCACGCGCTGGCCCACGCCGACGTCTGAGTCGCTGGGCCAGCTTGGGTGGAAGCCGACCCTGATCGGCCATGGAAGCCGCCGACCAGCGGCTGAATGGGGCCGCCGGCCTTCGCGCCAGCGTTGCCCGGTCGGGCGCATGATGGCGACAGTTCCCCAAGGAGATCGCCATGAAGACCCCGCTTCTGCTGGCCGGCCTCTGTATGGCCCTGGCCGCCTGCGCCACCACCGGCCGGCTCAGCAGCGCCGAAAAGCTGGACCTGTACCGGGCCCACGCCGGTGCACCACAGAATGACATGCAGTTCTTCGGCAGCCTCAATGGCTGGACCGAGCTGGGTGCCAGCGCGCTGGCGGTCTGGACGCGACCCAGCGAAGCCTACCTGCTGGAATTGAACGGCCCCTGCCAGGATCTGCCGTATGCCACCGCCATCGGCCTGACCAGCCAGATGAACCGTGTCTCGGCGCGCTTCGACAAGGTGCTGGTGCGTGACCCTGCCGGCGGCCCGCGCATGCCGTGCTTCATCAACAGCATCCGCAAGCTGGACGTCAAGGCGCTGCGTGCTTCCGAACAGGAGCTGCGCCAGGCGCAGGTGCAGGAGCGCGAGGAAAACGCGAAATAGGGCGGTAGTGCCGGCCGCTGGCCGGCATCGCACGGATGCCAGGTTGCCGGCCAGCGGCCGGCACGACCTGTGGGTCAGGCTTCCGGAACGAAGCCTGCGGGCTTCTCCGCGTCCTTCTCGAACAGGAACTTGACCAGTTCGCCTTCAAGAGACGCGCGGTGCTCCGGCGTGCGCGGTGACAGCCGGTTCTCGTTGATCAGCATGGTCTGGTGGGCCAGCCACGCGGCCCAGGCCTGCTTGCCGATGTTGTTGAAGATGCGCTGGCCCAGCTCACCGGGGTAGGGCACGAAGTCCAGGCCCTCGGCATCGCGTTGTTCGTACTGGCAGAAGACGGTTCGGGGCATGGCACTCACTCGTGGTTGCGGGATTTCTTGGAGGTTCGTTTCGGGGTCTTGATCGTGGCGCCGTCGAGCAGCTTGCGGATCGGCGCCGGAAGGCCCAGCGCGGGCAGTTCGTCGGCAGCCACCCAGCGCAGCGTGGGTTCTTCCACGCGCAGGCCGTGTACCTGCCGCGACAGTACCTGCAGATGCAGCTTGTAGTGGCTGAAGGTGTGCTGCAGCACCGGCAGTTCGTCGGCATCTTCCAGCGAGCCGTCCACATGTGTGTCGAACCAGTCCTGCAGGTCGCTTCCCGTCTCGGCCTGCGGCAGCGTCCACAGCTGCGCCCAGATGCCGGTATCCGGCCGCTTCTGCAGCAGCACGCGCTGCTGGGCGTCGCGCAGCAGCAGGGCGACCGCTTCGCGTTCGGGCAGGGTCTTGCTGGGCTTGGGCGTCGGCAACTCAGCGGTGCGGCCTTCGCGGCGTGCCACGCAGTCGTCCTGCAGCGGGCAGATCACGCATGCCGGCTTGGCCCGACTGCAGACGGTGGCGCCCAGGTCCATCTGCGCCTGGGTGTAATCGGCCATGCGTCCGGCCGGAACCTGTGCCACGTGCGCCTCGGCGATGGCCCACAACTGCTTCTCGATGGCCGGCAGGCCGGGGAAGCCGTCGATGCCGTGGTAACGGCTCAGCACGCGCTTGACGTTGCCATCGAGGATCGCGAGCGGGTCGTTCCAGGCTTGGCTGAGGATCGCACCGGCGGTGCTGCGGCCGATGCCGGGCAGGGCGTGCAGCGCCTCGAAATCACGCGGCAGGTCGCCCTCGTGCAGTTCGACGCAGCGCTTGGCTGCCGCGTGCAGGTTGCGGGCGCGAGCGTAGTAGCCAAGCCCGGCCCACTGCGCCATCACCGCGTCGTTGCTGGCAGCGGCAAGGTCGGGCAGGGTCGGGAAGTGCTGCAGGAACCGCTGGAAATACGGCATGACCGTGGCCACCTGGGTCTGCTGCAGCATGATCTCCGACAGCCAGACCCGGTAGGGGCTGCGCGGGTGCTGCCAGGGGAGGTCGTGGCGGCCGTGGTCGTCGAACCAGTGCAGCAGGCGGGCGACGAAGCCGTCGTGCTGGGCAGTGTCGGCGCTGGCGTGCGGCTGGCGGGGCATCGGCGTTCCAGAGAGGCAGCCAGCCGTGGGTTCACCCTCGTAGCGCCACCCCAGGGGTGGCTGCACCAGAGTGCGGTGGCTGCACGGTATATCAGGCACCCAGCGCTTCAGGCAGCAGGGCGTCGACGAAGGCTTCCGGATCGAACACGCGCAGGTCTTCCGGGCGCTCGCCGATGCCGGCAAAGCGGATCGGAATGCCGAACTCGCGGGCCAGCGCGAACACCACGCCGCCCTTGGCAGTGCCGTCCAGCTTGGTCACCACCAGGCCGGTCACGTTCACCGCAGCATTGAACTGGCGCAGCTGCGACAGCGCGTTCTGGCCGGTGGTGCCGTCGATCACCATCAGCACTTCATGCGGCGCGGTGGGGTCGATCTTGCCGAGCACGCGGCGGATCTTGCCCAGTTCGTTCATCAGGCCGGACTGGGTGTGCAGGCGGCCGGCGGTATCGGCAATCAGCACGGAGGTACCGCGGGCCTTGCCGGCCTGCAGCGCGTCGAACGCCACCGAAGCGGCATCGGCGTTCTGACCCTGGGCGACCACGGCCACGCCATTGCGCTCGCCCCAGGCCTGCAGCTGGGCCACGGCCGCGGCACGGAAGGTATCGCCGGCGGCCAGCATCAGGCTGTGGCCATCATCCTTGAAGCGCTTGGCCAGCTTGCCGATGGTGGTCGTCTTGCCGACGCCGTTGACGCCGACGGTGAGCACCACGAAGGGCTTGGCATTGCGGTCGATCACCAGCGGCTTGGCCACCGGCTGCAGGATCGCGATCAGCTCGGCGCGCAGCGCGGCCAGCAGCGCATTGGCATCGGCGAACTCGCGCGACTTCATGCGCCTGCGCAGGCCTTCGACCAGGTCGGTGGTGGCGCCGACGCCGACGTCAGCGGTGATCAGTGCGGTTTCCAGCTCGTCCAGCAGGTCGTCGTCGAGCTTGGGGTTGCGCGAGAACAGGCCGCCGAAGCTGCGGGCGATGACACTGTTGCGCAGGCGCTCGCGCCAGCCGGGCTTGCCGGCCGGAGCGGGCACGGCGTCGACCGACGCGGCGGCGGGCAGGTCGTCGGCGACCGGGGCCGGGGCGGACTCAGGTACCGGTGCGGGTTCGATGGCCGCAGGCGCGATGGGAGCAACGTCGATCGGCGCCGGAGCTGCCGGAACCGGTGCGGCTGGAGCCGGAATCACCGGTGTGGGCGCGACAGCGACCGGAACGACGGCTGCGGGGGACGGCTCGACCGGTGCAGGCTCGGCCGGTACGGCTACAGGAGCCGGCTGCTTGTCCTCGACCGGCGCGGCCGACGGAAACGCCGCCGCCAGCTCTTCAGCCGAGTAGTGCTGGGTCTTGGGTGCCTCCGCTGCGGGGGCATCCTGGGGCTTCTTGCGGCGGAAAAAACTGAGCATTGGCAAAAGGCGCTGAAATCAGAGGGATATGCTACCACTCGGGCCTGTCGGGCCGATGTGGACTCAAGGTCGCGGCCCATCGGCCGTTAACCGGTCCGGAGGGCTGCGCAGTGCGGCCCGGAGACCGCCATGAACAACGTGATGGGAACGGCACGCAGTGGCATGCGTGCAGCCCAGCAGGGCGTGCAGCTGGCCGCGCACAACGTGGCCAATCTGGCGACCCCGGATGCCCAGCGCCTGCAGCTGCAGCGTAGTGCGGTGGAGCAGGGCGGAGTGCAGGCCTCGGTGACCCCTGCCGGCGCCGATGTCAGTGCACCGCTGGGAGATCTGCTGGCAGCGAAAGCCGAAGTGGTGGCCTTCGCCGCCAATGCCACGGTGATCCGCCGCCAGGACCAGATGCTGGGCTCGCTGCTGGATCGCGAAGCCTGAGCCCCCTCGGCAGGCGCCAACCGCCGCCCCTGGTGGGTGCCAACCCTGGCTGGCATGCTTGACCTGCCCTGGTAGGTGCCAACCTTGGTTGGCACGCTTTTGGGGCGCCAACCAAGGTGGGCCTCTACCAAGGCACCGCCGGGCCATGCCCGGCGACCACCGCCTCGATCAGGCCGACAGCTCCAGCAGCAGTTTGTTCAGGCGCGCCACGTAGGCGCCCGGGTCCTTCAGGCTGTCACCGGCGGCCAGCGCGGCCTGGTCGAACAGCACCCGGCCCAGATCGTCGAAACGTGCGCCATCGCCTTCGGCATCCAGCTTGGCGATCAGCGGGTGGCCCGGGTTGATCTCCAGCACCGGCTTGCTGTCGGGCACCTTCTGCCCGCTGGCCTCTAGGATCTGCCGCATCTGCAGGCCCAGGTCCTGTTCGCCAATGGCCAGCACCGCCGGCGAATCGGTCAGGCGGTGCGACACGCGCACCTCGGCCACGTCATCGCCCAGCACCGTCTTCAGGCGCTCCACCAGGGCCTGCTTGTCCTTGGCGGCGGCTTCCTGTTCCTGCTTGTCCGCTTCGGTCTCCAGCGCGCCCAGGTCGAGGTCGCCACGGGCGATGTCAACGAAGCCCTTGCCGTCGAAATCGGTCAGGTAGCCCATCAGCCACTCGTCGATGCGGTCGGTCAGCAGTAGCACTTCCACGCCCTTCTTGCGGAACACTTCCAGGTGCGGGCTGTTGCGCACCTGGCTGTAGCTCTCGCCGGTCAGGTAATAGATCTTGTCCTGGCCTTCGGCCATGCGGCCGATGTAGTCGGCCAGCGACACGGTCTGCGCATCGGCGTCGCCACGGGTGGAGGCGAAGCGCAGCAGGCCGGCCACCTTCTCGCGGTTGTTGTAGTCCTCGGCCGGGCCTTCCTTCAGCACCTGGCCGAATTCCTTCCAGAACGTGGCGTACTGCTCGGGCTTGTCGGTGGCCAGCTTCTCCAGCATGTCCAGCGAGCGCTTGGTCAGCGCGGCCTTCATCGAGTCGATGACCGGACCGGACTGCAGGATCTCGCGCGAGACGTTCAGCGACAGGTCGTTGGAATCAACCACGCCCTTGATGAAGCGCAGGTACAGCGGCAGGAACTGCTCGGCCTGGTCCATTACGAACACGCGCTGCACGTAAAGCTTGAGGCCCTTGGGCGCGTCGCGGTGGTACAGGTCGAACGGCGCGCGGCCGGGCACGTACAGCAGCGAGGTGTACTCCAGCTTGCCTTCGACCTTGTTGTGGCTCCACGCCAGCGGGTCGCTGTGGTCGTGCGCGACGTGCTTGTAGAACTCGGTGTACTCGGCGTCACTGATCTCGGTGCGCGGGCGGGTCCAGAGCGCGCTGGCGCGGTTGACGGTTTCCCATTCGACAGCAGCGCCTTCTTCGCCGCCTTCCTTCGGCATCTGGATCGGCAGGCCGATGTGGTCCGAGTACTTCTTCAGGATGCTGCGCAGGCGCCAGCCATCGGCGAAGTCATGCTCGCCTTCCTTCAGGTGCAGCACGATGCGGGTGCCGCGCTCGGCCTTGTCGACGGTGGCTACCTCGAAATCGCCTTCGCCGCGCGAGGTCCAGCGCACGCCTTCGCCGGCAGCCAGGCCGGCGCGGCGCGAGGTCACTTCCACTTCGTCGGCAACGATGAAGGCGCTGTAGAAGCCGACGCCGAACTGGCCGATCAGCTGCGAATCCTTCTTCTGGTCGCCGGACAGCTGGCGCAGGAAGTCGCCGGTACCGGACTTTGCAATCGTGCCGAGGTGGGCGATGGCTTCGGCGCGGCTCATGCCGATGCCGTTGTCTTCGATGGTGATGGTGTGGGCGGCGGGATCGAAGCTGACGCGCACGCGCAGTTCGCTGTCGCCTTCCAGCAGGGCCGGCTGGGTCAGGGCCTCGAAGCGCAGCTTGTCGGCGGCGTCGGCAGCGTTGGAGACCAGCTCGCGGAGGAAGATCTCCTTGTTGGAGTACAGCGAGTGGATCATCAGCTGCAGCAGCTGCTTGACTTCGGTCTGGAAGCCAAGGGTTTCGGTCTGGGTGGTCTCGGTCATCGATTAAGGCTCCATGTGCAATGCCGCGCCAGCGCGTGCGGCCTCGCCAAGGGGTAGGGATGATTGTCCCGAAATCAAGGGGGGTGTTCTGGCAGGGCGGCGCCCTGCACCCACAGAGGCCAGGGCAACGGCAACGGCCGAAGCAACAGCAACAGCCGAAGCAACAGCAACAGCTGGCGTTCCTTGGGATGGCGGGGCGGTGCGGGTTGGCAGGACACGCCGTGAACCCGTCCCTGGGGGCTCGATGGCGCCATCCATGGCGCCAACGGTCCTGCCAACCCACACCGCCCCGCCTCTGACGGGTTCACTCGGCGGTTGGTAGGTGTCGACCTTGGTCGACACATCTGTCAGATATCGAAATAAAACTGGCCTGTATGTCGAGCATCGGATCGCGTCTGGGGCGGAGCCCCCTGAGTCAGGGGGCGGCCGCGAAGCGGCGGGGGGGGGGAAGCTGGTAAGTGGGGCCCGCGTTTCGCGCAGCGAAGCGTGGGAGCGACAGCGCGCATGCGTTGGCGCGTCCCCGGGCGCCGCCCGGACGACTACAATCCCGCTCATGCTGAAATTCTCGAATACCTCCCGCCGGGGGCGCCGGTGAGCGGCCGTGGGGGCACTGACGGCCAGGTCCGCATCATCGGCGGGCGCTGGCGCAATACCCGCTTGCCTGTGCCGACCCTGCCGGGGCTTCGGCCCAGCAGCGACCGCGTGCGCGAGACCCTGTTCAACTGGCTGATGCCCAAGCTGGGCGGTGCACGGGTGCTGGACCTGTTCGCAGGCAGTGGCGCGCTGGGCCTGGAAGCGGTGTCGCGCGGTGCCGCCCACGCCACCCTGGTCGAGCGTGATGCTCAGCTGGGCCGCAATCTGACCGCTGCCGTAGCCAAGCTGCAGGCCAGCGACCAGATCACCGTGGTGCAGGCCGATGCCCTGCGCTGGCTGCAGGGCGCGCCGGCGCAGCAGGCCGACCTGGTCTTCATTGACCCGCCGTTCGCCGATGGCCTGTGGCAGGACGTGCTGGCGCAGCTGCCCCGGCACCTGGCTGCCGACGCCTGGCTGTACCTGGAGTCGCCGGCCGGTCACGCGCCGGCGCTGCCGCCGGACTGGCTGCTGCACCGCGAGGGCGGTACCCGCGAGGTGCGCTTTGCCCTGTACCGCCGTGCCACTGCTACACTTTGACCTCATCTGAACATCTGCATCCGCCCATGACCGTGGCCAACCGCCGCATTGCCGTCTACCCCGGCACGTTCGACCCGATCACCAATGGTCATATCGACCTGGTCAGCCGGGCCGCGCCGCTGTTTGAAAAGGTCGTGGTGGGCGTGGCGCAGAGCCCGTCCAAGGGCCCGGCGCTGCCGCTGGAACAGCGCGTGCAGCTGGCGCGTGGCGCACTCGGCCACCACAGCAACGTCGAGGTCATCGGCTTCGACACTCTGCTGGCGCATTTCGTGCGCTCGGTCCAGGGCGGGGTGCTGCTGCGCGGCCTGCGCGCGGTGTCCGACTTCGAGTACGAGTTCCAGATGGCCAGCATGAACCGTCACCTGATCCCCGAGGTCGAGACCCTGTTCCTGACCCCGGCCGAGCAGCACAGCTTCATTTCGTCCTCGCTGGTCCGCGAGATCGCGCGCCTGGGCGGCGACGTGTCCGGCTTCGTGCCGGCCGCGGTGCTCGAAGCCCTGCGCAAGGTCCGCGAAGCGAAGGCGGCACAGTCCTAAGCCCTGCTGTACCCGCACCCCATTACGTACAACACCACGCACCATTCCGGGAGGAAACCCATGAACACCACCATGCGCGCGATGATGATCGCTTCGTTGGCCCTGGCCTTCACCGCCTGCAAGAAGGAAGAGGCCGCTCCGGTCGACGAGGCCAAGCAGGCCCTGGTCGCCCCGTCCAAGGATGACGATGCAGGCTGGAAGAAGTACCTGCAGGAAGTGGCCATCCAGAACATGGGCAACATCACAAACAGCCCGTTCCTGTACTACCTCTCGCCGGAATCGGACCCGGACTTCCAGGCCAAGTACGAGCGCCAGACCGAGAGCGCGACCCAGGCCGTGGCCCGTGGCGTGCAGCCGGGCAACATGCTGGCCTTCGGTTCGTCGGCCTCGGGCAAGATGGCTGACATGATCCAGACCGTCTTCAAGGACGTGTCGCCGGATTCGATGAAGGGCGTGCGCGTCGTATTCATCGGCCAGTCGGCCGACAACGCCCGCGTGCAGGCAGCCGTGCAGCCGACCGGCGCCGAGTACATTTTCGTCGAAGCCAAGTAAGACCGAGCCGTGGCGGCCACGCTGCGGCGTGGCCCGGGCGGCATCCTGCAGGGGTGCCGCTGATGACCTGACCGTTCCGCGCGCCCGCGCGGGGCGGTCCTTGTCCCAAGGCGCGGGCGAGGAGTATCGCCATGTCGCTGAAAATCAATGAGCTCTGCGTCAACTGTGACGTCTGCGAGCCGGCCTGCCCGAACCAGGCCATTTCGATGGGTGAAACCATCTACGTGATCGACCCTGCGCGCTGTACCGAATGCGTGGGTCATTTCGACGAACCGCAGTGCGTGGTCGTCTGCCCGGTCGAATGCATCGACCCGGACCCGGAGATCGTGGAAACGGAAGACCAGCTGCTGGCCAAGCTGCGCCAGTTGCAGCACGATCACCCCGAACTCTACGCGGAGCCCCCATCCGAATGAAGACGCTGATCGTCCGCCCCCTGTTGCTGCTCGGCCTGCTGCTGAGCCCGATGGTCTGGGCCGACAGCCCGGCCCGTGCCGAGCGCCCCGATGGCGCGGCCATTGCCAGTGGCCATGCGCTGGCCACCCAGGCCGGCATCGACATCCTGGCGCAGGGCGGCAATGCCTTCGATGCCGCGGTGGCGGTGTCGTCCACGCTGGCGGTGGTCGAGCCGATCAGCTCCGGCCTGGGCGGCGGGGGCTTCTTCCTGCTGCATGACGCGGCCACCGGCAAGGACGTGATGCTGGACGCGCGCGAGACCGCGCCGGCCGCCGCCACGCCGCAGGCCTTTCTCGACAAGCAGGGCAACCTGGACCGCGACCGCTCGGTAAACGGGGCCTGGTCGGCCGGTATTCCGGGCCTGCCCGCAGCGCTGGTCGAGCTGTCGGCCAAGCACGGCAAGCTGCCGCTGTCTGCATCGCTGCAGCCGGCGATCCGCATCGCGCGCGAAGGCTTCCCGGTGTACGACCGCATGGCCAAGGGCTATGCGTCGCGCCGCGAAGTGATGGAACGCTATCCCGGCACCCGTGAGGTCTACCTGCGCAACGGCAAGCCGATCGCCACCGGTGACCTGTTCAAGCAGCCGGAACTGGCGCAGACGCTGGAACGCCTGGCGATGGGTGGCTTCGATGGCTTCTACAAGGGCCAGACCGGAAAGCTGCTGTTGGCCGGCGTGAAGCAGGCGGGCGGCAAGTGGACCGCTGAAGAGCTGGCCGGCTACCGGGTGAAGCAGCGCGAGCCGATCGTCTTCAACTACAACGGCTGGAAGATCACCACCGCGCCGCCGCCGTCGTCCGGTGGCATCGCGCTGGCCAGCATGCTGCAGATCCTGGAAGGCTGGGACATCAAGCAGATGGACCCGGCACACCGCACCCACCTGGTGGTGGAATCGATGCGCCGCGCCTACCGCGACCGCACCTTCTTCCTCGGCGATCCGGACTTCGTGCAGATCCCGCAGAAGGTGCTGACCAGCAAGGACTACGCGCAGGGCCTGCGCGCTACCATCCATCCGGAGAAGGCCACGCCCAGCGACCTGCTGTCGGGCAACCCGACGCCGCTGGAAGACGACGAGACCACGCACTTCTCGATCATCGACCGCGATGGCAACCGCGTCGGCGCCACCCAGACCGTCAACCTGCTGTACGGCTCGGGGCTTATTCCGAAGGGCACCGGCGTGCTGCTGAACAACGAGATGGACGACTTCGCGCTGAAGCCGGGCACGCCCAATGCGTTCGGCGTGATGGGCTACGAGGCCAATGCGCCGAAGCCGGGCAAACGCATGCTCAGCTCGATGACGCCCACCTTCATGGAAAACAGCGACAAGGTGATCGTGCTGGGCACCCCGGGTGGCAGCCGCATCATCACCATGGTGTTGCTGGGCATCCTCGGTTACGACGCCGGCCTGGATGCGCAGCAGGTTGCCGCGCTGCCGCGTTACCACCACCAGTGGCTGCCGGACCTGATCGAAGCCGAGGACGATGCGTTCGACGCGGCGACGGTGAAGCAGCTGCAGGCGATGGGCCACAAGATCGACCTGCCGGGCAATGTCGCCGCGGGCGGCCGCGGTTCCAGCCACGTCTGGGGCAACCTGCAGACGGTGGAATGGGACCGCAAGGCCAATAGGCTGTTCGGCGGCAGCGACCCGCGCAATCCGGTGGGCAGCGCCCAGGTCGTTCCGGCCCGCTGATGCGGTAGTACCGGCCGTTGGCCGGCTATGTGGCAGATCACCAGGACCCCGCCACGGCGGGGTTTTCCGTTTGCCTTCTAGCGATTATTTAACGGTCCGGCGCCGATAATCCACGCATGAAACTCTGGTCTATTCGTGGAAACTCGCAGCGCCTTGATGGCGGCGCGATGTTCGGGAACGCGCCGCGCGCGTTGTGGGAAAAATGGGCGGCACCGGACGAGCTCAATCGCATCGAGCTGGCTTGCCGCGCACTGCTTGCCAGTCCGCTGGAAGGCAAGACGGTGCTGTTCGAAACCGGTATCGGGGCGTTTTTCGACCCGCGCATGCGCGAGCGTTACGGCGTGCAGGAAAGCCAGCACGTGCTGATCGATTCTCTGCGCGAGGCCGGCTTCGAGCACGAGGATATCGACGTGGTGGTGCTCAGCCACCTGCACTTCGACCATGCCGGTGGCCTGTTGGCGGCGTGGAGCGAAGGGCGTCAGCCGGAGCTGCTGTTCCCCAACGCGACCTACGTGGTGGGTGCGCAGCATTGGCAACGCGCCATGCAGCCGCATCCGCGCGACCGGGCCAGCTTCATTCCGGAGCTGCCTGGCCTGCTGCAGGCCAGCGGCCGCCTGGAAGTGGTGGACGGCGAGTGTTCCAAAGCCCTGGGCCGCAGCGTGCGCTTCAGCTACAGCGATGGGCATACGCCGGGGCTGATGCTGGCCGAGATCGTCGGCCACGCGCACGCCGGCGAGGTTGCGCACGGTGGGGTGGTGTTCTGTGCGGACCTGATTCCCGGTCGCTCATGGGTGCACGTGCCGATCACCATGGGCTACGACCGCAACGCCGAACTGCTGATCGACGAGAAGCGGCAGTTCCTCGAAGACAAGCTGGCGCGCAACGTACATCTGTTCTTCACCCACGACCCGCAGGTGGCGCTGGCGCAGCTGGGCCGCGATGACAAAGGCCGTTTCGTGACCCTGCACGAGCAGGGCGAACTGAAGGCGTGCGCGCTGGGGTGAGGGGTGTCGTCGGCAGGGCTTGCAGCCCCGCCTCTGACGGTTGGCTGCGATCTGTCGGGGTCGGATCCCGTTGCTGCGCAACGGGCTCTGACCCCATTTGATTGATCTGGACGAGCGATGCTACGAGGCCTTCAGGCAGCTGCTCATGAAGGTTTTGCGCGCATCACCGGCCAGCTTCTTGGCACCCGCGTCAGCGTTGCACTTGCGCATGCGTTCCTGCTGCGCATTGGCCGGCTTGGCTTCGGCGGCGTGGCCACTGAGGCAGGAACTCTGCGCGGTCTTGTAGGCGTCACCCTTCAGGCCCTTGTTCTTTGCCGAGCAGTCGGCCATGCGCTGCTGCTGCGGCGTGGTGGCATTGGCGGCCAAGGGCAGGCTGACCAGCAGGACAGCGGCCAGCAGGAATGAAGCTTTCATCGGGGACACTCCAAGCGGTGGCGGGTGCGCGGAGCATTGGCCTGCTGGCAGCAAGGCCACGTGAAGATTGCTGCCCCGGCCGCCGCAGCCGGCCTGTAGTACAGCGCTTGGGGTAGCGCCTGGGGTCAGATCCCTTTCGGCACGAAAGGGCTCTGACCCCGGTTCGCCGGATCAACCGACGCGGGTACCGAAGATGCGATCGCCGGCATCGCCCAGGCCCGGCAGGATGTAGCCCTTGTCGTTGAGCTGGGCATCGATGGCCGCGGTGTAGATCTCCACGTCCGGGTGCACGGCCTTGACCGCCTCGATGCCTTCCGGCGCGGCCACCAGGAAGATGCCCTTGATGCGGCGGGCACCGGCACGCTTGAGCATGTCGATGGTGGCGATCAGGGTGCCGCCGGTGGCAAGCATCGGGTCCAGGATCAGCGCATCGCGCTCTTCCAGTCGGCCGGTCAGGCGCTCGAAGTAGGGCACCGGCTGCAGGGTTTCCTCATCGCGCTGCAGGCCGACCACGCTGACCCGGGCGGCCGGGATCAGCGACAGCACGCCGCTGAGCATGCCCAGGCCAGCGCGCAGGATCGGCACCACGGTGATCTTGGCACCCGCGATGCGCTGCACGGTGACCGGACCGGCCCAACCGGGCAGGGTGTGCGGTTCGGTGTCCAGGTCGGCGGTGGCCTCATAGGCCAGCAGGGTGCCCAGCTCGTTGGCCAGTTCGCGGAAATCCTTGGTGCTGAGCGCGGCGTTGCGCATCAGGCCGATCTTGTGCTGCACCAGCGGGTGGCGCACTTCGACGATCTTCATGGTCGGGAAGGGGAAGAAGGAGAGAGGCCGCCATTTTGCCGGATTGGCCGCCCAACCCCAAACCAGCGCCGGAGGTGGCCTGCATGAAATGTGCAGATCGGTGTCACGGCCATGCAACCTTGCGGACATACCGTGCAGACCCATTCTTAACAGGAATGGGGATTCCCAGTGCATATCAAGACTCCGTTGGCCGTTGCCATCAGCCTGACCCTGGCGATGGGGGCTGCGGCACCGCTGCAGGCCGCCGGGCAGCAGGCGGTCGCCGCCACCGGCGCGGTGGCCACCGATGCGGTCGACCTGGACCGCATCGAAGTGCGCGCCCAGCTCGAATCGCAGATCCGTGCGGTGGACCTCAAGCGCAGCAGCGACGCGATCGAGGACGCGGTGTCCTCCGATGCCCTGGGCCAGTACCCGGACAAGAACGTGGCCGAATCGCTGCAGCGCCTGCCGGGCATCAGCGTCACCCGCGACCAGGGCGAGGGCCGCTTCGTGGTCATTCGTGGCCTGGATGCCAATCTCAACAGTGTAAGCGTGGATGGCATCGCCGTGGGCACGCCGGAGGATTCCAGTCGCGCCGCCCCGCTGGACGTCATCCCGTCCGATTCCACCGAGCGCCTGCGCGTGGTCAAGTCGCCCACGCCGGACATGCCCGGCGATGCCATCGGCGGCGCCGTGCTGGTGGAATCGGCTTCGGCCTTTGACCGCGACGGCCGCAGCCTGCGCGGCAAGATCGAAGGCAGCCACCAGCAGCTGTCCGGCGAGACCAGTCCGAAGGCGGCCTTCAACTACAGCGAAGTGTTCAACGACACCTTCGGCGTGGCGCTGGGCGTGAACTATCAGAAGCGCAAGTTCGAGTCGGACAACACCGAAGTGGAGTACGACGGCGAGGATGACGCCGCACCTGGCGACGTCACCGCGATCAACCTGCAGCACCGCAAGTATGAGATCGAGCGCAAGCGCATCGGCGCCAACCTCAACCTCGACTGGCGCCCGAACGAAGACAGCAGGTACTACCTGCGCACGCTGTACAGCCAGTTCGACGATGCCGAAACCCGCCAGCGTGTGATCTTCAACTTCGACGACGCCAAGATGGTCAAGACCGGTACCGATCAGTACCGCCTGGACGGCATGCCTAAGGATTCGATCGACAAGCGCATGCGCTATCGCACCAAGAAGGAGAACACCTTCGCGGCCAGCCTGGGCGGTGAGAACACGCTGACCAACGCGGTGGTCGACTACAAGGTGGGCTACACCCGCACCGAGGAGCGGGTGAATGACGAGATGGAAGCGCGCTTCAAGCTCAACGGCAAGGCCTTCAATGGCACGCTTGACCAGAGCAGCCGCCTGCCCAGCTACAGTTTCGACAATCCGCAGTGGCTGGACAACAGCAACTATGCCTTCGACCGCTTCGTGCTCTCGCCCAAGCAGGTGAATGACAAGGAACACAGCGCGCAGGTCAACGTGCGTTTCGACGGCGACAGCGGCAGCATCAAGATCGGCCTGCTGGGCCGCTGGCGCGACCGCGACGTCAACGTCGACGAGAACGAACTGCGCGTCGGCCCCAAGGTCGCTCTGTCGAGCTGGAGCACCTCCTCGCCCGAACACCGCCACGGCACCTTGGGCGACGGCATGGACTCGGCGGCGATGCGCGCGTTCTGGGCGGCCAATGGCAGCCAGTACAGCGCCCGCCCCCAGGACATTGGCGGCAACGCGATGACCTCGCTGGAAGAAGACTACGTGGCCAGCGAGGACATCTTTGCCAGCTACGCGATGGGCACCTGGGACATCGGTGCACTGCGCATCATCGGCGGCGTGCGCGTGGAGAACACCCAGTTCAAGGCGACCGGGAACCAGGTGGACGCGGCGGCCAACGGCCGCAGCTTCACCGTCACCCCGCGCGTGGCCAACAGCAGCTACACCAACGTGCTGCCGGGCCTGCAACTGCGCTACGACGCCGCAGACGATTGGGTGCTGCGTGCCTCGGCCAACAAGACCGTATCTCGCCCCTCGTTCGGTGACATTTCACCGCGCGTGGGCTACAGCCGGGGTGACGAGGAAGTGCGTCTGGGCAATCCGGAACTGGACCCGTACGAATCGAAGAACATCGACCTGTCGGTGGAGAAGTACATCGGCACCAGCGGCATCGTCTCGCTGGGCCTGTTCCACAAGTCGATCGACGGCTACATCGTGGAAACCGTGCGCACCAATGATCCGGCCTATGGCGGTTTCGACGTGACCCAGCCGATCAACGGCCGCAAGGCCACCGTGCGTGGTGCCGAGTTCAACTGGCAGCAGCAGCTGGCCTTCCTGCCTTCCGGCCTGGATGGACTGCTGGTCGGTGCCAGCGGCACCTGGCTGGACACCACGTTCGATGCCGGCATCAAGGACCGCTCAGGCGAGGACTTCACCCTGCCGCGTGCCTCCAAGCACGTCTACAGTGCCCATATCGGCTATGAGAAGTACGGTCTGAGTACGCGGCTGGCGGCGGTATACCGCAGCGAGTACCTGGACAGCATCGGCAAGGGCCGCGCCTTCGACATCTACGTTGCGCCGAATACCCAGCTCGACTTCTCGCTGGACTACAAGTTCACCCCGCGCGTGAGCATGTACCTGGAAGCACAGAACCTGCTGGACAAGCCGCTTGAGCTGTACCAGGGCACGCGCTCGCGCACCCTGCAGATGGAAGAGTATGGCCGTACCTACGCGCTGGGCCTGAAGGTGGCACTGTGACGGGGCGTCGCATCACCGTCATGGCCGCGGCGCTGGCGGCTGCCCTGCTGGCGGGCTGCACGCCGGCCGCCGGCATTGATCCGGCCGCGGCCACGACCACGGCGAAGGCCACCGCCGGTCGCACGGTCGTTACCATCGCCGAGGCGTTTCTTTCGCCGATGACGCCAGCGGACAACATTGATTCGCCGGCCGCCTGGCGTGCACCCGACGGAAAGCTGTGGCTGATCGCCACTGCCAAGGCCACCGACAAGCTGGTGGTCTACGACGGCAGCACCGGCCAGCACCTGCGCGACGTCGGCAGCAGCGGCACCGCGCCAGGGCAGTTCGACCGCCCAAACGGCATCGCGGTGACCGACGATCTGCTGTGGGTCGTGGAGCGCGACAATCACCGCGTACAGGTGCTGGGCCTGCCGGACTTCACCCCGCTGGCGACCTTCGCTGCGGACGACCTGCGCAAGCCGTACGGGCTGTGGGTCGACCGCCGTGCCGATGGCTACAGCGTCTACGTCACCGACTCCTGGGACAACGGCGAGGATGCACAGGGTCGTGACATCCTGCCGCCGCTGGCGGAGCTGGACAAGCGCGTGCGCCAGTACCAGGTGACCCGCGACGGTGCGAAGGTCGAAGCGAAACGTGTGGCCAGCATTGGTGACACCAGTGAGGCGGGTGCCCTGCGCGTGGTCGAATCGATCTGGGGCGACCCCGAGAACGACCGCCTGCTGATCGCTGAGGAGGACGAGAGCTACGCCAGCGAGTTCAAGGTCTACACGCTGGCGGGGCGTTTCACCGGCACCACCTTCGGGCGTGATGTGTTCAAGGCACAGGCCGAAGGCGTGACCCTGCGCACCTGTGGCAAGGACGGCTGGTGGATCACCACCGAACAGGGCAAGCAGCGCAGCGTGTTCCACCTGTTCGATCGCCATACCCTGAAGCCGGTGGGCGCATTCCAGGGCAATACCGTGGCCAACACCGACGGCATCTGGATGATGCAGCAACCCAGCGCACGCTTCCCGCACGGTGCGCTGTACGCGGTGCACGACGACCAGGGCGTGGTGGCGTTTGACTGGGAAAGCATCGCCAAGCAGCTGGCGCTGCCGCTGGAGTGTGGCGCATGAGCCGGCCTTGCGTGATGTACACGCTGGTGTTGGGCCTGCTGTTGGCCGTGCCGTCGCTGTCGTTCGCCGCGGCTGAACCGAACACCCAGGTTCCTGCGGGCAGCCGCCATTACGCGGCAACCACGGTGCCTGACCGCATCGTGGCTTCGCCTGCAGTCGATCCCAGCCACGGTTTCGCCGTGGCATGGCGCACCGATGGCAGCGTGCAGGCGCCGCTGCTGGAGATTGCCATCGCCGGTGATTCACCGGCCATCGAAGGCATCCGGCAGGCGCGTGCCACGACACGCGCGCTGCAGACCGAGAACGGGCTGTCGCACCACCACCGCGCCGACATCGGCGGCCTGCAACCGGATACCCAGTACGTCTATCGCGTGCAGGGCAATGGCAGCTGGAGCGCCTGGAACCAGCTGCGCACGCTGGCCGCCGCCGACCAGCCGCTGACCCTGCTGTACTTCGGCGACACCCAGAACAAGAACGTCAGCCATGTCAGCCGGGTAGTGCGTGCCGCGCTGAAGGCTGCACCGCAGGCGCGGATGAGCCTGTTTGCCGGCGATCTGGTCAGCGGCGGCGACAACATGGATGACAGCGAGTGGGGCGAGTGGTTTGCTGCGACCAGCTGGCTGGCGCAGGAAACGCTGGTGGCGCCTGCGATCGGCAACCACGAGTACTTCGAGGAGTTCGAGGACACGCCGCAGGAGCGCCGCGTGCTGGGCAAGCATTGGCCGGTCACGTTCGCGCTGCCGGGCAATGGCGCCAGCGCCGCACAGCAGACCAGCTACTGGTTCGATGCGCAGGGCGTGCGCGTGGCGGTGGTCGATGGCACGTCGGCACTCGATCTGGGCACCGCCAAGGCACAGGCACAATGGCTGGACAAGGTGCTGACCGGCAATCCGCAGCCATGGACCCTCGTGCTGCTGCACCAGCCGTTCTATTCGCCGCGCGAAGGACGCGAGAACGCTGCGCTGCGCGACGTGCTGCTGCCGGTGGTGCGCCGCCACAACGTCGATCTGGTGCTGCAGGGCCACGATCACACCTACGGTCGCCGTGGCGAAGGGCAGGCCGCGCCGCCACAGTACGTGGTGACCGTGGCGGGGCCAAAGCAGTACCGTCTCTCTGACGAGGCACGAAAGACGATGGATCCGGTGGCCGAGGATACCCAGTTGTTCCAGGTGCTGCACATCGACCCACAGCACCTGCGCTATGAGGCGCGTACCGTGACCGGTCGTCTCTACGATGCCTTCGAGCTGCGTCGCGATGCCAAGGGGGGCAAGCAGCGCACGGAGCTGACTGAAGGCCGCATTACGCCACGCGACTGCCCGCGCGCACAGACCGCCAAGGGTCGTACCGACCGCTGCTGGGAATGAGGAGATGCCGATGACCACGCCCCACCGCATCCTGCCGTTCGCCGCCATCGGCGCTGCCCTGCTGTTGCTGGCCAGTACGGTGACCGCTGCCGATTCCGTGCTGCATCCCTTCCTGGCGGCGCAGCCGAAGCAGGCACCGCAGGAAGTGAATCTGGCGGTGGAGATTCCGGCAGGGAGCTTCACCAAGTACGAAATCAAGGAAGACGGCCTGATGCATGTGGATCGTTTCCAGTCGATGCCGGTCGCCTATCCGGCCAACTACGGTTCGATGCCGCGCACGTTGGCGGGCGACAACGATCCGCTGGACGCCCTGGTGCTGACCCGCGAACCCCTGCATCCGGGCGTGATCGTGCGCTTCCGGCCAATCGGCTACCTGAAGATGATCGACGGCGGTGAGCACGACGAGAAGATCATCGGCGTGCCGACCGACAAGGTGGATCCGACCTACGCCAACATCCGCGATCTGAAGGATCTGCCGGAGATCGAACGGCAGCGCATCGAAGCGTTCTTCCGGGTCTACAAGGACCTGCCGGCCGGGCGCAACCCGGTGCAGCTCAACGGATGGGGCAACGCTGCCGAGGCGCGGGCGCTGATCAGCGAGGCGATGCAGCGCTTCGAAAAGTAGAACCAGGCCCTGCGTGGATTCACCCCATCAGCGATTGAATGAAGCTCTCAGCGTCCAGGCGGTTGCCCAGCACCTGCGCAACCGCCTGCAACGCCGCTTCCTCATGCACGGCGCGGATGCCGCCATCGTCGTCATCGTTGTAGAGGTCGTCACCCGCATCCAGATACACGGTGCCGGCGGCCACCAGCGCGGCCACCAGAATCGGCACGTCGGCGGCGATCTCGCCGGCATCCAGCAGGCCGGCACCGTGATGGCTGAACAGCACACGGCCGTCATCCAGGTCGAGGATGAACGGATCGGCGCCGCGATCGGCAATCACCAGCCAGTTCGATGGCCAGTTGTCGATCGGCTCGCCGCTGACGCCATGCCAGCGATAGCCGGCCTGGTGACCCCACAGACGCCGCAGCGGCGGTATCCAGACATCGAGGCCCGGAAGGGTGATGCCGGCATTGCCCACCTTCGCATTGATCTCATGACCCAGCGGTCCCACCTGCGCGTAGAACCGCGCCAGTACAGGCGGCAGCGGGAAAGGACCCTGCCAGTCACCCTCGTGCTGGGCCCGTAGCAGGCCGAAGCGGGCGAATGGGGCATGCAGATCATCCATGTCAGGGTCCAGCGAGGGGGCGGCCCGGCAGCCTAGCAGAGGGTGTCTGCGTGCAGCGCCTTCACCACCGCTGGCTATCATGTCCGCCTTCAACAACAAAGGCGGTGTCTGTGTCGGTAGCGTTGGTATGGTTCCGCTGTGATCTGCGGCTGCAGGACAATCCGGCCCTGCAGGCCGCGCTGGATGCAGGGCACGACGTAGTGCCGGTCTACATCCATGCGCCGCACGAAGAAGGCGAGTGGGCGCCGGGCGCGGCCTCCGATGCGTGGCGCCATCGTTCCCTGGCCGCGTTGGATGCGGGTCTGCGCGCGCGCGGTTCCTCGCTGGTGCTGCGCAGCGGTGACAGCCTGCCGACGCTGCAGGCCCTGATCGAGCAGACCGGCGCCGAAGCCGTGTACTGGAACCGCAAGTACGAGCCTGCGACCCAGCCACGCGATGCCACCATCAAGCGCACGCTGCGTGAGCAGGGCATCGACGCGCAGAGCTGCAATGGCAGCCTGTTGTTCGAGCCCTGGGATATCGCCACCCAGCAGGGACAGCCGTACAAGGTATTCACCCCGTACTGGCGCAACGTACTCAGCCATTGGCGTTTGCCAGCATTGCAGGCCGCGCCGGAGACGCTGCCGGCACATTCGGTCGACAGCCTCGTACTGGATGATCTCCAGCTGGCACCGACGCTGGACTGGGACACCGGCTTCTGGGAGCACTGGCAGCCGGGCGAAACCGGTGCGCTGGAGGCGCTGTCGGTATTCAAGGACGGCGCGCTGCGCGGCTACCGCGAACAGCGTGACCTCCCGGACCGTGTCGGCACCTCGCGGCTGTCGCCGCACCTGCATTTCGGCGAAATCGCACCCTGGCGCATCGCCCGTGCGCTGGAGGGCTTACGCAACGCCGGCACCGACGCCGACATCGATGGCTACCTGCGCCAACTGGGCTGGCGCGACTTTGCCTACCACCTGCTGCATCACTTCCCGAAGACGCCGACCGACAACCTCAACCCGCGCTTTGACCGCTTTCCGTGGGCAGACCCCAGTGCCACGCAGCTGCACGACTGGCAGCGCGGGAACACCGGTGTGCCGATCGTCGATGCCGGTCTGCGCGAGCTGTGGCACACCGGCTACATGCACAACCGGGTGCGGATGATCGTTGCCAGCTACCTGTGCAAGCACCTGCGTGCGCACTGGCTGCACGGCGCGCGCTGGTTCTGGGACACCCTGGTCGATGCCGACCTGGCCAACAACACGATGGGCTGGCAGTGGGTGGCAGGGACCGGCGCAGATGCCGCACCCTACTTCCGCGTCTTCAACCCGGTCACCCAGGCCGAGAAGTTCGATCCGCAGGCCCGTTACATCAGCCGTTGGGTACCCGAGCTGGCGGCGCTGCCGGTGAAGGCACGCTTTGCGCCCTGGCAGCATCCGCTGCTGCTGGCCGCACACGCACCGGACTATCCGCGCACGCCGCTGGTGGATCTGGCTGCGGGCCGCGACGCCGCGCTGGCGGCTTACCGCCAGTCGGGGGCGGGGGTAAAGGGCGACCTGAGCGATCCGGTCAGTTAGCTGAACGCGGGCCTGTCATCGGGCGGGATCATCATCCCGACATCGCATTTGCCTGTTTATTCTCTTTGCGCCCGCAAGCCGTCGGCCCGACCGGAAACCAAGGAGAACCCCATGATCCGCAACACCACCCGCAACGTCGCACTGGCCCTGATGAGTGCGGCCGTCCTGTCGGCCTGCGCCACCGGCGGCTCCTATGTGCAGAGTGACCAGTACGGCAACCCGACCGAGCAGCAGAACCGCACCGGCCGCAATGCGCTGATCGGTACCGCCATCGGCGTGGCCGCCGGCCTGCTCACCGGCGACAGCGCCACCGAGCGCCGCCAGCACGCGCTGATCGGCGCAGGTATCGGCGCGCTCAGCGGCGCCGCCGTCGGCCAGTACCAGGATCGCCAGGAACGCGCCCTGCGTGAGCGCACTGCCAATACCGGCATCGATGTGCAGCGCCAGGGCGACAACATCATGCTGAACCTGCCGGACGGCATCACCTTCGACTTCGGCAAGGCGACCCTGAAGCCGCAGTTCTACGGCTCGCTCAATGGCGTCGCCGGTACGCTGCGTGAGTACAACCAGACCATGATCGAAGTGGTCGGCCACACCGACAGCATCGGCAGCGACGCTGTGAACAACCGACTGTCGAAGGAACGCGCCGACTCGGTCGCCCAGTACCTGATCGGCCAGGGCGTGCAGAGCGTGCGTATCGAAACCCTGGGCGCCGGCAAGGCGTATCCGATTGCCGACAACAGCACCGACGCCGGCCGTGCAAAGAACCGCCGCGTCGAGATCCGCGTGATTCCGCTGAAGCAGTAACGCGCAGCGTTACAGTTCCGGCGTAGCCGGAACGAAAATGCCGCCCTTGCAGGCGGCATTTTTGCAGGTGCCGAGCGTGCTCGGCACGCCGATAGCGTTCCCGTTCGCGGCTTGTGCGAACGGCGCCGGCCAAGGTCGGCATCTACCGGAAGCCAGTCATAGCCGGACCGAAAATGCCGCCCTTGCAGGCGGCATTTTTGTAGGTGCCGAGCTTGCCCGGCACGCCGATGGCTCGACTCTACGCGTCCTTTCCCCACCTCACACCGTCGCGGTAGGTCGCACTACGATCTCATTCACATCCACATCGGCCGGTTGCTCGATGGCGAACCGCACCGCGCGTCCAATCGCATCCGGCTGCAGCGCGATGGCGCGGTAGCCGACCATCAGCTCGGCTGCAGCAGGATCGGTGATGCTGTCCGCCAACTCGCTCTCGACCACGCCAGGATGGATGCAGGTCACCCGCAACTCGCGGTGCTCCTGGCGAAGGCCCTCGGAGATCGCACGCACCGCATATTTTGTCGCGCAGTACACCGCTGCAGTGGGCGATACGCTCAGTGCGCCAACCGAGGCGATGTTGATGATCTGGCCACCACGCTGCGCGATCATCCCGGGCAGCACGGCGGCAATGCCGTAGAGCACGCCGCGGATGTTGACGTCGATCATCCGGTCCCATTCCTCCACTTTCAGCGACGCCATCCGGGACAAGGGCATCACGCCGGCATTGTTGACGATCACATCGATTGAACCGAAGTGCTGCCGCGCGGCCTCGGCGAACGCCTCGACCTGCGTCCGCTGGGTTACGTCGAGCGCGTGGACCTGCACCTCGGCACCTTGTTGGCGCAGTTCGTCGGCAAGTGCGTGCAGGCGATCCACTCGGCGGGCACCGAGTACCAGGCGCGCACCTGGTCGGGCGAGGGCGCGGGCGATGCCGGCGCCGATGCCGCTGGAGGCACCGGTGATCAGGATGGTTCGGGAAAGGCTCATGGCAGTGTCTCTGAAGGAGTGGGGAGTGCCGGGGCGTGCCCGGTGCAACCACGGTAGACGCCGCACCTTGTCGCGATAAGATGGCTACTGCTGATCACCTTGTTCAGAGTTGCTAAACAATGCCGATCGACCTCAATGCCCTGGCGGTCTTCCAGCGGGTGGCGGATTGCGCCAGCTTCACGGGTGCGGCCCAGCAACTGGGGGTGACCCGCTCGGCGGTCAGCCAGACCATCGCCAAGCTGGAACAGTCGCTGGGTGTTGCCCTGGTGCAGCGCACGACGCGCAGCGTCAGCCTCACTGACGCCGGGCAGTCCCTGCTGGTTTCGGTCAGCCCTGCGCTGGCGGAGCTGGGCGATGCGCTGGAGGCCAGCGTGCGCCGCCAGGCCGCCGTCTCCGGGCAATTGCGGCTTGCGGTGTCCTCCATCGCCGAGGCGTTCCTGGCGGGCCCGTTGCTGGCCACGTTCGCGGCACGTTATCCGGCGCTGCAGGTGGACATCACGGTGACCGACGACGTGTTCGACATCGTCGGCGCAGGCTTCGACGCCGGGGTGCGTCTGGGCGAGGTCATTGCCCAGGACATGGTCGCGGTTCCGGTGTCGGCGCGGCAACGCCAGCTTGTGGTGTGCTCGCCGGACTATCGCGACGCGCACGTGCTGCCGACCCATCCGCGTGAGCTGGCCGCCCATCGCTGCATCGGCTGGCGCAGCGCGCCGGGCAGGGCGCCTTATCGCTGGGAGTTCGAGGAGCGCGGCCGGGAGTTCAGTGTCGATGTGCAGCCGGAAATCACCAGCAACGACATGGGCGTAATGCTCAGGTTGGCGTTGGCCGGGGCGGGGCTGGCCATCGGCATGGAAGAAACCTGGCGCCCTTGGCTGCAGCGCGGCGAACTGGTGTCCGTGCTGGATGCGTTCTGCCCGCGGTTCGCAGGCTTCTTCCTGTACTACCCCAGCCGTCGCCAATCCGAGCCGAAACTGCGCGCGCTGGTCGAACACGTGCTTGCACAGCGGCCGGGGTAGCTCCACGCCATGCGTGGATACCCTCGGTCATGCCGCCGAAGCGGCCACCTTCTCCAGGATGCGCTTGCCGCTGCTTTCCAGTGCCGCGTCTTCCTGCGCCTTCTGCTGCTGTGCCAGCTTCGCGCCCGGGCATTGGGCCAGCATGTAGTTGGCGTCGAAGTTGAGCTTCTCGACCAGGAAGTCGACGAACGCACGCACCTTCGGCGAGACCAGGCGGCCACCGGCGAACACGGCGTTGAAGTCCACTTCCGGGCCGGTCCAGCCGGCCAGTACGCGGCGCACCATGCCCGACTCGACGAACGGCTTGGCCATCACGTCGCCGGTCAGCAGCAGGCCTTCGCCACACACCAGCGCGCCATTCAACGCAGACATGTCGTTGGCCGTCATCAGCGGGGTGACCGGGAAGTCGCGCAGTTCGCCGCCGTTCTCGCCCAGCTGCCAGGTGAAGCGCGGGGAGTTGCCGGTGTGGTACGGCTTGCGCATGGCCAGGATGCGATGGAACTGCAGCTCTTCCGGATGCAGCGGCTCGCCATAGCGTTCGATGTAGGCCGGGCTGGCGAACACCTGCGTGCGCAGGCTGCCGAGTTTGCGCGCGACCAGGTTGGAATCGGGCAGGGCACCGACGCGCAACGCGAGATCTGCTTCGCCGGCAATCAGGTCCAGCTTCTCATTGCCCATGTGCATGTCCAGGCGGATCTCTGGATATTGCGCATGGAACTGGCCCAGCAGCGGGGCGATCCAGGTGATGCCGATCGAGTAGGGCACGGTGAAGCGCAGCCAGCCGCGCGGGCCGGACTGCAGCTGGCTCACCGCGCTCTCGGCTTCTTCCAGTTCGCGGGCGATGCGCTGGCAATGCTCGTGATAGATCGAACCGGCTTCGGTCAGGCCGAGGCGTCGCGTGGTCCGGTGCAGCAGTCGCGCGCCCAGGCGCGTTTCCAGCTCCTGCACTTTGCGGCTGACCGTGGTCTTGGGCAGGCCGAGCGATTTGGCAGCGGCAATGAAGCTGCCTTGCTCGACCACCTTGACGAAGATCAGCGTCTCGTTGAGATCGTGGGACATGGTCGGGGGTCCTGGACGTCGGGGATGGGACAATCGTGACAGAACGATTGGACCGGGTGCGGGATGATTATTCCCCTTAATCAGGACTAATCAAGTAAAGGTTTGAGGTCTATCGTGGCGCCATTCGTTAGTTGGAGCCCGTCCCCCATGAGCCTGCGCAACATTCTTGCCCGACTCCGGAACGCCGGCCAGAACACCCTGGACCTGGCGATGACCGTCGAAGCCCGTCCGAGTTCCTTGGTGCACAAGGACTTTCGTGAGTTTACCGCCCCCATGCGTCAGCAGCGTGGCGGCGCGGTCCGCCTGGCCCCGCACAAGGGCGACCGCCTGCGTCGAATCGGGACTATCCCGGATTTGGGAGGAAATGTCCCGTGAATGGGATACTGACGCCCGAAGTCCTGGTTCTCGGTGGCACCGGTGCGGTCGGCCAGGGCGTGGTCGGCGCATTGCTGGAGGCCGGCAGCCCGGTGCTTGTGGTTGGCCGCGACCCGGGCCGGCTGGCGGCACTGCACGAGCAGTTTGCCGATGAGCCGGGCCTGGAGACGGTGCTGGGTTCGCTCAGCGACGATGGATCGGCGCGCGCGCTGGCCGAACGCATCGCGCAGCGCCCTCGACCGCTGGCGGCGGTGATCGCCGCGATGGGCGGCCCGTACCGCCGCGGCCGGGTGACCGATCGCAACGGTGATGAACTGATGGGCGCGATGCAGGCCGATCTGATGCCGCACGTACACGCGGTGCGTCACCTGCTGCCGCTGCTGCAGGACAACGTGCACGCGCGCCGCTACGTGATGATCGGCAGCCCGGCCAACGCCAAGCCATGGGCGGGCTACGGCGAAACCTCGATCACCACCGCTGCACTGCGCATGTATGCGCAGGTGGTGCACCAGGAAGCGCAGGCGCTGGGCGTGCGCGCGCAGATGCTGGAAGTGTGCAGCCCGGTGTGCACGCCGGCCAACGCCGCCAACGCCTGCATCGAGTGGCCCAGCTCGCTGCTGGTCGGCCGCCGCGTGGTCTCACTGCTGGATGGTTGCCGTGACAACCGCGCCATCGTCCGGTGTGACAGCAGCGATGCCGAATTGCCGCGCGGCCTGCTGCACCTTGAAGTCCCCCCTTTGTGGCGCGATACCGCAGGCGTCGCTTGACCTCGACCAAGGTTGAGGTCGCAGTATGCGGCGCCGATTTTTGCAACACGTTCTCATATAGCTGTACCACCCCTCCGTACGGATGCATGCCATGACTTCCCCCAATACCACCCCACATCGTTTCGGCCATCGCATCGCGATGGTCGGCGTGTCGATCCTCGCCGCGGCCGTGCTGGCGGCCTGCAGCGGCGGCCATGCCGAAGAAGCCGGTGCACCACCTCCGCCGCAGGTCAGCGCAGCGCCGGTGCTGGTCAAGCAGGTCAGCCAGTGGGACGAATTCAGCGGCCGCGTCGAAGCGGTACAGAGCGTTGAACTGCGTCCGCGCGTGTCCGGCTACATCGACAAGGTCAACTACGTCGAAGGCCAGGAAGTGAAGAAGGGCGAAGTGCTCTTCACCATCGACGCGCGCAGCTACCAGGCCGAGTACGATCGCGCTGCGGCCGAGCTGGCCCGGGCACGTACCCAGGCCACGCTGGCCCGCAGCGAGTCCGAGCGTGCCAAGCGGCTGTCCGAGCAGCAGGCGATCTCCACCGAGACCGCCGAGCAGCGTCGTGCCGCCGCCGACCAGTCCGGCGCCGCCGTTCAGGCCGCGCAGGCGGCGCTGGATGCGGCCCGCCTCAACCTGGAGTTCACCAAGGTGCGTGCACCGATCGACGGCCGTGCCGGCCGCGCGATGGTCACCGCCGGCAACCTGGTCACCGCCGGCGACAGCGCCAGCGTGCTGACCACGCTGGTCTCGCTGGATACCGTGTTCGTCTACTTCGATGCCGACGAAAGCACCTTCCTGCGCTATGCCCAGATGGCACGCAAGGGTGAGCGCCCGAGCGAGCGTGACAGCGAACTGCCGGTGAAGGTCGGCCTGTCCGGTGAAGAAGGCTACCCGCACGCGGGCAAGGTCGACTTCCTCGACAACCAGGTTGCCCGCAGCACTGGCACCATCCGCGTCCGCGCACTGCTGGACAACGCCGACCGCCAGTTCACGCCGGGCCTGTTCGCCCGCGTGCAGCTGCTCGGCAGCGGCCAGTTCCAGGCCCTGCTGATCGACGACAAGGCGGTGCTGACCGACCAGGACCGCAAGTACGTCTACGTGGTCGACAAGGATGGCAAGGCCCAGCGCCGCGACATCCAGCTCGGCCGCACCGCCGACGGCCTGCGTATCGTCGAGCACGGCCTGGCCGCCGGTGACAAGGTGATCATCGACGGCGTGCAGAAGGTCTTCATGCCGGGCATGCCGGTGCAGGCCAAGGCGGTGGCGATGCAGCCACAGCCGGCGCCGGCACCGGGCCGCGATGCCACTGCTGCCCTGAAGCACTGATCCGCCGTCTCCTGATCCGCGTCCCCGCTTAGCTGCCGGCGCCAGCGGCAGCCTTCCCTGCCTTCGTCATCCCGGCGAGGGGCAGGGTGGCTGTTGCCCGCCGTCAGCCTTTCCCAGGAATTCCTCCATGGACTTTTCCCGTTTCTTCATCGACAGGCCGATCTTCGCGGCGGTGCTGTCGATCGTGATCTTCGCCGCAGGCCTGATCACGATTCCGATCCTGCCGATCAGCGAGTACCCCGAAGTGGTGCCGCCGTCGGTGGTCGTGCGCACGGTCTATCCGGGCGCCAACCCCAAGGTCATTGCCGAGACCGTCGCCACGCCGCTTGAAGAAGCCATCAACGGCGTTGAAGGCATGATGTACCTGAAGTCGGTCGCCGGCTCGGACGGCGTGCTGCAGATGACCGTCACCTTCCGCCCGGGCACCGACCCGGACGCGGCGGCGGTGAAGGTGCAGAATCGCGTGGCGCAGGCGCAGGCGCGCCTGCCCGAAGACGTGCGCCGGCAGGGCGTGACCACGCAGAAGCAGTCGCCGACCTTCCTGATGGTGGTGCACCTGACCTCGCCGCAAGGCAAGTACGACACCCTGTACCTGCGCAACTACGCACGCCTGCACGTCAAGGACGCGCTGGCGCGTATTCCGGGCGTGGGTGACGCGCAGATCTTCGGTGGCGGCGACTACGCCATGCGCGCCTGGCTGGACCCGGACAAGGTGGCATCGCGCGGGCTGACCGCCAGCGACGTCGTGCGCGCCATGCG
Source organism: Stenotrophomonas sp. 57 (assembly GCF_030291075.1). Lineage (NCBI taxonomy): Bacteria > Pseudomonadati > Pseudomonadota > Gammaproteobacteria > Lysobacterales > Lysobacteraceae > Stenotrophomonas > Stenotrophomonas sp. 57. The sequence goes on from NZ_CP127407.1 coordinate 1,761,612, forward strand.
CGAGCAGAACGTGCAGGTGTCGGCCGGCCAGCTCGGCGCCGAACCGCTGCCGGACAGCAAGTTCCTGACCCTGATCAATGCCCAGGGCCGGCTGAAGACCGAGAAGGAATTCGGCGACATCGTGCTCAAGAGCGGCACCGATGGCGAGATCGTGCGCCTGTCCGACGTGGCCCGCCTGGAACTGGGTGCGGGTGACTACACCCTGCGTTCGCAGCTGGACGGCAAGAACGCGGTCGGTATCGGTATCTTCCAGTCGCCGGGTGCGAACGCGCTGGAGATTCGTGACCATGTCATCTCGACGATGGACGAGATGCAGAAGACCATGCCGGCCGACGTCAAGTACGAAGCCGTGTATGACACCACCATCTTCGTGCGCGATTCGATCAAGGCCGTGGTCTCCACGCTGCTGGAAGCCATCGCGCTGGTGGTGCTGGTGGTGATCCTGTTCCTGCAGACCTGGCGTGCCTCGATCATCCCGTTGATCGCGGTGCCGGTGTCGGTGGTGGGTACCTTTGCTGCGCTGTACCTGCTGGGCTTCTCGATCAACACGCTGAGCCTGTTCGGCCTGGTGCTGGCGATCGGCATCGTGGTCGACGACGCGATCGTGGTGGTGGAGAACGTCGAGCGCAACATCGAAGAAGGCCTGTCGCCCACCGCGGCGGCACACCAGGCCATGCGTGAGGTGTCCGGCCCGATCGTGGCGATCGCGCTGGTGCTGTGTGCCGTGTTCGTGCCGATGGCGTTCCTGTCCGGTGTCACCGGCCAGTTCTACAAGCAGTTCGCGGTCACCATCGCCATCTCCACGGTGATCTCGGCGATCAACTCGCTGACCCTGTCGCCAGCGCTGGCCGCGCGCCTGCTGAAGGCCCACGGCGCACCGAAGGATGGCCCGAGCCGCCTGATCGATCGCCTGTTCGGCTGGGTGTTCCGCCCGTTCAACCGCTTCTTCAAGTCCAGTTCGGAGAAGTACGAGCGTGGCGTGGCCCGCATCCTCGGCCGTCGCGGCGCGGTGTTCGTGGTCTACGCGATCCTGCTGGTCGGTACCGGCGTGATCTTCAAGCTGGTGCCGCCGGGCTTCATCCCGACCCAGGACAAGCTGTACCTGATCGCCGGCGTGAAGCTTCCGGAAGGCTCGTCGATCGCGCGTACCGATGAAATGCTGCGCAAGGTGGCCAAGATCGCCCAGGAAACCGACGGCGTGGCCCACACCATTTCGTTCCCGGGCCTGAATGCGCTGCAGTTCACCAACACGCCGAACACCGGTGTGGCGTTCATTCCGCTCAAGCCGTTCGCCGAGCGTCATGGCCGTACCGCCGCGCAGATCAATGCCGAGATCAACCAGAAGATCGCCGGCCTGCAGGAGGGCTTCGCGTTCGCGATGATGCCGCCGCCGATCCTCGGCCTGGGCAACGGCAACGGCTACCAGATGTTCATCGAGGACCGCGGCAACCTGGGCTACGGCGCATTGCAGAATGCCGTGCAGGCGATGCAGGGTACCGTTGCGCAGACCCCGGGCATGGCCTTCCCGATTTCCAGCTACCAGGCCAACGTGCCGCAGCTCGATGCCGAGGTGGACCGTGTCAAGGCGAAGGCTCAGGGCGTACAGCTCACCGAACTGTTCGACACGCTGCAGACCTACCTGGGTTCGGCCTACGTCAACGACTTCAACCAGTTCGGCCGCACCTGGCAGGTGATCGCCCAGGCCGACGGTCCGTTCCGCGAGACGGTCGAGGACATCGGCAAGCTGCGTACCCGCAATGACCGCGGCGAGATGGTGCCGATCGGTTCGATGGTCACCATCAAGCAGACCTTCGGCCCGGACCCGGTGCTGCGCTTCAACGGTTACCCGGCCGCGGACCTGGCCGGTGAAGCCGACCCGCGCCTGCTGTCCTCGGCCGAAGCGATGAACAAGCTGACCGAGATCGCCGGCAAGGTGCTGCCGGTGGGCATGACCACCGAATGGACCGACCTGAGTTACCAGCAGGCCACGCAGGGCAAGGCCGCCTTCATCGTGTTCCCGGTGGCGATCATGCTGGCCTTCCTGGTGCTGGCCGCGCTGTACGAGAGTTGGTCGCTGCCGCTGGCGGTGATCCTGATCGTTCCGATGACCCTGCTGTCCGCGCTGTTTGGCGTGTGGCTGACCGGTGGTGACAACAACGTGTTCGTGCAGGTCGGCCTGGTAGTGCTGATGGGCCTGGCGTGCAAGAACGCGATCCTGATCGTCGAATTCGCCAGAGAGCTGGAGATGGGCGGCAAGGGTATCGTTGAAGCCGCGCTGGAAGCCTGCCGCCTGCGCCTGCGCCCGATCGTGATGACCTCCATCGCGTTCATCGCCGGCACCGTGCCGCTGGTGCTGTCGCACGGTGCAGGCGCCGAAGTGCGCTCGGTGACCGGTATCACCGTGTTCGCCGGCATGCTCGGCGTGACCCTGTTCGGCCTGTTCCTCACCCCGGTGTTCTACGTGGCCCTGCGCAAGTTCGTCACCCGCAACGGCGGTGGCCAGCTGGTGCAGCACGGCGAACCGACCATCCACCACTGACATGGAACCCCGTCGCCGCCGGTCATTGGCCGGCGGCGGCTTCTCCCTTACGAGGCATGCATCCATGAATACCCATCAGAACAAGATCGCGCTGGTGACCGGCGCCACCCGTGGCATCGGCCTGGAAACCGTGCGCCAGCTCGCCCAGGCCGGCGTGCACACGCTGCTGGCCGGTCGCAAGCGCGATACGGCAGTGGAGCTGGCACTGCAGCTGCAGGCTGAAGGCCTGCCGGTCGAAGCCATCCAGCTGGACGTGACCGATGCGGCCAGCATCGCCGAAGCGGTCGAGCAGGTGCGCCAGCGCCATGGCCGCCTCGACATCCTGGTCAACAACGCCGGCATCATGATCGAGAACCCGGCGCAGGCACCGTCGGAGCAGTCACTCGATACCTGGAAGCGCACCTTCGACACCAACGTGTATGCGCTGGTGGCGGTCACCCAGGCCTTCCTGCCGCTGGTCAAGCAGGCCAAGTCCGGGCGCATCGTCAACGTATCGAGCATGCTCGGCTCGCAGACCCTGCACGCCGACCCGGCGTCGGCCATCTACGATTTCAAGATCCCGGCCTACAACGCCTCCAAGGCGGCGGTGAACAGCTGGACCCTGAGCCTGGCCTACGAACTGCGCAATACCCCGATCAAGGTCAACACCGTGCATCCGGGTTACGTGAAGACCGACATGAACGGCGGCAACGGCGAAATCGAAATCAGCGAAGGCGCACGTTCCAGCGTGGAAATGGCGCTGATCGGTGAATCCGGCGCCAGCGGCAGCTTCACCTACTTGGGCGAGGTGCTGCCATGGTGATCCGCACGTTGGCGATGGCCGTCTCCAGCCTGGTGCTGGCAGGCTGTGTCAGCGTCGGCCCCAACTACAAGGCGCCGGTCCAGGAGCCTGTGGTGCTGCAGGGTGCGCAGCAGCCGGTGTTCAGCACCACCTCGCCGGTTGCCAGCTGGTGGGCGCAGTTCGATGACCCGGTGCTCGAAGAACTGGTGTACGGTGCCCTGTCGGACAACCTCGACCTGCGCGTGGCGGTGGCCCGCGTCAGCCAGGCCCGGGCGGTGTTCGTCGAAAGCCGCTTCGACCAGGCTCCGCACATCACCGCAGGCGGCAGCTACGACCGCCGCAAGCAACCCGATCCGCAGCGGGGTGGGCAGCGGGTGTTCAGTGAAAGCTACCAGCTCGGCTTCGACGCCGGCTGGGAGCTGGATCTGTTCGGCCGCAAGCGCCGTGCTGCAGAAGCCGCGCGAGCCGACCTCGACGCCGAGCAGGCCAACCTGGCCGACGCACAGGTGCTGGTCGCCGCCGAAGTGGCGCGCAACTACTTCGAGCTGCGTGGCACGCAGAAGCGCATCGCCGTGGCCCAGCACACGCTGGAGAACCTGCGCGATACGCAGAAGCTGACCGAGGCGCGCTGGGAGCTGGGCGCCGGCAGCGAGCTGGATGTGCAGAGCAGCCGTGCCCGCCTGAAGGCGATCGAGGCCGACATACCGCTGCTGGAAGTGGCCGAGACGCAGTCGCGCAACCGTCTGGCGGTATTGCTGGGCCAGCGCCCGGAAGTGTTGACGGCAATGCTGGCACCGCATGAAGTGCCGGCCTTCGCCAAAGCGTTGCCACTGGGCGATACCCGTGAACTGCTGCGCCAGCGTGCCGACGTGCGCGTGGCGGAGCGTCGCCTGGCCGCTGCCACGGCACGCGTGGGCGTGGCCACCGCCGATCTGTTCCCGCGGCTGTCGCTGTCCGGCTTCGTCGGCTTCCTCGGTGGCGACGCCAGCGGCCTGGTCAACGGCAGCAACAAGGCGTGGTCGCTGACGCCGTCGCTGAGCTGGGCGGCATTCGATTTCGGCACCGTGCGTGCTCGCCTGCGTGCCAGCAAGGCCGAGGCCGAAGGCGTGGCCGCGCAGTACGAGCAGGCGGTGCTGCTGGCGCTGGAAGACACCGAGAACGCACTGACCCGCTACTCCAAGCAACAGGCACGGCTGGCGATTGTGGTCGAGCAGGCACAGGCGGCGCGGCGTGCCGAATCGCTGGCGCAGATCCGCTATCGCGAGGGTTCGGAAGATTTCCTGACCCTGCTTGACGCGCAGCGCACGCAGTTGGCGGCCGATGACGCGTTGGCGGCTGCCGAAGCCGAGGTCAATGTCAGTGTTGTCGGCGTGTACAAGGCGCTGGGCGGCTGGGGTCAGTCGCCGCAGCTACCGAGCGTGGCGCAGGTGCAGTAACCGGCAGGGGACGGAAGCGATGGCTTCCGTCCCCTTGTTCTTTCAGGGCCGATGCCGGGCTGCCACGCGTCCGGCTCGCACGGGGGGCACGCTGCAGGCCACGGTTCGCGACCGCAGTCAGGGTCGCCGTCGCGCATGCTGTGCGCCTTATCACAGTTATGACGCTTCTGACTCTGCCGTAACACGTGTCCACGGTGTAACTAGTGGGGCAGGCTTCTGGGAGGGAAGGTCATGACCGGTGGCAAACGAGATACCCGGTGGATGCTGTTCGGTGATCCGGGACCTCAGGGTGCCGGGCTGTCGGTGGCGGTCGTGGTGCTGATGGTGCTGGCCACGATGGCTGCTGCGGTGGGCTTCATGCGCCTGCAGGACCCGATGCTGGGGCTGGGCCTGATCGGCATCTCCGTATTTCTGGCGGTCGGTGCCCGCATCTGCCAGGCGCGCAACCAGCATCAGGCGCTGTACCGCCTGTTGTCGCGGCAGCCGCCGCCTTAGCCGCGGCTGCCGTACAGGTTCAGTGCTTCGGCCAGTCCAGCTCGACCACCAGCGGGAAGTGATCCGATGGCAGCACGCCGCCGATGCGGCGGTCATCGGTGAGGAAGCGGCGCGCGTGGAAGCCACGCACCAGCACCCAGTCCAGCTGCACGGTGGCCTTGCCGGTGAAATCGTGGAACGTCAGGCGCGGGCCCTGCGGAGTCTTCACCTGGGTGCGGGTGTCCTGCAGCAGACGGGTGAACGCCTTGTAGGTGTCGCCGCCGGGCTCGCTGTTGAAATCACCGGTCAGCACCACGGGCAGGTCGGCCGGCAGGGTCGCCAGATGCCTGCCGATCAGTTCGGCACCCTTTACCCGGCGCGGCTCGTCTTCGTCGCGGTAGGGCAGGTGGGTGTCCATGAAATAGAAGCGACGGCCATCGTCCAGCCGTCGGAACAACGCCCAGGTGACCATGCGCGGATACAGGTTGCCCCAGGTGATGCTGCCGGGTACGTCCGGCGTGTCGGACAGCCAGAAGTTGCCGGACTGTTCGATCGCCAGCACCTTGCTGTCGTAGAACACGCCCATGTGTTCGTCACCGCTGCCACCGCGGCGCCCTTCGCCGAACCAGCGATAGCCGGGCAGGTGCTCGGAGAGGTAGTCAGCCTGTTCCTTCACCAGCTCCTGGGTGCCGATCACCGCCGGGTGCGCATCGAGGATGACCTTGACCATCGCATCGCGGCGATCGGGCCAGCGCTTGCCCGGTTCGGTATCGGCCGGGGTGCGGACGTTGAACGACATCACTTTCAGCGGTGCCGGTGCAGCGGCCAGGGTAACGGCGGGTAGAGCAAGCGCCAGCAGCGCACACAGCGCAGGGCGACGGAGACGCGACAACATCGTGGAATCCCTCCATTCCATGAAAACGGTTTCACGGAGCATGCCATGGAAGGCGAAGGCAGCGGTATGCCGGGATGGGCGGCTGGGAGATGCCGGGCGGGGGATCAACGCCCCGCCCGGCGGACCGCGCAGGGCGATCAGGGGTCGTAGATCATCCCGTTCTCGTCACGGTTGTAATGCCCGGTCACTTCGCGGGTGCCATCGTCGTAGAGCACGTACGACGTGCAGCGCTGGTGGAACACGTTGCCAGCGATGCGGAAGGGCACGCACTCTTCCTGGACCTCGACGACTTCGGCCGCCGCGGTGGTGGCGACCGGGGCCAGCATCGACACGGCCAACACGGCGGCAAACGAACTTCCCGACCAACCTTCATGCAGTCTCATCTTCACGCTCCTTGTCGATGGGGGGCTTACTTCAGATAGGGGTTGCCGTACTCGTCGATCCAGTACTCGGCTTCGTGCACATTGCCCTGTTCGTCGACATAAGTCTCCGTGCAATGCTGGTGGACGCGGTTGCGATCCACGTTCACGGGTACACACGAGACGCTCGATCCCGGTACTCCGGCATTGGCATCCGCCACCGGAGCCAGGGTTGCAGTTGCCACAACCAACGCGGCCATCGTGGCCAGTTGCAGTTTCATGAGCACCATCCCTGCGTTCTGCAATCGCGCACATGCGCATGGCGTGTGTAACACGCGGATCCTGCTGCCGGAAGTGCCCGCCCTGATCAGTCTTCGATCTCGCCGCGTCGGCTGGCAGCGCGTACCGCCTGTGCGGTGGTTGCCACACCCAGGCGCTGGCGCGCGCGACGCAGATGGTTCTCCACGCTGCGCGCCGACAGCCCAAGCGTGGCCGCGATCTCGGCCTGCCGGCGTCCGGCGGCCACCCAGCGAAGCACCTCGCGCTCGCGTGTGCTCAGCGTACGTCCCGAGAGCGCGACGGGCGATTCGGCCAAACGGCGTGCAGCCCGGAATGCTGCGGTTGCAGCAGCATCCAGCTGCAGCCGCGCGCTGGCCGATGCATCTATGGATGTTCCCGCAAAACTGATCGCGCCTTCCAGGCCGCTGGTGCCGAACACCGGCACCTGCAGGCCATGCAGGCCTTCGCCACGCGGCTGCTTCACTACCTGATAGCGTTCGCCGCGAGCGCCCTGGCGCTTGCTCCAGAAGAACGCCGCGTCGCTGTCCAGGACGTGGCGATTGACCGGGCAGGCGTGCAGGTAGCGCGCAAGGTCGGTGTCGCTGCCATCGCCGAGCCAGTCACCCTCGATCCAGTACACGCGTTGCGTGCCGCGCTCCAGGCCGGTGCCGGTGGCGAACACCAGCACGCGGTCATAGCCAAGGGGGGCTGCAATGCCGCGCAGGACCGCACCCACCGCGCTCAGCGAGCGGGCGCGTTCCAGTTCCAGCAGCGCCTGCACCAGTGCTGTCATCCGTATCAGCGCCCGGCCAGTGCATCCAGCAGGGTACGTGCGGCCAGTTTGCCCAGCGCATTGCCGGCCAGCGGACTGTCGCCGGTCAACAGCAGGCGATCCTGCAGCACGCTGCCATCGATGCCGTCGTTGACGATCTGCACGCCCTGCTGCGCCAGGCGTTCACCGAAGAACCAGGGCAGCTGCCCGGGCATGTAGCCGATCTCTGGCGTCTGCCGGTCCATCGCATCGGGGAAGGCGCAGATGCGGTAGCCGCGGAACAGCGCGCCGCCATCGGCCTCGTCGACGCCTGCAGCGAGGAGTGCGGCCGGCCCGTGGCAAAGGGTGATGATGTGGCGTTGTTCGGCCATGGCCCAGTGCAGGACCGATTTCACGGCGCGGCTCTGCGGCAGGCCGATCAGTGCACCATGGCCACCGGGAATGAACACTGCCGCGTAATCCGAATCCGCAGCGAGGCCGGCGACCACCTCGTCCAGCGGCAGCGGCTGGCGGAAGCGGTGTTCATAACGCGCGTACAGTCCGCCGATTTCCTTGTCCTCATGCGGGAACGCCCACCACTCGAACTTGGCGGCGTTGCCGGACAGCGTGGCTACGTCGATGTCGAAGCCGGCCTTGTCCAGGTGGTACATCGGCAGCAGGGTTTCCACCGGATGGTTGCCGGTGGAGAACAGGTGGCCGTTGGCGGTGGGCAGGTAGCGCTCGTCGGCGGCGATCATCAGCACCTTCCAGCGGCCATCGCGGCGTGCGTCCGGGTAGTCGGCACCGGAAAGGTCGCTCCTGGGCGAGGTGAACTGTGACAGCGAGTAGGGCGACGGGAAGAACGCGTCGCGCTCGGCCGGATCGGGGCTGGGCTGGCGGCTGGGTTCCTGCGTGTTCATGCGGACCTCCATTGGGGAGAAAGTGTGCCCAGCATAGGAGGCCGGGTGCGCAGGCGCGATGAGGGATTCCCCTCAATCGACCGGCCGGAATGCTGCGTCGCGCCACCGGGCCGGTTGGACAGCGGGATTATGTCGTGTTATCTAGCCCGTGCCGGGATAATCCCGGCATAACCACACAGCAAGCAAAGGAATGAAAATGAAGAGATTCGCCCGAGCATTGCGCGTCACTCTGAATATCCATCCGAACGAGAAGAGCAGTGTGTGGAATACCTGGCCGCTCTGGATCGAGTTCTGATCCTGCGGGGCAACCCCGCGATTGAGCGGTAGCAAGACGAAGGGACTCGTCTTTCGAGTCCCTTCCTGCCGGAGACGCACTGCATGCAAGGGATGTCGAATGAAGGCAGCACCATTGCTGCCGAGCGCCTGGCTGCGCGCGTGGAGCGCGAAGGACCGGTGCTGAAACTGGAAACGGGCGGTATCGGGGTGTTCTGCCCGGAGCTGGCCGGCAAGGTCGACAAGGAGAATTCCGAGCACCTGTTCGTGGTCGAGTCGCTGGCCGATCTGTTCCGCCGGCACGAGCGCGTGCGCTGGACCGAAGTACGCAGCCTGATCGCCGCCTGCAGTGCTGAGCTCACCGGGGCGCAGACCCTGGAGGCGCTGCAGTCGCGCATGCGGCAGGCCCTGGACGCACTGTGCGGGCACGAGCTGGATGCCACGCCTGCGGTGTGGAAAGTGATGGCGCATCCGCTGGTGCCGCTGGTGATCGACGGCCTCGACGCGCGAGGTACCGCAGCCATCGAGCGTGCCCTGCATCTGCGCTACAGCACCCAGGTCGAGCAGGTCATCCATCGGCGTCATCTGCTGCGCAACTTTCTCATCGGTCGTGGCGAATCGCGGGCGATCGCCGCCGAACTCAAGCGCCGCGTCCGCAGCGGACGTTCGGCGCTGGACTACGCGCAGTCACTGCTGACCCTGCGCGCGCGCATCGGCCTGGACAAGGTCACCTATCTGGTGACCGTGCAGCTGATCGCCATTTCCGGCGTGCCTGGCATGATGGCCGCCTGCCTGCTGCTGGCGCTGCAGATGCATCCACAATGGCGCCAACGCATCGAGGAGGAATTCGCGCCGCTCTCGGATGCGGAGATCCATGCACTGCCGATCGCCAGGATTCCCTGCACCATGCGCTTCCTGAAGGAAGTGATGCGACTGTATTCCACGCCCTTCAACAACCGTCGCGTGGCCGCCTGCGACCTGCAGGTGGAAGGGCAGGCCATCGCCGAAGGCACAGTGTTCGAACTGAGCTCGTTCATCCAGCATCGCTCGGCGAAGTACTGGGATGACCCGCTGCAGTTCGATCCCGATCGCTGGCTGCCCGAGCGCCGCAAGCGCACCGCCGGCATCTATGTGCCCTACGGTTTTCCCTCGCGCTCCTGCGTGGGATCGGCGGTGGGCAATGCGCAGCTGGTATTGCTGTGTGCGCTGTTGGCACGCGAATTCCGTTTCACCCCCAGCGCCGCCTTCCAGCCTGAGGTGCGCATGGAGGGCTTCGCCATTCCGGCGGCGCTGCACGGCACCTTCTCGCGGCGCGCGCCGACGGCCTGATCCGCAGGAAAGATCGGTTACTTTCCCGCCCGCCCGTGTTCCTGCATGTCCTCATGCAGGATCCGGCGCAGCTCGACGATGGCCGGCGTAGCTTCCTGCACGCTGTGCCCGGACACGATCACCTTCTCCGACGCCGCGTGCGGCAGGTGCGAGCTCCAGTACGGCACCAGCCCGTCGTCGGTCTTTTCCAGCGGGCCCTCGGCCTTGGCGCGCGCGATGATCGAGTGGTAGTGCACCTTCGGCGACATCGGCAGGTCGGCCACGGCGCGGACGAACGGATCGTCCTTGTCGAGGTTCTGGATGCTGTTCATCTGGTAGCCGTGCTTGCCGTCATTGCGGTCGATCTGACCGTCGTTGGCGATGGTGGCCACGTCTTCCAGTACCGTCAGGGGCAACCGCACCAGGCGTCCGATCCAGCGGCCCAGGCGGGTGCCCGCCACGTCGGTACCGCGGTGTGGCGTAGCGATGAACACCACACGCGACACTTCCGGTTCCGGCAGGAAGGTCAGCACCGGCGCGCCCTTCGTGCGCAGCAGTTCGCGCTGTGCGGGCGTCATCTGCGCAGTGGCGAGCAGGGTATCGACCAGGTGGTCGCCCGAGGAGGAGATCATCAGCCGAGCGATAACGCCGCCCATGCTGTGCCCCACCAGCACCATGTCATGCGAGGCCTGCGCCTTGCCGCTGGGGTCGAAGTGCCTTAACACTTCGGCCAGCGTACGACGCATCGCATCGTGGCTCATCGCGATGGGCATGTTAGTGGGGTAGTAGAACTGCCAGATCTGGAAATCCTGGCGGATCTCGTCGTCACGCATCAGTTCGTTGGCAACGTTCACCCAGGCTTCCGGGCTGCTGGCCAGACCATGGATCATCAGCAGCACGCGGCGGTTCGGATCGTAGGGCTGCATCATGTACAGATGCGGTGTTTCGATGCCGCCCTTGCCGCCGAACAGCGAGCGCAGCGACTGGTGGCTGAAGTTGGAGCGGGCGAGCCACAATGCATAGCCGGCGGTGAAGTTCGCGGCCAGCGGCACTTGCTGTCCGTGCAGGGTCACTTCCGTGACCTGGTAGGGATCGTGGATCTCCAGTTCCGGCTCGTCATCGTGCAGCACTTCCCACAGGTTCTTCCCGGAGAAGCGCAACAGCACCGTCATCGATGGCGAGGGCATCTCGCTCCAGCTCTGCGTGGCCGAAGCGCTGGCCTGCGCGGCAGGGGGCGAGGTGGCCGAGGCGGTCGCTGGATCGTCCATCACCGCCACCAGCTCGGCACCGAAGCCATCGCGGCGATGCACGCTGCGCAGCGTGCCGGTGAACGACAGCGAGGCGGCGGGAACCAGTTCGCTCGGCGTGCGTGTGTCCAGGGGCGATGCGTCTGTGGGCGGCGCCAGCACGAAGGTCCAGCGACCCAGCGTCAGGTGGCTGGCATCATTGCGTACGCGCCCGGTCGCATACGCGTTGTACAGCTGCACCGATGCCTCCTGCACGGCCAGGTTGTAGTAGTCGCGCACCTGGGTCTGTCGGTCTTCGAAGCCACGCTGGTTGGCCGTGCGTTCGGTGAAGAACAGATAGGCATACGCCTGGCGTGCCACCTGCATCCACGCGTCCAGGCGCGGCTGGAAGTCGGCATCCAGTTCGGTGATGGCGGTCTTGGCGCGGCCCGAAGCCGAGTACTCGCGCTTTGGCGCGGGCAGGGTCATCGCGTACTGCAGCCACAGTTCGGCCAGGCTTGAACGCTTGTCTTCCTCGCGCACCAGGATGCTGGCTTCCATCGCCTCGATGCAGGGCAGGCCGGGCTTGGCGCAGACGCCTTCATCGAGGCCGGCCACGCGCAGCGTTTCCATCGTGGCCGAGCTGAGCTTGCCGGTAGTGAGGATGTCGCCACGCTTGAGCGCGATGTACTGGCCGGGCGTGACCGAGGCGACCTGCACCGAGGGGCCGAACTGGCGCAGCGTCGCGCAGCCGTCCAGTGTCAGCAGCACGGTGATGATGAGGGTCGTGCGGCTGATGAAGCCCAAGCCCGTGGTAGCCATACGATCCTCCTGCGCGGTCGCGCCACTCTAGCGGTCGGCCTGTCAAAGCGGAAGATACCGGGCGGTCGGTTTGGGCCCCTGAGCCGCTGCCACGCAAGCGATTCAGGCAGTTCCGTGTGACACTGGGGTGAATGGAGCGATGCAGGGGCTGCGATGAGGTGGCTTGAGACCCGGATCCCGCCGCCGCTGGTGATGTTGTTGTGCGCAGGCCTCGGCTGGCTGGGCAGCCGACTGTGGCCGGGTGCGATGTTGCCTCTGCCGGTGCCGGCAGTGCTGGCCACCGGGGTGGTGGCCATCGGCGTGATGTTGAACCTGCTGCCGAAGCTGGCGTTCCAGCGCGCGCGTACCACGGTCAATCCGCTGCGCCCGTCGGCATCGAGCGCGTTGGTCACGCGCGGCGTGTACCGCTACACGCGCAATCCGATGTATCTGGGCCAGGCGACGGTCCTGGCCGGCGCGATGTTGTACCTGCAGAGCGCGATCGCGTTGCTGGCTGTGCCGTTGTTCGTGCTGTACATCACCTGGCTGCAGATCATGCCGGAGGAGCGGGCGTTGCTGGCCCGCTTCCCCGAGGTGTATCCGTTGTTCCGCCAACGCGTGCGGCGTTGGCTGTAGCGCAGGTGGTGCCGTTACCGGGTGATCTGGCACTTCACGGCAGCGGAATAGCCTTCGTAGTCGTCGCCTGCGATCACGTGCAGGGTGTGTCGCTTGTCGATGGCCTTCACGTATGAAGGCTCCTCGGTGTTGGCGTGCTCGTTGACCGTGGTCACTGACCACGCCTTGGCCAGTCGCTTGGAGTCAACGCCGTTCAAGTAGACGAAGAGGCTCTTCTCGCCCTCGGCCACGTTCACATCAGCACTGGTGACGGTACCGCCGAACAGGGCGACCGGCGTGTCCTCCGGCTCGAAGGTGCCACCCGGTTTCCTGGCCAGGCCAGCGGCCTGCAGTGCATCGATGGCGTCGGCCTCGCTGAGGTTCGATCCGGCCTTGCAGGCCAGCAGGGCCTCCAGCGTGGCGGTGCCAGCGGGCGCGATGGCCGGTGCGGCGGCGTGCGCGGCCGGAGTCGCGGCGAATGCGCCGAAGAGCAGTGCGAGGGCGAGGGGGGCTTTCATGGCAGGTCCTTCTGTTGAGAGCAGGCAACGCGTGCGGCGATATTGGCACATGCTCCGCGGCAGGAGGTGCAGGTTTCAAGTACCCGCGCTCCTGCCCAAGCCATCCACAGGTTTTTTACACCTCAAGGGAATGAACTCTGTGAACCGAACTGGCCCCGTCGCTCAGACACCACCTGCGTAAGCGCTGTTCCCGCCGCTGGGCGGCGCTTTCATCGTCTTTCCCATCATCGCGTCTGTGATGATGGATCCGGGTCCTGTTGCAGACGCCAGGATGGTCCTCATGATCCTGGCAGGGGACGAGGAACCTCAAGCGCGACAAGGTGTAGGGGTGGGTTGCCGGCATGCGCTGATGAAGGAGGGTGACGGCGGGAAACAAAAAAGCCGGAACTCCGTTGCGGGAGATCCGGCTTCTTGCGGCCTCGACAGGCCATACAGATGGTGGAGGTGGGCGGAATTGAACCGCCGTCCGAAGGCACTCCATCCCCAGCACTACATGCTTAGCTCACCGTTGGATTTCGTCCCCGAACAGCACGGCGTGCAAAGCGCATCCGGGAACCAGCCTGTTGTGTTCTAGTGCCGGACTGACAGGCAGCCACCCAGCGCGATTCCATGATAGTGACTCTACACCGCGAGCATGGACACAAGCGGTTTCGAGGCTTAGGCCTTAAGCGGCCAGAGCGTAGTTGTCGTCGTTGGCAACTAGAGTTTTGCAGCTGGATTTACGAGGAAAGCTACCCCCTCGGCATGCGCCAGGCGACTTCACAACCCCCGTCGAAACCAATGCACCCCCGGTTTCTACAGTGCTGCAAGGTACAGGGCCGATCCCGCGTTGCCACGGTCAGAGCCTGCCCAACGCTGGTAATGCTACGGCAAAACGCCTGAACAGTCACCTTGGCATCCGCAACAAGTTGTAGAGCCGCCGTCATAGCGGATTGGTAACGTCATTGGCACGAATTTGCGACACACTGGCGACGACCATCCGAGCCAGGACAGATACGGAGACTGTGGGTGACCGATGCAAGCCAACAACGCAGCCTGCGACAGCTGATCGGCCCGGTCGGTGCCGATTACCAGCGGCGGGCGTTGCCGCCAGGCTGGGTCTGGGCGGTGCTGGCGCTGCTGCTGGCGGCCACCTGGCTGACTGAGCTGCCGGCGACGGCAGCTGCGGCACTCGTCGCCAGCGCGGTGGTGGTGCATTGGTCACAGCGCGGGCGCATCCATTGGCTGGGCTGGCGCCTGCCGGGCCTTGCGGTGCTGGCGGCCCTGCTGTGGGGTCCGGAAGTGCTGTCGCAGTGGTTCGAGCATGGCCTGGCCGTGGTCCTGATGTCGCTGGCCAGTCTCAGTATCGGTGTCCACGTATGGCAGTCGCGGCAGATGGCCCGCCAGCTGCAGGGCGCTGCCGATCTGCTGGATGATGCCCAGCTGCTGGCGCTGTTGCCTGCCGATGCCGCCGAACTGGCCCGGCAGTGGCGCGCAGGTGATGATCGCCATGCGCCGGAACTGGCGGTGGTGATGCACTTGGCGGTGATGCATGCGGCGCTGGCGCCGCGCATGCGCGGGCAGGGCATGCTGGCGGGCTGACCCGCCTTTTTTACAGCCGAGCCTGCGCTCGGCTGCCCTTCTTGCCGAAGCCGAGCATGGCTCGGCGCTACAGCCTTACGCGTCGCGGTTGCCGCGACGCATCACGCGCTGCTTCTCGATCGCCCAGTCGCGGTCCTTGGCGGCGTCGCGCTTGTCGTGGGTCTGCTTGCCCTTGGCCAGCGCGACTTCGAGCTTGATCTTGTTCTTGCTCCAGTACATCGCGGTGGGCACGATCGTGTAGCCATCGCGCTCGACCTTGCCGACCAGCTTGTCGATCTCGCTCCGGTGCAGCAGCAGCTTGCGCTCGCGCCGGTCGTTGGCCACCACGTGGGTGGAAGCCTGGATCAACGGGGTGATCTGCGCGCCGATCAGGAAGATCTCGCCGCGCTTCACGTAGGCGTAGGCGTCGATGATGTTGCCGCGGCCAGCGCGGATCGACTTCACCTCCCAACCCTGCAGGGCCAGGCCGGCCTCGAAGCGCTCTTCGATGTGGTACTCGTGGCGGGCACGCTTGTTCAACGCGATGGTCTTGTTGGCCGTCGCGCTCTTTGCTTTATCCTTGCCGCTGTTCTTGCTCATTTCCGTATTGTCTCCGATTCGGGCCCGCCCGGTCGATTGCCGAAACGTCCTGTATTCATGCCTACTATCCGCCGCAGCGCCCTGGTCGAGCATTCGTCCGCTCGCATGTTCGATCTGGTCAACGATGTCCAGGCCTATCCGCGCCGCTTCCGCTGGTGCTCGGCTGCCCAGATCCTGGAGCAGGGCGAGGACCGGCTGGTGGCGCGTCTTGACCTGGGCCTGGGTTCGTTCAGCACTTGGTTCCAGACCGAGAACATCCTGCAGCGCCCGCACAGCATCGATATGCAGCTGCGCGACGGCCCGTTCAAGCAGCTGCACGGCCGCTGGGAGTTCCATGCGCTGGCCGAGGATGCCTGCAAGGTCACCCTCACCCTGGAATTCGAACCCAGCTCGCGCCTGCTCGGTCCGGCCCTGGCGATCGGCTTCCAGGGGCTGGCCGATCGCATGGTCAATGATTTCGTCCGCGTCGCCGACGAGGCCTGATCGATGATCGAGGTCGAAGTGGTGCTGGCCTGGCCGCAGCGGGTGCTGTCGCGCCGCTTGCAGCTGGAAGAGGGTGCGACCGTCGCCGACGCCATTGCCGCCGCCGCGCTTGAAGGCAGTGCCGATTGTCCGGCCGCCGCCGTGCATGGCGTGCTGGCACGTCCACAGCAGGCGCTGCTGGACGGGGACCGCATCGAGCTGCTGCGCCCCCTGCTGGCCGATCCCAAGGACAACCGCCGGCGTCGCGCGCTCGGCGGTTGATCCCGGCAACCCGTCCCTGCGGACGGGCAGGAGCCTCAGCGGCCCTTCTTCTTCTTGTCCTTCGGCAGGTTGCGGCCGAACTGGCGCACGGTCTGCTGGGCCAGGGCCTTGTCGTTGCCCGGGAAGTAGTCGCCTTCCCAACGGGTCACGGCGTCATTCTCGAAGAACACCACGAAGTTCTTCACTTCGGTACGGCCCAGGCGGTTCACGCGCTGGCTGGAGGTGTAGTCCCAGCGCTGGGCGTGGAACGGGTCGGGAATGGACGGGGTGCCCAGCAGCGCGGTGACCTGCTGCTTGCTCTGCCCGACCTGCAGCTTGGCCACGGCATCTTCCCGGATCAGGTTGCCCTGATAGATGGGTTGCTTGTAGATGATGCCGCACCCGGTGGTGGACAGGGCGACGGCGGCGACCAACAGGAGATTGCGCATCGGGACTGGCGGTTGGGGAAATCAAACCGATGATACACTCCCGGCGTGCCACCGCGACCCAATCCGAGGCAGCTGGCGCTAAATCGCCAATGAACGGAGACCTATGGAAACCCACGACCTGCGTAAAGTCGGCCTGAAGGTGACCCATCCGCGGATGCGGATCCTGGCGCTGCTTGAACAGCGCAATGCCCAGCACCACATGACCGCCGAAGACATCTACCGCCAGCTGCTGGAGCATGGCGATGAGATCGGCCTGGCGACGGTCTACCGGGTGCTGACCCAGTTCGAGGCCGCCGGCCTCGTGCTCAAGCACAATTTCGAGGGCGGTCAGGCCGTCTACGAGCTGGACCGTGGCGGCCACCACGACCATATGGTCGACGTGGACAGCGGCAAGATCATCGAGTTCGAGAGCCACGAGATCGAGGAGCTGCAGCGCAAGATCGCAGCCGACCACGGCTACGAGCTGGAAGAGCACTCGCTGGTGCTGTACGTGCGCAAGAAGCGCAAGTAGGCCGATCCAGCAGCCAGATGCGACGAGACCCCGGGCCTGCCCGGGGTTTTTCGTTGCCGGGTCGCGTGCTGGGGTCAGAGCCCTTTGCTGGCGCAAAGGGATCCGACCCCAGCCGACCCCTGACCTCCAAGCAGCACGTCCAGATCCACCGCCCCGGCCATCGCCCGGTTGCCTGCATCCCCCGGATGAAGGTGGTCACCGGAGTCATACGCGGTGGCCATCCGCGTCGGATCGGCTGGGTCGCGCAGTGCGGTGTCCAGGTCGATCACCGCATCGAACGGGTTGTCCGAGCGCAGCCAGGCATTGAGCCGCTGGCGCAGGGCGTCCTTGTCCGGCTGGTAGTAATCTTCCAGCGGCGTGCCGGGGAGGGCCCCGGCAAACGGCGGCAGGGTCGCGCCCACGATCCGAATGCCCCGGCGGTGGGCTTGTTCGGCCAGCGCGCGATAGCCCGTCTGCAGCTCGGCCAGCGTGGGCCGGGGCTGCTCGCGGGCGAACGCGGTGCCGGGCCAGCTGATGTCGTTGATGCCGATCAGCACGATCACGCTCGCCACGCCAGGTTGATCCAGCGCATCGCGCCGGAAGCGGGCCAGTGCGGATTCGCCCATGCCGTCGCGCAGCAGCCGGCCACCGGAGATGCCGGCGTTGACCACGGCGATGCCCCGCGGTGCCAGACGCGCGGCCAAGTGGTCGGTCCAGCGCTGGTCCCGGTCGAGGCTGGCGGTCGCGCCGTCGGTGATCGAATCGCCGATCACCACCACGCTGCGTGTGCTGGCCGGCGCCTCGACCTCGATGCCGGTCAGGAACAACCGGGCCGTGGTGGCGGTGGCATCGCTCAGGTCGCGTGCCAGGCGCTGGTCGCCGGGGGCGATCCAGCTGGTCTGGCGGCCGTCCCAGTGGAAGGTCTGCAGCGGCGTCGGCGCCGGCACAAAGACGCTGACCTGAAGCGCCTGACCACCCTGCACAGCCAGCGGCAGCGGATCGCTCAGCCGTTCCTGGCCGGGGCCGATCAACACCCCTGGCCGGCCATCGAAGCGGAGCTGTTGCGGCGTCGCACCGGCCTGCGGAGCGACGCTGGCGCCACCGATCCGCAGCGGCTGCGTGCCATAAGCATTGCTCAGTCGGATGCGCAGGCGTGTGCCGCCCAGGCTGATGCGCGCGGTCTGGCGGAAAGTCTGGTCGTGCAGCGACGCCGGTATCAGGGGCGGGAACAGGAAATCCGCGCCCCAGACCGGTTGCGGGCTGGCCTGCCAGCTGGCGACCCAATGCGGGGCGGGGGCGGCGCTGGCGGCGCCGGACAGGGCGATCAATGCGGGGACGGCGAGCTGGCTGAAGCGGTTCATCGGGCAATCCTGGGTGGAGGGAAGGCCATGGTGATTCCGCTCTCATCTGTGAACTAGACTGCGCACGGATAATCATCTGTGAACTGGATTCATCACCATGGCGCGCTCCGACATCAACCGATCCGGCGAACTGGAAGTGTTCGTGCGGGTGATCGAGACCGGTGGCTTTTCCGCGGCCGCCCGCACGCTGGACATGACCCCCTCGGCGGTCAGCAAGCTGGTGGCACGGCTGGAGCAACGGCTGGGCACCCGCCTGCTGCAGCGTTCCACCCGCCAGCTGCAGCTGACTCCGGAGGGCTGCGCGTTCTACGAGCGCGGCCTGCGCGTGCTGGCCGATCTGGACGAGGCCGAGCGCTGCGCCAGTGCCCATGCCGAGCCGCGCGGACGCCTGCGGGTCAACTCCAATGTGCCGTTCGGCCAGCATTTCCTGTTGCCGCTGCTGCCGGCGTTCCTGCAGCGCAACCCGCAGGTGGGCGTGGACCTGACCCTCAACGACGAGGTGATCGACCTGCTGGAGCAGCGCACCGACGTGGCGGTGCGGGCTGGCCCGCTCAAAAGCTCCAGCCTGGTGGCGCGGCGGCTGGGCGCGACGCGGATGATGATCGTGGCCGCGCCGGCCTATGCGCAGCGGCATGGCCTGCCGGCCACCGTGGAAGCGTTGCAGTCGCACAACCGGCTGGACATTGGCCATGCGCGGGCGATGCAGGGGTGGCCGCTGCTGCAGGACGGTCGCGAACGGATGCTGCTGCCCAGCGGCAATGCCCGTGCCAGCAACGGCGATGCACTGCGCCAGCTGGTGCTGGGTGGGCTGGGCATGGCACGGCTGGCAGCGTTCCAGGTGCAGGCCGACATCGCCGCCGGACGCCTGCTGCCGGTGCTGGAGGAAGCCAATCCCGGTGACCTGGAAGAGGTGCACGCGGTGTTTCTGGGGCAGGGCGGCTACCTGCCGCTGCGGGTGCGCGCGTTCCTGGATTACCTGGTGGAAACGGTGGACCTGGCGCGGCCCTTGGGGTGAGAGCGCCGGCGGACAGAAGCCGAGCATGGGCTCGGCTCTACATGTCGGTTTCGTTCGGGATGTTCCTGTAGAGCCGAGCCCATGCTCGGCCCGGTCGGCGTTACACCTGCAGCAGCTTGCGCGCAGCGGCGCGCGCCTCCTTGCTCACTTCCACGCCACCGAGCATGCGCGCCAGCTCTTCCTCGCGCGCCTTGCTGTCCAGCTTCTCCACGGCGCTCTGGGTCATGCCTTCCACCGGCGCCTTGCTGACCCGGTAGTGCGCGTGGCCCTTGGAGGCGACCTGCGGCAGGTGGGTCACGCACAGTACCTGGCGCTTCTCGCCGAGGGCGCGCAGCTTCTGGCCGACGATGTCGGCCACGGCGCCACCGATGCCGGAATCAACTTCGTCGAACACCATGGTCGGCACCGCATCCAGGTCCAGCGCAGCCACTTCGATGGCCAGTGAGATACGCGACAGTTCACCGCCCGAGGCGACCTTGCGCAGGGCGCGCGGCGGTTGCCCAGCGTTGGCGGCGACCAGGAATTCCACGCGCTCGGCGCCCTGCGGATCGGGCTTGCCGGACTCCTGCGGCTCCAGCTCGATCAGGAACTGGCCACCGCCCATGCCGAGCTCGGCGATGATGCCGGTGGTGGTGGCCGACAGCTCGGCAGCGGCATTGCGGCGGCTGGCGGTCAGTGCCTCGGCCTGCACGCGCCAGGACGCGGCGGCCTTGTCGATCTCGCCGGCCAGGCGCTGCAGGCGCTCGTCGGCGCCGCGCAGCTGTTCCACTTCGGCATGCATGCGCTCGCGCTGCGCGCCCAGCTCGTCCATCGGCACGCGATGCTTGCGCGCCAGGTCGTGCAGGCGGCCGAGACGGCGTTCGTTCTCTTCGAACTGCTCCGGGTCTGCGTCGAGGTCGTCGTGCACCCGGTCGAGCAGCGACAGGGCTTCGTGCAGCTGGATCGAGGCGTTCTCGATCAGGCCATCCACCTCGCCCAGGCGCGGGTCGTGTTCGATCAGGCGTGACAGTTCGTGGCGTACCTGCTGCAGCAGGTCCAGTGCGGAGCTGCCGTCGTCGCCGTTGAGCTGGTTGCTGGCCGCCTGGCAGGCGCTCAGCAGGGCGCTGGCGTGGGCCTGGCGGCGGTGGCTGGCGCCGAGCGCGGCGATCGACTCCGGCTCCAGGTCTTCACGGTCCAGCTCGCGCAGCTGGTGCTCCAGGAAGCCGATCCGGTCACTGACGTCACCCTGTTGCGACAGCGCCAGCGATTCATCGACCAGTGCCTGCCAGGCCGCGGCGGCCCGGCGCACCTGGCGGCGTTCGTTTTCGTTGCGTGCATAGGCGTCGAGCAGGGCCAGCTGCGACGGGCGCGTCAGCAGGGCCTGCTGTTCGTGCTGCCCGTGGATCTCCACCAGCAGCGAGGCCAGGTCGCCCAGCTGCGCCAGGGTCACCGGGCGGCCATTGATCCAGGCCCGCGAACCGCCATCGGCGCGGATCACGCGGCGCAGCTGGCACTGTTCCTCATCGTCCAGCTCGTTGTCGGCCAGCCACTGGCGCGCGGCCTGCAGCTGCTCCAGCGCGAACTCGGCGGAAAGCTCGGCACGGGCGGCGCCATGGCGGACTACGCCGCTGTCGGCGCGCAGGCCGGACAGGAAGCCCAGCGCGTCGACCATCAGCGACTTGCCGGCGCCGGTCTCGCCTGAAACGACGGTCATGCCGGGCCCGAACTCCAGTTCGGTGGCGCGGACGACGGCGAAATCCTTGATCGAAAGATGTCTGAGCATGGGTAAGGGGGTATCAGCAGCCGCGCAACGCTAGCACGCGGGCGAGGGAGGTCCAATGACTTGCCAAGGTGATGCGCCGCCATTATCTAGTGTCCGTGTCTCACAGGTTGATTCCATGCACGGTTCTCCCGACCAGCTTGCCCCGCGTGCGCGCCATCTGCTGCGCACGCTGATCGCGCGTTACATCCAGGACGGTGAGCCGGTCGGCTCGCAGACGCTGGCGCGCGTGGCCGGGCTGGAGGTCAGCCCGGCCACCATCCGCAACATCCTCGGCGACCTGGAGGACCTGGGCCTGCTGGCCTCGCCGCACACCTCGGCCGGGCGCGTCCCGACCGCGCATGGCTACCGGGTGTTCGTCGACAGCCTGCTGCAGATGCAGCCGCCGGGCGAGGGCGAGTTGGCCCGGTTGCGCCAGGAGCTGGCCGGCGGCGGCAGCACCCAGGCCCTGCTCGGCAGCGCTTCGGAGCTGTTGTCGGCGATGAGCCACTTCGTCGGCGTGGTCAGCGCACCGCGGCGCGAGCAGTTCGCCTTCCGCCAGATCGATTTCGTGGCGCTGGACGGGCGCCGCGTGCTGGCGATCCTGGTGTTTGCCGACAACGAGGTGCAGAACCGGGTCATCGAGACCCGCCAGGAGTTCGCGCCGGGCCAGCTGGAGCAGGTGGCCAACTACCTCAATGCCCATTTCGCCGGCCTGCCGATGGCCGAGATCCGCACCCGCCTGCTGCTGGAGCTGCGCGACGCCCGTTCCGAGCTGGAACAGCTGCTGGCGCACAGCATCGAGCTGGCCGAGCAGGCCCTGCAGCCGGCGGCCGACGACATGCTGGTGGCCGGGCAGACCCGGCTGATGGGGGTGCAGGACCTGTCCGACCTGGAGCGCCTGCGCGAGCTGTTCGAGCTGTTCTCCAGCAAGCGCGAGATCCTGCAGCTGCTGGAGCGGACCATCCGGGCGCCGGGCGTGCGCATCTTCATCGGCGAGGAAACCGGGATGATGCCGCTGCAGGGCGTCTCGCTGGTCACTGCGCCGTACACGGCCAACGGCCAGGTGCTGGGCGTGCTGGGCGTGATCGGCCCCAAGCGGATGGCCTACGACCGCATGATCCCGCTGGTCCAGGCCACCGCCGATGTGCTCGGCGCGGCCTTTTCACCGACCGGACGCACGCCGGGAACATCCGACGCTTGAAACGCAGCATCCCGCCCACACTAGGGTGGTTGGAGGCGGAGAGTGACCGCCAGGGACCCAGACATGAACCACGAACAGCCAGATATCGAATCCCAGCAGAGTGCCGCCGATGCGGCTGCCACCGCCGGCGCCAGCGACGAAATCGAGCGCCTGCGCGCCGAAATCGAACAGGTCAAGGCCGATGCGCTGCGTGAGCGCGCCGACCTGGACAACCAGCGCAAGCGCGTTGCCCGTGACATCGAGCAGGCCCGCAAGTTCGCCAACGAGAAGCTGCTGGGCGAGCTGCTGCCGGTGTTCGACAGCCTGGATGCCGGCCTGAAAGCCGCCGGCGACGACCCGCACCCGCTGCGCGAAGGCCTGGAGCTGACCTACAAGCAGCTGCTGAAGGTCGCCGCCGACAACGGCCTGGTGCTGCTGGACCCGATCGGCCAGCCGTTCAACCCGGAACACCACCAGGCCATCAGCCAGGTGCCGACCCCCGGCGCTGCCCCGGGCAGCGTGGTGACCGTGTTCCAGAAGGGCTACCTGCTCAACGAGCGCCTGCTGCGGCCGGCGCTGGTGGTGGTGGCCGCCGATTGATCCCGCAGGGCCGGGCGGCGGGAATGACCCGTCACCCGGCCCGACGCTGAACGCGGCGGACGACCGGAAACACAGCGTTCGGGAGATGGCTTGAATGTTCCACGAGCCTCCCCCACATCGTATTCATCCACCGGCCGAACGGCCGGACTGACCCCAACAAGCATCCTCAGGAGTCTCCCCCATGGGCAAGATCATTGGTATCGACCTCGGCACCACCAACTCGTGCGTGGCGATCATGGACGGCGGCAAGGCCCGCGTCATCGAGAATTCGGAAGGCGATCGCACCACCCCGTCGATCGTCGCCTACACCAAGGACGGCGAAGTCCTGGTCGGTGCCTCGGCCAAGCGCCAGGCCGTGACCAACCCGAAGAACACCTTCTACGCGGTGAAGCGCCTGATCGGCCGCAAGTTCACCGACGCCGAAGTGCAGAAGGACATCGCGCACGTCCCGTACAGCATCCTGGCCCATGACAATGGCGACGCCTGGGTGGCCACCAGCGACGGCAAGAAGATGGCCCCGCAGGAAATCTCGGCCAAGGTGCTGGAAAAGATGAAGAAGACCGCCGAGGACTTCCTCGGTGAGAAGGTCACCGAAGCGGTCATCACCGTGCCGGCCTACTTCAACGACAGCCAGCGCCAGGCGACCAAGGACGCCGGCCGCATCGCCGGCCTGGACGTCAAGCGCATCATCAACGAGCCGACCGCGGCCGCGCTGGCCTATGGCCTGGACAAGGGCGACAACAAGGATCGCAAGATCGTGGTGTACGACCTGGGCGGCGGCACCTTCGACGTCTCGGTGATCGAGATCGCCAACGTCGACGGTGAGAAGCAGTTCGAAGTGCTGGCCACCAACGGCGACACCTTCCTGGGTGGCGAAGACTTCGACAACCGCGTCATCGAGTACCTGGTTGAAGAATTCAACAAGGACCAGGGCATCGACCTGCGCAAGGATCCGCTGGCCCTGCAGCGCCTGAAGGATGCTGCCGAGCGCGCCAAGATCGAGCTGTCCAGCGCCCAGCAGACCGAAGTGAACCTGCCGTACGTCACTGCCGACGCGTCGGGTCCGAAGCACCTGAACATCAAGCTGACCCGCGCCAAGCTGGAAGCGCTGGTGGACGACCTGATCAAGAAGTCGATCGAGCCGTGCCGCGTCGCCCTGAACGATGCCGGCCTGCGTTCGAGCGACATCAGCGAAGTGATCCTGGTCGGCGGCCAGACCCGCATGCCGAAGGTGCAGCAGGCGGTGACCGAGTTCTTCGGCAAGGAACCGCGCAAGGACGTCAACCCGGACGAAGCCGTGGCACTGGGTGCGGCGATCCAGGGCGGCGTGCTGGGCGGCGACGTCAAGGACGTGCTGCTGCTGGACGTGACCCCGCTGTCGCTGGGTATCGAAACCATGGGTGGCGTGTTCACCAAGATCATCGAGAAGAACACCACCATCCCGACCAAGGCCTCGCAGGTGTTCTCCACCGCCGAGGACAACCAGTCGGCCGTGACCGTGCACGTGCTGCAGGGTGAGCGCGAACAGGCCCGCTTCAACAAGTCGCTGGCCAAGTTCGACCTGTCCGGCATCGAGCCGGCCCCGCGTGGCCTGCCGCAGGTGGAAGTGTCCTTCGACATCGACGCCAACGGCATCCTGCACGTGTCGGCCAAGGACAAGAAGACCAACAAGGAACAGAAGGTCGAGATCAAGGCCGGTTCGGGTCTGTCCGAGGAAGAGATCGCACGCATGGTCGCCGACGCGGAAGCCAACCGCGAAGAAGACAAGAAGTTCCAGGAACTGGTGCAGGCCCGCAACCAGGCCGATGCCCTGATCCACGGCACCCGCAGCGCCATCACCGAGCACGGCAGCAAGGTCGGCGGCGATGTCATCGGCAAGGTCGAGGCGGCACTGGCCGACCTGGAAACCGCGATGAAGGGCGACGACAAGGCACAGATCGAAGCGAAGTCGAAGGTGCTGGAAGAAGCCGGCCAGGCGCTGTTCGCCGCTGCTTCGGCTGACCAGGGCGGTGCCCCGGGTGGCGACGCCGGCAACGCAGGCAAGGCGGCGGATGACGTGGTGGACGCCGAGTTCACCGAAGTCAAGGACGACAAGAAGTCCTGATCCGGACCGACACGGGGCGCTGCCTGCCAGCGTCCCGTTGTCGTACCAGGGTCCTGACCGCCGCCCGGCGTGTCGGGGCGCCCGACGCAAGAGCGGACCTGGTTCCGCTCTTCCGCTTTGACGAATCCCGACTTTCCGGAAACTGATTCACCTTATGAGCAAGCGCGACTACTACGAAGTGCTGGGCGTTGCCCGCACCGCCAGCGACGAAGAACTGAAGAAGGCCTACCGTCGCTGCGCGATGAAGTTCCACCCGGACCGCAACCCGGGTGATGCGGCGGCCGAAGCCTCCTTCAAGGAGTGCAAGGAAGCCTACGAAGTGCTGTCCGACGGCAACAAGCGCCGCATGTATGACAGCCACGGCCACGCCGCGTTCGAGCACGGCATGGGCGGTGGTGGCGGTCCGGGCGGTCCGGACATGAACGATATCTTCGGCGATATCTTCGGCAACATCTTTGGCGGCGGTGGCGGTGGTCCGCGCCAGGCCCGTCGCGGTGCCGACATCGGCTACGTGATGGAGCTGGACCTGGAAGAGGCCGTGCGCGGCGTCGAGCGCCGGATCGAGATCCCGACCCTGGCCGAATGCGGCGACTGCGATGGCAGTGGCTCCGAAGACGGCAAGGTCGAGACCTGCAATGTGTGCCATGGCCGCGGCCAGGTGCGCATCCAGCGCGGCATCTTCGCCATGCAGCAGGCCTGCCACAACTGCGGCGGCCGCGGCCAGATCATCGCCAAGCCCTGCAAGACCTGCCACGGCAACGGCCGTGTCGAGGAAGACAAGGTGCTGTCGGTGAAGGTGCCGGCCGGCGTCGACACCGGCGACCGCATCCGCCTGCAGGGCGAGGGCGAGGCCGGCCCGGCCGGTACGCCGCCGGGTGATCTGTACGTGGAAGTGCGCGTGCGCGAGCATGCCATCTTCCAGCGCGATGGCGATGATCTGCACTGCGAAGTGCCGATCCGCATCTCGCAGGCGGCGCTTGGCGACACCGTGCGCGTGGCCACCCTCGGTGGCGAAGCGGAGATCCGCATCCCGGCCGAGACCCAGACCGGCAAGCTGTTCCGCCTGCGCGGCAAGGGCGTGCGTTCGGTGCGCAGCCGCAGCGAAGGCGACCTGTACTGCCGCGTGGTGGTGGAGACGCCGGTGAACCTCACCAACGAGCAGCGCAAGCTGCTGGAACAGTTCGAAGCCACCTTCGTCGGCGAGGAAGCGCGCAAGCATTCGCCGAAATCGGCCACTTTCATCGACGGCGTGAAGGGCTTCTGGGACCGGATGACGTCCTGAGTTTTTCGACGGAAGCGATGAACGATAGCGCCGGGCCATGCCCGGCGTTGTCGTTTGTGGTGCAGTGGATTCACGCCTTGCGTGGATGCCGTTCAAAGGATCATCGGAAAAACGCCGCCGGCGTCTGCCCCAGCTGCCGTTTGAACATGCTGGTGAACGCGCTCGGGCTGTCGTAGCCCATCGCCAGCGCCACATCGATGACCTTGTCGCCGACCGCCAGTCGCTCCAAGGCGGCCAGAAGCCGCGCCTGCTGCCGCCACTGCCCGAAGGTCATGCCCAGTTCGCCGGCGAAATGCCGCTGGATGGTTTTCACGTCCACCTCCAGCGCCTGCGCCCAGTCGAGCAGCGTGGCGTCGTCACCCGGATGCTTCTGCAGGTGTTGGCAGATCCGCAGCAGGCGCGGGTCGCTTGGCGCGGGCAGGTGCAGTGGCAATACGTCCATGCGATGCAGTTCGTCCAACAGCAGGCGCACCACGCGGCCATCGCGGCTGTCCTCGATGTGCTTGCCCTTGATCAGGGTGGCTGCCTGCAGCAGTTCGCGCAGCAGCGGTGCAACCTGCACCGCGAAGGGCTCGGCCGGCAGTTGCGGCGCGAACGACGGATCGATGTACAGGCTGCGCATGTGCACGGCGGCAATGCAGTCCACCGCGTGCACCATGCCGGCCGGCATCCAGATCGCGCGGGTGGAGGGCACGACCCAGCGACCGACTTCCGAGCGCACCACCATCAGCCCGGAGATGGCGTAGACCAGCTGGTGGCGCTGGTGCTTGTGGCCTGCGATGTGGGTGCCGGCAGGGTATTGGGTCACGCGGTGGGTGACCGGGCGGTGCAGCGGCACATCGCGCCACGGTGCGGCCGGGTCGACGTCGCCGGCAATGTCCTTTTTGCGATAGGCCATGACCCGAACGCGGCAGAAGGGAAGAGAGCGCAACCGTAGCATGCGTGGCTCGCCCCCAACCTGACCTGCGTCCATGTCTGCCTTGGTTTCCCCCGCAACACCCTCACGCCCGGTGGCTCCCGGCGTGCTGGCCGCCATTTCCACCTCGCATGTGGTCAACGACATGATGCAGTCGCTGATCCTGGCCATCTATCCGGTGATCAAGGGCGGCTTCAACCTCAGCTTTACCCAGATCGGCCTGATCACGCTGACCTACCAGCTGACCGCCTCGATCTTCCAGCCATTGGTCGGCGCGGCCACCGACCGCCGCCCGGCGCCGTACTCGCTGCCGATCGGCATGGCCTCGACCCTGTGCGGCATGCTGCTGCTCGGCTTCGCACCGAACTACGCGGTGGTGCTGATGGCCGCAGCGTTGGTCGGTATTGGTTCGGCCATCTTCCACCCGGAAGCTTCGCGCATCGCGCGGCTGGCCTCTGGGGGGCGCCATGGCTTCGCGCAGTCGGTGTTCCAGGTCGGCGGCAACTTCGGTACCGCGCTCGGCCCGCTGATCGCTGCGGCGGTGATCGTGCCGTATGGCCAGCATGCCGCGTCGTGGTTTGCCGGCGCCGCACTGATCGGCATCGCGCTGCTGACCTATGTTGGCCGCTGGTACGCGCTGCACCTGGGCACCCCGCGTCCGGCCAGCACCGCGTCAATGGCCCCGCGCCACCCGTCGCGCACCGTGGCCAAGGTGCTGGCGATCCTGCTGGTGCTGATCTTCAGCAAGTACTTCTACATGGCCAGCATCGGCAGCTACTTCACCTTCTACCTGATCCATCACTTCGGCATTCCGGTGGCGCAGGCCCAGCTGCACCTGTTCGCGTTCCTGGTCGCATCCGCTGCCGGTGGCTTCCTGGGGGGGCCGCTGGGTGACCGCATCGGGCGCAAGCCGATCATCTGGACTTCAATCCTGGGCGTGGCGCCGTTCGCACTGATGCTGCCGCATGCGGATCTGTTCTGGACCACGGTGCTGGCGGTGCTGATCGGCTTCGTGCTTTCGTCGGCGTTCTCGGCGATCGTGGTCTATGCGCAGGAGATGATGCCGCACCGCATTGGCATGGTGTCGGGGCTGTTCTTCGGTTTTGCATTCGGGATGGGCGGACTGGGGGCGGCGGTGCTCGGCCTGCTGGCGGACAAGACCAGCATCGAATACGTCTACCAGCTGACCGCGTTCCTGCCGTTGCTCGGCATCGTGGCGGCGTGGCTGCCGCCGTCGCGGCCTGCTGTTCACTGAGGGAGGGTGGGTTTGCAGGGCTTGCAGCCCTGCACCTGCTGAATCAACGTCACCGTCAAAAGCCCACATTCCGTGGGATGGCGGGGTGGGCCCGGTTGCGGGGGACGCTGCAAGTACGTCCATGTAAGCTTGGCCGCGGCATCCATGCCGCGGACACCCCCGCAACCGGACCCACCCCGCCTTCGACAGTTTTCCGCGATCTGTTGGAACGGCTTGTGGGGTCAGATCCGTTTTCCGAAGGAAAACGGATCTGACCCCATTTTTGTGTATCGATATCTGACAGATGTGTCGACCAAGGTCGACACCTACCAACAGCCGCATGAACCTGTCGAAGGCGGGGCGGTGTCGGAGTGCGGGGTGTCAGCGGCATGGATGCCGCTGCCAAGCCTACAGGGACGTACTTGCGGCGTCCCCGCACTCCGACACCGCCCCGCCATCTCATGGAATGCCGCTCTGGCTTTGGCTTTTGCCGTTGCATTGAGCAGGTGCAGGGCTGCAAGCCCTGCCGAAAACCCCCTTGGGCGTAGAATGCGGTCATGAGCGAATCCCTTGATAACCACCTGGTCCACGGCCGCCGCCAGCGGCCCGACGGCCCGTCGCCGATCGATGTCATCTCGGTTCAGTCGCAGCTTGTCTACGGCCACGCCGGCAACAGCGCCGCCGTGCCACCGATGCGCGCCCTCGGCGTGCGCGTAGCCGAAATCCCGACCGTGCTGCTCAGCAATGCGCCGTTCTACGACACCACCCGTGGCCGCGTGCTGCCGGCCGACTGGTTCGCCGACCTGCTGCTGGGTACCCGCGAACGTGGCCTGCCGCAGCGGGCGAAGATGCTCGTCTCCGGTTACTTCGGCAGCACTGCCAACGGCGCCGCGTTTGCCGACTGGCTGGACGATATCCTGCCGGCCTGCCCGCAGCTGCGTTACTGCCTGGATCCGGTCATTGGTGACACCCACACCGGCCCCTATGTGGAGCCGGGCCTGGAAGCGATCTTCGCCGAGCGCCTGCTGCCGCATGCGTGGCTGGTCACACCGAACGCCTTCGAACTCAATCGCCTCACCGGCATGCCGGCATTGGCCGAGGCCGATGCCATCGCCGCCGCACGCACGCTGCTGGACCGTGGCCCGCACTGGGTGATCGCGCACAGCGTGGGCGGCAATCCGGGCGAACTGGTGACGCTGGCCGTCGGTCGCGAGGAAACCTGGCGATGGACTTCGCCGCTGCTGCCGGTGGACGTGGCCGGCACCGGCGATGTGCTGATGTCGCTGGTGGTGTCGTTCCTGCTGCGCGGTGAATCGATGCAGCAGGCGATCTCGCGTGCGATCGCGGGTACCCATGCGGCGCTGGAAGCAACCCTGGCCCATGGCTTCGAGGAGTTCGACGTGATCGCTGCGGCGCCTGCAGCATTGGCTGAAGGCACGCGCTTCCGCGCCGAACGCGTGGCATGAGCGGTTTGCACACGCGCACGCCACGCACGGTCGGCATCGTGGGTAGTGCTGGCGCCTACGGGCGCTGGTTGACCGGCTTCTTCCAGCAGCACATGCAGCTGCCGGTGATCGGCCACGATCCGGCGGATCCGCAATCGCATACGCCGGAGCAGTTGCTGGCGCAGGCCGACGTGCTGGTGTTCTCGGCGCCGATCCGGCACACGCCCGCATTGATCGCCGAGTACGTGCGGCAGTCCGCAGGCCGTGAACGCGACCGACTGTGGCTGGACGTGACCTCGGTGAAGGAGGCGCCGGTGCAGGCGATGTTGGCCTCGCTGGCGGAGGTGGTCGGGCTGCACCCGATGACCGCGCCGCCCAAGGCACCCACCTTGAAGGGCCGGGTGATGGTGGTCTGCGAAGCGCGGCTGCAGGACTGGCAGCCGTGGGTCGATACGCTGTGCGAGGCGTTGCAGGCCGAATGCGTGCGCGCCACGCCGCAGCACCACGACCAGATGATGGCGCTGGTGCAGGCGATGGTGCATGCGACCCACCTGGCCCAGGCCGGCGTGCTGCGCCAGTATCAGCCGCAGCTGGGTGATCTGGCCGCGATGATGCCCTACCGTTCGGCGTCGTTCGAGCTGGATACCGCGATCATCTCGCGCATCCTGTCACTGAACCCGGCGATCTACGAGGACATCCAGTTCGGCAACCCGTACGTGGCGCCGATGCTGGAGCGCTTGGTCGCCCACCTGCAGGCCCTGCAGGCCCAGTTGGGGCAGGGTGACGACGCTGCACGCAGCGCATTCCGTGAGCAGCTGCTGTCGGCCAATCGCAGTGCGTTCGGCGAGCAGGCGCTGGCCGAGGGCAACTACACCTTCGAACGGGTGGGCTATCTGCTGGCCGACCTGACCGAGCGCAATGCGCTGTCGGTGCACCTGCCGGAAGACCGGCCGGGGTCGTTGCGTGAACTGCTGAACGTGTTCGAGCAGCACCGAATCAGCCTGGCATCGATCCATTCTTCGCGCACGCCCGGCGGCGAAGTCCATTTCCGTATAGGATTCGTTGCAGGCAGCGATGCGGTGGCGATCGCAACGGCGGCGGCCGAGGTAGACGCCAGCGGCATTGGGCGGGTGCTCGGCTGAGCGCATTCATCCACAGGCGGTGTGGATGATTTCTGCGCAAACATGTGGATAACCGCGCGCAACCCTTGGCAGCCAAGGCTGTCAAGATGGTTGGTCAAAAATTGATCACGCCTTTTTGTGGCGTCGAGCCGTGCACGGCTGGGTCCGGTGAAAAGCGCGTCGACCCAGGTCGACACCCGCCAGGGGAGCGCGATGCGAAATCCGGTAGCGCCGGGCCATGCCCCGAGAACCTCAGATCGTCAGCCTCAATTCGCCACCACTGGTGGTGAATTCGCGGCCATTGCGCACCAGCAGTCGGCCGTCGTCGAGCTCGTAGCGCGGCGTGGCTTCGGAATGGTGCCCGCTGCCGTTCGCCTCGGGCTTGAACTCGATGATGATGTGGCTTTCGCCATGGCTGTCGACGGCCGGGAACTGACGGAACGACATCGCGCACCTCCTTCAGTGGATGCTGTTGATGCGCCGCCAGCTTCGCCCTGGCGATGTTAGGAGGCCGTCATCAATCGATGAACTGCAGGCGTGCCAGTTCAGCGTACAGACCGCCTTCGGCCAGCAGTTGCGCGTGCGTACCTTCGGCCACGATGCGGCCCTGGTCCATCACCACGATACGGTCGGCCTTGAGCACGGTGGCCAGGCGGTGCGCGATCACCAGCGTGGTACGGCCGGCCATCAGCCGTTCCAGTGCCTGCTGCACGCCGTACTCGCTCTGGGCGTCAAGTGCGCTGGTGGCTTCGTCCAGCAGCAGGATCGGTGCGTCCTTCAGCAGTGCACGTGCAATTGCCACACGCTGCTGCTGGCCGCCGGACAGGCGTGCGCCACGCTCGCCCAGCTCGCTGTCGTAGCCTTGCGGCAGCGCGCGCAGGAAACCATCGGCCTCGGCCGCGCGCGCGGCATCCTCGACCTCGGCATCGCTGGCCTGCAGGCGGCCGTAGCGGATGTTGTCGCGTGCACTGGCGGCGAACAGCGTCGGCTGCTGCGGCACCAGCGCCAGCTGACCACGCAGTTCGGCCGGGTCGACCTGGCGCACGTCGATACCATCCACGCAGATGCGCCCGGCAGCCGGATCGTGGAAGCGCAGCAGCATCGACAGCACCGTGCTCTTGCCCGCACCCGAGGGGCCGACCAGGGCCACAGTCTCACCGGGGCGCACATGGAGGTTGAAGTGATCCAGCGCGGCCTGGTCCGGTCGCTGCGGATAGTGGAAGACCACGTCGTCGAACTGGATCTCGCCGCGCAGCGGCTGCGGCAGCGCATGCGGCTGTGCCGGCGCACGGATCTCGATGTCTTCCTCCAGCAGCTCGCCGATCCGGCCCATGCCGCCGGCCGCGCGCTGCAGTTCGTTCCATACTTCGGCCAGCGCGCCCACCGAGCCACCACCGATCAGCGCGTACAGCACGAACTGGCCCAGGGTGCCGGCGCTCAGGCGGCCTTCGATGACATCGTGGGCGCCCAGCCACAGCACGCCGACGATGGCACCGAATACCAGCAGGATGGCGCTGGCGGTGACCAGCGACTGCGCACCGATGCGGCGGCGTGCGGCCTTGATGGCATCGCCCAGTGCGTGGTCGAAGCGGCCACGCTCGTACGGCTCGCGCGCATGTGCCTGCACCGTACGCACCGCGCCCAGCGTCTCGCTGGCCAGGCTGTTGGCATCGGCGATGCGGTCCTGGCTGTTGCGGGCGACGGTGCGCAGTTTGCGCGCGCCGATGATGATCGGCAGCACGGCCAGCGGAATGCCCAGCAGCGACCACGCCGCCAGCCGCGGGCTGGTGACGAACAGCATGGCCAGGCTGCCGACCACGGTAACGCTGCTGCGCAGGGCGACCGACATGGTCGAGCCGACCACGCTGCGCAGCAGTTCGGTGTCGGCGGTCAGTCGCGAAACCAGTTCGCCACTGCGGCTGCGGTCATGGAAACCTGCGCCGAGGTGGATCAGGTGGGCGTACAGTTGGCTGCGCAGATCGGCCACCACCTTCTCGCCCAGCAGCGACACGAAGTAGAAGCGTGCGGCCGTGCCCAGCGCCATCACCACCGCCACCAGCATGAGCAGGGCAAAGGCGCGGTTGATCTGGCCACCGCTGCTGAAACCGTGATCGATCATCTGCTTCACGGCCGGTGGCAGGCTGAGCGTCGCCGCCGAAGAGACGGCCAGGGCCAGCAGCCAGGCGGTGAACAGGCCGCTGTGGCGGCGCACGAACGGCCACAGCGTACGCAGGCTGCCGAGGCGGCGCAGCGGCGGGGTCGAAGCGGGAGCGTCGTCCTTGTCAGTCATCCTGGTCGTCATCTTGTATGCGGATACGGTCACGGGTGGCGTCGCGCAGGCGGATTTTCAATGCGTCGACCTGATCAGCCGGCAATTCGACCCTCAGGCACA
Source organism: Stenotrophomonas sp. 57 (assembly GCF_030291075.1). Lineage (NCBI taxonomy): Bacteria > Pseudomonadati > Pseudomonadota > Gammaproteobacteria > Lysobacterales > Lysobacteraceae > Stenotrophomonas > Stenotrophomonas sp. 57. Next base: position 1,795,000 of record NZ_CP127407.1, read on the forward strand.
CCCCGCTGGCGTCGAACTGTTCGTCGCGCTTGTCCGCGCCGAAGGCGGGCAGGGCAGCATGCAGAGTGCCCAGATCCTCGAAGCCGGCCAGCAGCCGCAGGCGCGCCATGGCCACCAGGGGCAGGCGCGGCGCGGTGCGTAGGCACTCGGCGGCGGCGCCGCCATAAGCGCGGACCAGGCCGCCCGCCCCGAGCTTGATGCCGCCGAACCAGCGCGTCACCACCACCATCACCCGGTCGAAGCCCTGGCCGTCGATCGCCGCAAGGATCGGTCGTCCGGCCGTGCCGGCGGGCTCGCCATCGTCGCTGGAGCGATAGTCCTGCCCGTGCCGGTAGGCCCAGCAGTTGTGCGTGGCGTCGATCACCGCCACCTGCTGCAGGAATGCCATCGCCGCCGTAGCGCCGTCGATCGGCGTGGCATGGGCGATGAAACGGCTGTGTTTGACTTCCAGCGTGTGGCTGACCGGCTGGGCGAGGGTATCGGGCATCCCCGTCATTCTACGGGGTTGCCGGAGGTCACTGTCCGATTCAGTCGTCCAGCAGCGGACGCAGGTCGCGCGGCAGGCGTGCTTCCGGATACTGCTGTACGTAGCGCTCCAGGCTGGCGCGGGCCAGGTCGCGCTGGCCGTCGTCGCGGCGCGCGCGGATCTTCTGCAGCCACTGGCGGCGCGGCAGTTGTGCGTCGGCGTCCACTTCGGCCTGCACCGCATCCGCACTGAGCCCCGCATCGGCGCCACGGCGCATGATGCCGGGGGCAGACCGGCTCGGGGCCTGGCGCTTCATCGAGGTGATCTCTACCCGATCCAGCGCCCGCGCCCGTCCGGCATCGGCAGCGTTGGCCGCCGGCGCCTCGGCAGTACGTGCTTTCAACGCGCCTGCCGGGGCGGGCGCCAATGCCGGTGCAGGTGCAGGTGCAGGCGCAGGTGCGGGTACCGAGTAGGCGGCGGGTGCGGGCGGTGCTGCTGCCGGCGCTGCGGCCGGGGCGGGCGGGGCGGGCGGGAGCGTGGCAAAGGACGTATCGGCGGCCGCATCCGCCGCCATCGAACGAGCAGCCTGGGCGGGTACTTCAGCGATTTCGGCCGGCGCAGGCCTGGGTGCGCGCGCGGTGGACGGTGCCGGAGGGGCGGCAACAGGGGCTGCCTGCGGTGCCGCGGGTGCGGCGGCGGTTTCCGAAGCGGCAGCCGTGCTGTCGGCTGCACTGCTCTCAGCGACCTGATTGGCGGCCGCGACGTCTGCCGCAGCCGGTGCCGCAGCGACAGCGGCCTCGCCTGCCGGAACCGGCGGCGGTTCCGGACGCAGCTGCCAGGCGATGCCGATCGCGAACACCATCGAGGCGGCGATACCGAACACCGCCGGCCAGCGCGGGCGCGTGCGCTGCCTGCGTGGTGCATCCGGCGCGGCCGCCGCCGCCGGCGCGTCCACGGCTGCGCGGGCCGCGGCCAGGATGGCGGCGTCCAGCGCGGGCGGCGGTGCCTGTTCGGCGCGACGGCCGAGCAGGCGCGCCAGCTCGCGTTCTTCCGGCGTCAGGTGTTCGTCTCGGTTCATGCGTTCAGTCCCGCACGCAGCTTGTCCATCGCATAGCGCAGCCGCGATTTCACGGTTTCCCGGCCGACGCCGGTGATCTGGCCGATCTCCTCAAGGCTCAGTTCCTGATCCAGTCGCAGCTGCAGCACTTCGCGCTGCTCGGGCGGCAGTTGCTCCATCGCCAGCTGGATGCGGCGACGTTGTTCGAATTCGGAAAGCTCTGCTTCCGGGGTCTGCCCATCTTCGATCGCCGCCAGGCGCAGGTCGGCGTCGGCCGGGGCAGCCGGGCGGTGCCGGGCCGCACGCCAATGGTCGTTCAGGCGGTTGTGGGCGATCCGGAACAGCCAGGTGCTGAATGCGGCCTCCGGCTGCCAGCCGGCGCGCGCGCTGATCACCCGCTGCCACACGTCCTGGAAGATCTCTTCGGCCAGCGCGTTGTCGCGCAGCTGCCGCAGCAGGAAGCCGAACAGGCGCTTGCGGTGGCGCGCATACAGGCTCTCGAACGCGCGCAGGTCGCCACCGGCCCAGGCCAGCATCAAGGCTTCATCGGTTGGCAGTGCGCTGGCTTCCACGACGTACAGGGTAAGGCCTGCAGACGATGGCGCATAGCCGGTGGCGGGGGCGGGCAGGGCGAGATTCATGGCTCGGAAGGGGCTGCGGACAGCAGGAAAAACGCACGGGCGCACGAATCGGGGTTTACGGGCTTCCATTGCCCCCCGGGTGGCGCGCTATGCTCGGCGGCTCAGGGGAGGCGCCGCTTAGACGGCGCCAAGAGATTGTCATTTGTCCACGCATGCAGAACCGGCGGAAGAGCCACCACACGAGGCCGTGCTGAGCACGGCGCTGGTGCGGGCGTTGCATGCGCTGCTGCCTGAATCGGCGGTGGTCCGGGTCGGTTGGGACGACCCGCAGCTGGGGCGTGGCCAGCGCGGCTGGCCCTCGGTCGTGAACGAAGGCGCCGCGTTCGTGGAACCCGGCGTTGGCGATGGCCAGCACGGTTGGGAGTACGACGGTGCACGGCTGCTGTTGTCGGTGGCCAATGCAGCGCCTTCGCCGGCCTGGTGGGGGCTGGCCCGGCAGGCGATGGAGCTGGCCCTGCAGCGCGGGCGACAGGCTGGGCAGATCAAGGCCCTGGAAGAGGCCGAGCGGCTGCAGCAGGCGTTGTTCCAGATCGCCGATCTGGCCGGCGCCGACCTGGAGATGGGCGAGATGCTGCGCCACGTGCACGGGGTGCTGGGCACGCTGATGTACGCGGAGAACTGCTACATCGTCGAGTACGACGACGCGCGCGACCAGATCCGCTTCCTGTACTTCGCCGACCAGGTGGATGACTTTGTTGCCGATCCCTCGCAGAGCCACGATGCCAGCGAGATGCCGCGCAGCCTGACCGTGGCGCTGCTGCGTCATGGCAAGCCGCTCAGTGGCCCGTCACGCGAGCTGCTGGCGCAGGTGGTGGAACAGGAGCACGACCCGCAGCGCGGCCCCGAAAGCCTGGACTGGCTGGGTGTGCCGATGCTGCGCGATGGCCGTGTCTGTGGCGCCATCGTGGTACAGAGCTATGAGCGTGCCGCCCGCTATGGCGAGGCCGAGCGCGCCCTGTTGGGGTTCGTCGCGCAGCACGTACAGACCGCGATGGACCGCCGCCAGGCGCAGGTACGGCTGGAGCAGCAGGTGGAGCGGCGCACCCAGGAGCTGCAGCGCGCCAACCGCAGCCTGCAGGACGAAGTAGCCGAACGGCGCCGTGCCGAGCAGCTGCAGACCGCGCTCTACAACATCGCCGAGATGGCGATGTCGGCCGACAGCCTGGCTCAGTTCTATGGCCAGGTGCACGGCGTGGTCGGGCGCCTGCTCGATGCGCGCAATTTCTACATCGCCCTGGTCAACGCCGCCGGTAACGGCCTGGACTTCGTGTATTCGGTGGACGAGCACAACGCCAGCCGCGCACCGCGGCCGTTCAGCCGCGGCCTGACCGAATACGTGGTGCGCAACCGGCGCCCGCTGCTGGCTTCGCGCGCGCAGATCGATGCCCTGCTGGCGGCCGGCGAAGTGCGCGAGCACGGTGCGCGCTCGCACTGCTGGCTGGGCGTGCCGCTGCTGCGCGACGACGAAGTGGTCGGCGCGATCGTGGTGCAGAGCTACAGCCAGAACAGCACTTTCAGCGTGCACGACCAGCGCCTGCTGACCTTCGTTGCGCAGAACATCGGTACCGGGCTGGCCCGCCAGCGCGACCAGCAGCGGCTGCGTTCGGCGCATGCCGAGCTGGAAAAGCGCGTGGAAGAACGCACCCGCGAACTGGCTGAAGTGAACGAGAAACTGCTTGGCCAGATCGGCGAGCGCCTGCGTGCGGAGCAGCGGCTGACCCACCAGGCCATGCACGATGCCCTGACCGGCCTGCCCAACCGCTTGCACCTGCTGGATCGGCTGCAGGACGCGCTGGCACTGGCCAAGCGTGAGGGCGGGCCGGTGTTCGCCGTTCTGTTCCTCGACCTTGACCGCTTCAAGCTGGTCAACGACAGCATCGGCCATGCCGCCGGTGATCGCATGCTGGTGGAGGTGGCCAAGCGCATCGTGTCGATGGCCGGTGCCGAGGACGTCGTTGCACGATTGGGCGGTGATGAGTTCGCGGTGCTGCTGCAGTGTCCGCAGGGCCTGGCGCAGGCGTTGGACTTCGGCCAGCGCCTGCTGCTGGCGTTGCAGGAATCGATGTGGATCGCCGGGCGCGAGCTGTTCCCGTCGGGCAGTCTCGGCATCGCCCTGTGGAATCCGCGCTACCGCACGGGTGAAGAACTGCTGCGCGATGCGGATGCGGCGATGTACCGGGCCAAGGCACAGGGCCATGATCGCTGCTCGATCTTCGACGAGGACATGCGCGAGGAAGCCATGCGCAGCCTGGACCTGGAAGCCGATCTGCGCCGTGCGATCAACAACCGCGACTTCCTGCCGTTCTACCAGCCGATCGTGCGCCTGTCCGACGGCGAAGTGGTCGGTCATGAGGCGCTGCTGCGTTGGCAGCACGAACGCCGTGGCCTGCTGCTGCCGGGCGCATTCCTGGAGCTGGGTGAAGAGAGCGGCCTGATCGAACAGGTCGACTGGCTGATCTACGAGCAGGTCATCGCAGGGCTGGCGCAGGGGGGCGAAGGCTACGTCTCGGTGAACGTCTCGCCCCGGCATTTCCGCTCCGCCGAGTTCAGTGACCGCCTGTTCGGACTGCTCGACAGCTGCGGTGCCGATCCGCGCCGGCTGCGGCTGGAGATCACCGAAGTGGCGCTGCTCGACGATGCCCCGCACACGCTGCGCATCCTGCAGGGCCTGCGCGAGCGCGGCATCCAGGTGCAGCTGGATGATTTCGGCACCGGCTTCTCGGCGCTGTCCTACCTGCACCGATTCCCGATCAGCACCTTGAAGATCGACCAGAGCTTCATCGCCGGCCTGCATGGCCCGGAAATGCAGAGCACGCGCGCGCTGGTCGAGGGCGTGCTGTCGCTGGCGCGTACGCTGGGCATCGAGACCATTGGCGAAGGCATCGAGACCGAGGCGCAGCGGAATACACTGCGTGAACTGGGTTGCGATTACGGCCAGGGGTATCTGCTGGGCCGGCCCGCACCGTGGGCGCACGCGGCAGCCTGAGCTGCCGCGTGCGGTTACCTCAACGCAGGGCGGCGCGGCGCTTTTCGTCGATCCACTTTGATGCCTGGGCCGGCTGGTAGTTCTTCATCCACACCAGCATTTCTTCGATGTCCGAGCCGTACCACAGGTCCTGGCGCTGGTCCGGGTGCAGGAAGCGTTCTTCCACCATGCGGTCGATCATGCCGATCAGCGGGGCGTAGAAGCCATCCACATCGAGGAAGGCGCAGGGCTTGTTGCCGATTCCCAGCTGGCGCCAGGTCAGCATCTCGAAGATCTCTTCCATGGTGCCGAAGCCGCCGGGCAGGGCGACGAAACCATCGGCCAGGTCGAACATGCGCGACTTGCGCTCATGCATCGAGCCGACGATTTCCAGTTCGGTCAGGCCGCGGTGGGCCACTTCCCAATCGGCCAGCTGGCGCGGGATCACGCCTGTCACCTCGCCACCGGCGGCGAGTACGGCATTGGCCACGGTGCCCATCAGGCCGACGTTGCCACCGCCGTACACCAGGCGCAGGCCGTCGCGGGCGATACGGTCGCCCAGCGCAATGGCGCGTTCGGTATAGGCCGGCTTGCTGCCAGCGTTGGAGCCGCAGTACACACAGATCGATTTCATGGATATTCCTGTTTCTTGGCCGGAAACGAAAACGCCCCGTCACCGACCAAAAGGCGGTCAGGGACGGGGTGTGCGCAGAGTATGAGGCCTTGAGAGGCCTTCTGTAGAGCCGAGCCATGCTCGGCTGCTCTTCGTTCAGGCCGCGACAAGCCCCTTTAGAGCCGAGCCATGCTCGGCTGCTCTTCGTTCAGATCGCGGCAATGTCCCAGCCGAGCATGGGCTATGCCGGTCGTCCTGCCCGGCACCCTCCGGGCCGTCGCCAGCGACGTTGGCAGCGGCTCCTGCCGCTGCCTTCGGCTCTACAAAAAGTGGGGGCTTACGCCGCCGCCGCCTGCTCGCGGCGCGGGCCTTCGCGCAGGGCGCGGCCGACCATGCCCACCAGCAGGTCCAGCTCCTGGCTGTCCATGCCGAAGTGCGGGGTGAAGCGCAGCGAGTTCTCGCCACCGTGGATCACGTTGATGCCGTGCTGGCGCAGCCATTCCTCGGTGGAGTTGGCACCGTAGCACTTGAACTGCGGGGCCAGCTCGCAGGAGAACAGCAGCCCGGTGCCCTGCACCTTGGTGATCAGGCCACCCAGCTCGCTCTGGAGCTGCTCCAGCTTGCGCACGGCCTCGGCACCGCGTTCGGCGATGTTGGCACGCACCTGCGGGGTCAGCTGGGCCAGCGTGGCGCAGGCCACGTCCAGCGCACGTGGGTTGCTGGTCATGGTGTTGCCGTAGATGCCCTTGCGGTACAGCTGCGCGGCATGCTCGGTCACCGCCAGCACCGACAGCGGGTACTGCGCGGCGTTGAGTGCCTTGGAGTAGGTCTCCATGTCCGGCGGGTCCAGGCCTTCGAAGCCCGGGTAGTCCACCACCGACAGCACGCCATGCGCGCGCAGGCCGGCCTGGATCGAGTCGATCAGCAGCAGGCTGCCGTGCGCATGGGTCAGCTCGCGGGCAACGGCATAGAACGCTGGCGGCACCGAACGGCCCGGGTCGCCTTCGCCCATCACCGGCTCCAGGAACACTGCCTCGATGAACCACTGGTTGCGTGCGGCATCCTCGAACACCTTGCGCAGGCCGGCCTCGTCGTAAGGCGCCACGGTGATCACCGAATCCTCGCCACGGTAGCTGGCCAGGTGCTGCATGTAGCTCTTGCGGCTGGAATCGGAATACAGGGCCGGGCGGTCGGTGCGGCCATGGAAGCTGCCCTTGACCACCACGCGCTTGATCGCGGCACCGGCGTGGCGTGCGCCGGGGTCGGTCTGCAGCTTGGCATTGACGTCGGCGATGCGCGCGGCCAGGCCGACCGCTTCGGAACCGGAATTCAGGCACATGAAACGGGCGAAGGGGCAGCCGCCACGGCGGTGGCCGATCTCGGCGCGCAGGGCAGTAATGAAGCGCTGCTGCGACAGGCTGGGCGTCATGATGTTGGCCATCACCTGCGGGCGGGCCATCGCCTCCAGCACGGCATCCGGGGTATGCCCGAAGCCGAGCATGCCGTAGCCGCCGGCGTCATACAGCACGGCGCCCTTCAGGGTGACCACCCACGGGCCGCGCGCGGCCAGCGCCACGTAGGGCGTCACCGCGTCATCGGCGTAGAAATTGACGAAGCCGTCCTGCATCGCGTCGATCTGCGCCTGTTCGTCCTGCGCCAGCAGCGGCCCCAGGTCGGCCTGCACGCGCGCGAATTCCTCGGCAGCGGCGTCCACCGCGGCGATCAGCTGCGGGTGGTGGGCGGACAGGGCGGTCAGGGTGGCGTCGTCCAGGCCGGTGGTGAGGCGGGTGCCGGGCTGGCTGCGCAGGGGGGCGAGGCGTTCGATGAAGCTCATTGCAGATCTCCTGAAACAATGGGTCGCACGGGTCTTCAAAAGCAAAACGCGCGTCATCACGCGCGCTTGGGGCAGGCTCGTGCAGCGGACTTCCAACTCGATGCTAGCACTTGTTTTTTTGCGCGATAACCCCGCAGAAACCTGCTGCATAGCAGCATTTTGCGCGACGTTCGCCGCGAAGCGCACCGGCTCGCAGACGCTGGACGTACAATGCGCGCCATTGTCGACCTGTTGCCGCCCACCGCCTTGAAGAAGTCCGATTTCCATTACGACCTGCCGGCTGAACTGATCGCGCAGGCTCCTCTGGCCGAACGTTCCGCCAGCCGACTGATGCTGGTGCCACCGGCACCGGCCGCCTTCACCGATCTGCAGGTGCGCGACCTGCCGTCGCTGCTGCAGCGGGGCGACCTGCTGGTGTTCAACGACACCCGGGTGATCCCGGCGCGCCTGTTCGGGCAGAAGGCCAGCGGTGGCCGCGTGGAGATCCTGATCGAGCGCCTGCTCGGCGGCCAGCAGGCCCGAGCGCAGGTCGGCGCCAGCAAGTCGCCCAAGGCGGGCAGCCGCATCGCCCTGGACGCCGGTGGCGAAGCCGAGGTGCTGGGCCGCGACGGCGAGTTCTACGTGCTGCAGTTCCATGTGCCCGAGTCGCTGGAACAGTGGCTGCTGCACGCCGGCCGCCTGCCGCTGCCGCCCTACATCCAGCGCGAGCCGGGCGTAGATGACCGTGAGCGCTACCAGACCGTGTTCGCGCGCGAAGTGGGCGCGGTGGCGGCACCGACCGCTGGCCTGCATTTCGACGAGCCGCTGCTGGCGGCGCTGAAGGCCAAGGGCGTGGAGTTCGGCCACGTCACCCTGCATGTCGGCGCCGGTACCTTCCAGCCGGTGCGCGCCGATGACCTGAAGGACCACGTGATGCACCGCGAGTGGCTGAACGTGGGCGCTGAGCTGGTGCAGCAGGTGCGGCGCACGCGCGCGGCCGGCGGCCGGGTGATCGGCGTCGGCACCACCGTGGTGCGCGCGCTGGAGAGCGCGATGCGCGATGGCGAACTGTTGCCGTTTGCCGGCGAGACCCAGATCTTCATCACCCCGGGCTACCGCATTCGCAGCGTCGACGCGATGGTGACCAACTTCCACCTGCCGGAAAGCACGCTGCTGATGATGATCTCCGCGTTCGCCGGCAAGGAAAGGGTGTTCGAGGCGTACCAGCACGCGATCGAGCAGCGCTACCGCTTCTTCAGCTACGGCGACGCCATGCTGCTGTTCCCGCAGGCGGGGTAGGGGGCCCTGGGAGCGGCGGGCCCCCTGTGGGTGCGCACCTTGGTGCGCACGCCTTCTTGGGAGACAATAGGCAACTATTTGCCTGAACGACCGCTCCATGTCCCGACTGCAGTTCCAGCTCAAGACCCGCGACGGCCGTGCCCGCCGTGGCCGCCTGACTTTCCCGCGTGGCACGGTGGAAACGCCGGCCTTCATGCCGGTGGGAACCTATGGCTCGGTCAAGGGCATCCTGCCGGACCAGGTGCGCGCGCTGGGCGCCGAGATCATCCTCGGCAACACCTTCCACCTGTATCTGCGCCCGGGCCTTGACATCATCGCCGACCACGGCGGCCTGCACGGCTTCTGCCGCTGGGATGGCCCGATCCTGACCGACTCCGGCGGCTTCCAGGTGTTCTCGCTGGCCCACCGCCGCAAGATCACCGAGCAGGGCGTGACCTTCGCCTCGCCGACCGACGGTGCCCGCGTGTTCCTGGGCCCGGAGGAGAGCATGAAGATCCAGAAGGTGCTCGATTCGGACGTGGTGATGATCTTCGATGAGTGCACCCCGTACCCGGCCACCGAGGACGTCGCCCGCCGCTCGATGGAGCTGAGCCTGCGCTGGGCCCAGCGCAGCCGCAACGCGCATGACGAGCTGGGCAATGACGCGGCCCTGTTCGGCATCGTCCAGGGCGGTGTGCACACCGATCTGCGCAGCCGCTCGGCCGAGGCCCTGCAGGCGATCGGCTTCGATGGCTATGCCATCGGCGGCCTGGCCGTGGGCGAGCCGGAAGACGAGCGCAATGCCATGCTCGACCACCTGGACCCGGAACTGCCCAGCGACCGCCCGCGCTACCTGATGGGCGTGGGCCGGCCGGAAGACCTGGTCGAGGGCGTGGCCCGCGGCGTGGACATGTTCGACTGCGTGATGCCGACCCGCAACGCGCGCAACGGCCACTATTTCACCTCGTTCGGCACCGTCCGCATCCGCAACTCGCAGTACGCGCGCGACATGGACCCGATCGAGCCGGGCTGCGGCTGCGTAGCCTGCACCGGCGGCTACACCCGCTCCTACCTGCGCCACCTGGACCGCTGCAACGAGATGCTGGCACCGATGCTGGGCACCCTGCACAACCTGTTCTATTACGAAAAGCTCATGGCCGACATCCGCGCGGCGATCGAGGCGGGAACCTTCCTGGCCTTCCGTGAGTCTTTCTACGCGGCACGCGGAGCGGTCGCGCCGGCCCTGTAACCCGGACGCCCCCTGCCAAACGGCCCAAGGACGAACGCCCGGGGCCGTGGCATACTTCAAGGCTGACCCAGATCCGCGGTCGACACCCCCGCCCCTGAAGGGACGGGAGCGCCGCCCAACCAAAGGACCAACGATGAACCTGCTTGCCTTCCTGATTCCCGCCGCCCACGCCCAGGCCGCCGGCGGCCAACCGCAGGGCATGGGCCTGACCACGCTGCTGTTCCCGATCATCCTGATCGCCATCATGTACTTCCTGATGATCCGCCCGCAGATGAAGCGGCAGAAGGAGCACAAGGCCATGCTGGAGAAGATCAAGCGCGGCGACGAAGTGCTGACCAACGGCGGCATCGCCGGCATCGTCACCGACATCGGCGACAACTTCATCACCATCGAAGTGGCTGACAACGTGCGCATCCGCGTGCAGAAGGGCGCTGTCGGCAACGTGCTGCCGGCCGGTACCCTGAAGTCGGCCCAGTAAGCCACCCCCTTTCCGATGCACAACCGCGGCGCCGGGGATGGCGCCGCGCGGGACCCAAGCAATGCTCGAATTTCCACGCTGGAAGTACGTCGTCATCCTGATCGTACTGGCGCTCAGCGCGCTGTACGCGCTGCCCAACATCTACCAGAAGGACCCGGCCGTCCAGATCACCGCCAACCGTGGCGGGCAGGTCGACGACGCGCTGCGCGACCGTGTGCTGGCCGACCTGAAGAAGGCCGGTATCACCCCCGTCGGTGCCGAGAAGGAAGGGGAGAGCCTGATCGTCCGCCTGCCGGACCTGAAGGCGCAGTCCGCCGCCAGCGACGCCCTGCGTGACACCGTCGGCGAGAAGTACACCGTGGCCCTGAACCTGGCCTCGACCGTGCCGGACTGGCTGGCCAACCTCGGCGGTCGCCCGATGGTGCTGGGCCTGGACCTGCAGGGCGGCGTGCACTTCGTGCTGCAGGTCGACCAGAAGGCTGCCCTGGACAAGCGTCTGGACGCCTACACCGAAGACGTGCGCAGCACCCTGCGTGACGCGCGCATCGCCTACCAGTCGGTGGAGCGTCGCGCCGACAACAGCATCGTGGCCAACCTCAGCCCGTCGGCCGGCGATGATGCCGCGCAGCGTGCCCGCGCGGCCCTGGTCAAGGCGCAGCCGACTCTCGGCTACGACGTCAGCGGCAATCGCATCACGGTCACCGTGCCGGAAACCGAGATCACCCAGATCGCCAACGGCGCCATCGAGCAGAACATCAACACCCTGCGCAACCGCGTGAACCAGCTGGGTGTGGCCGAGCCGATCATCCAGCGCCAGGGTGCCGACCGCGTGGTCGTGCAGCTGCCGGGCGTGCAGGACACCGCTGAAGCCAAGCGCATGATCGGTGCTACTGCCACGCTGGAATACCGTGCGGTGGTCGAGGGCAATGCGCAGGACGCCATCGCCTCCGGCCGTATCCCGCCGGAAGCCAAGGTCTACCAGCAGCGCGACGGCCGGGGCCCGATCCTGCTGAACAAGCGCGTGATCGTCACCGGTGACCAGATGGTCGGTGCGCAGGCCGTGACCGATTCGAACAGCGGTTCGCCGGCGGTCAGCGTGACGCTGAACAACGTCGGCGGCCAGCGCATGTTCGACTTCACCAGCGCCAACGTGAACAAGCCGATGGCGGTGGTCTACACCGAGCGCGTGCCGACCGTGACCGTCGTCGACGGCCAGGAAGTGCGTGGCTTCAAGGTCAACGAGGAAGTGATCTCGGTGGCCAACATCAACGGCGTGTTCGGCAAGAACTTCCAGACCACCGGCCTGCAGAAGAAGGAAGCCGAGGACCTGGCCAAGCTGCTGAAGTCCGGCTCGCTGGCCGCGCCGATGGACTTCGTCGAAGAGCGCGTGGTCGGCCCGAGCCTGGGTGCCGAGAACGTCAAGAACGGTATGCGCGCGGTCGTGTTCGCATTCCTGTTCACCCTGGTGTTCTTCAGCGTGTACTACCGCATGTTCGGTGTGATCACCTCGGCGGCGATGCTGTTCAACCTGCTGATCGTGGTGGCGGTGATGTCGCTGTTCGGCGCGACCATGACCCTGCCGGGCTTCGCCGGCCTGGCGTTGTCGGTCGGCCTGTCGGTGGACGCCAACGTGCTGATCAACGAGCGTATCCGTGAAGAACTGCGTGCCGGCGTGCCGGGCAAGACCGCGATCGTGACTGGTTACGAGCGCGCCTCCGGCACCATCCTCGACGCCAACCTGACCGGCCTGATCGTCGGTGTGGCGCTGTTCGCATTCGGTACCGGTCCGCTGAAGGGCTTCGCGCTGACCATGATCATCGGTATTTTCGCCTCCATGTTCACTGCGATCACCGTGTCGCGTGCGCTGGCGACGCTGATCTACGGCCGTCGCAAGAAGCTCCAGAACGTGGCCATCTGACGGGACGACACGCACAATGAAACTGTTTCCGCTGCACATCCTCCCGAACGACACCAAGATCGACTTCATGCGCTGGCGCCATGTCGCCATGGCAGTCACCATCGTGGTGTTCCTGGCCTCGATTGCCATCATCGGCATCAAGGGCTTCAACTACGCACTGGACTTCACCGGCGGCACGCTGATCGAAGCGCGCTTCGACAAGCCGGTGGACGTCGAGCAGGTCCGTACCAAGCTGGAGCAGAATGGCTTCGACGGTGCCCAGGTGCAGAGCGTCGGTGGCAACACCGACCTGCTGATCCGCCTGGCGCCGCACGGCGAACATGCTCCGGGCACGGGTGCTGCCGCCAGCGAAGACAAGGCCACCGCTGCAGCCGTGGTGAAGGCGCTGTCCACGGCCGACAACCAGGCCACCGTGCTGCGCAACGAGTTCGTGGGCCCGCAGATCGGCAAGGACCTGGCGATGAATGGCCTGTACGCCACCATCTTCATGCTGGCCGGCTTCCTGATCTACATCGCGGTGCGCTTCGAATGGAAGTTCGCGGTCACCGCCAGCATCGTGGCCATGTTCGACCTGATCGTGACGGTGGCTTACGTGTCCCTGCTGGGCCGTGAGTTCGACCTGACCGTGCTGGCCGGCCTGCTGTCGGTGATGGGCTTTGCGATCAACGACATCATCGTGGTCTTCGACCGCGTCCGCGAGAACTTCCGCAGCCTGCGCGTGGACTCGATGGAAGTGCTGAACCGTTCGATCAACCAGACGCTGTCGCGTACGGTGATCACCGCGGTGATGTTCTTCCTGTCCGCGCTGGCCCTGTACCTGTACGGCGGCAGCTCGATGGAAGGCCTGGCCGAGACGCACATGATCGGTGCGGTGATCGTGGTGCTGTCCTCGATCCTGGTGGCGGTGCCGATGCTGACGATCGGCTTCCTGCGCGTGAGCAAGCAGGATCTGCTGCCGAAGGCGAAGGACGTCGAGGCCCTGGCCCGTCGCCCGTAATTGCCTGCTGCATGCAGCACACAGAGAACCCCGCGCAAGCGGGGTTTTTTGTTGGCAGGGCTGGTACGCGTCATCGCATGCGCGCTGTCGCTCCCACGCTTCGCTGCGCGAACCGTGGGCCCCACTTACCAGCTCCCAGACCCCCGCCGCTTCGCGGCCGCCCCCTGACTCAGGGGGCTCTGCCCCAGATCATTTCCTGCGGCTGTTGGTAGGTGTCGACCTTGGTCGACACATCTGTCAGATACCGAATGAATTCAATCGTGTCGACCAAGGTCGACACCCACCAGAGCAGAATGCGGTTCCGACAGATCGCGGAAAACTGTCGAAGGCGGGGTGGGTCCGGTTGCGGGGGTGTCTGCGGCATGGATGCCGCGGCCAAGCCCCCAAGGATGGGTTTACGGCGTCCCCCGCAACCGGATCCACCCCGCCAACCCACAGGAACCGAGCTTCTGCCGTTGACGTTGCCTCTGCGGGTGCAGGGTGCAACCCTGCAGAACAAGCACCACCCTACGCCGGCGTCGGTTGTGCAATCGTGCCCCGCGCACTACGATCCTGCGGTTCGCGCGCGCAGGCGCGCGCCCATATTCCTGCTGAGCGCCCCGTGCGCCGCATCTGCCAACCCGAGGTATCCATGGTCATCAAACCGCGCGTCCGCGGCTTCATCTGCGTCACCACCCACCCGATCGGCTGCGAAGCCGCGGTCAAGCAGCAGATCGACTACATCCGCGCGCGCCCGCCGATCCAGAACGGCCCCAAGCGCGTGCTGATCATCGGCGCGTCCACCGGTTACGGCCTGGCGGCGCGCATCACCGCCGCGTTCGGCAGCGGCGCCGAGACCCTGGGCATCTTCTTCGAGCGCCCCGGCACTGAGTCCAAGCCGGGCACTGCCGGTTGGTACAACTCGGCCGCGTTCCACAAGTACGCCGACGAAGCCGGCCTGTACGCCAAGAGCATCAACGGCGATGCCTTCTCCGATGAAGTGAAGGCCAGGACCATCGAGATGATCAAGGCCGATCTTGGCCAGGTCGACCAGGTGGTCTACAGCCTGGCTGCGCCGCGCCGCAAGCATCCGAAGACCGGTGAGATCATCAGCTCCACGCTGAAGCCGATCGGTGAGCCGATCACCCTGCGCGGCCTGGATACCGACAAGGAAGTGCTGACCGAAACCCATCTGCAGCCGGCCACTCCGGAAGAAATCGCCGGTACCGTTGCGGTGATGGGCGGCGAAGACTGGCAGATGTGGATCGACGCGCTGGCCGATGCCGGCGTGCTGGCCAACGGCTGCACCACCACCGCCTTCACCTACGTGGGCGAAGAGATCACCCAGGCCATCTACTGGAACGGCTCGATCGGCGCCGCCAAGAAGGATCTGGACAACAAGGTGCTGGGCCTGCGCGAGAAGCTGGCGAAAATCGGTGGCGACGCGCGCGTGTCGGTGCTGAAGGCGGTGGTCACCCAGGCCAGCTCGGCCATTCCGACCATGCCGCTGTACCTGTCGCTGCTGTTCAAGGTAATGAAGGAGAAGGGCACCCACGAAGGCTGCATTGAGCAGCTCGACGTGCTGTACGACATCCTCTACGGCGGCAAGACCGACGGCGTGGCGATCGATCGCCTGCGACAGGATCTGGTCGATGGTGATGGCCATACCGTCGCGCTGGTCGACGAGGAAGGGCGCCTGCGTGCCGACTACAAGGAAATGGCGGCGGACGTGCAGGGCAAGGTGGTCGCGCTGTGGCCGCAGGTGACCAACGAGAACCTGTACGAGATCAGCGACCTGGCCGGTTACAAGGCCGATTTCCTGCGTCTGTTCGGCTTCGGTGTGGAGGGCGTCGACTACGAGGCCGACGTCAACCCGGACGTGAAGATCGACAACCTGGTCGACATGACCTGATCAATGAAAAGGCCGGCGAATGCCGGCCTTCTCGTTTGTGTAGAGCCGAGCCATGCTCGGCTGCTCTTCGCTTGAGTCCCGCAGCCGATCTTCGCTTGAGTCCCGCAGCCGAGCGTGGCTCGGCTCTACAGAGAGGCGTCACCCAAACTCGAACCCCATCTCCGGCAATGCCGGGCCGACGAAGTCGCCCTGCACGTAGTCCACGCCGGCACTGAACAGCAGGGTCATCGAATTGGCGTCGCTGACGAACTCGGCGATGGTGCGGATGCCGGCTTCCTGCGCGCGTGCGGTGATCTGGCTGATGCGGTCGATGTTTTCGCGGGTGGCCGCCAGATCGCTGGTGAAACCGCGGTCCAGCTTGAGGAACTGCGGCTGGAAGTGGGCCAGCAGCTGGAACGAATCCAACCCCGAACCAAACTGCTCCAGGCCGATGCGGCAACCCAGCGGCGCCACTTCGGCAAGGAACTGCTGTGCACTGCGCAGGTGAGTGAACACCTTCGCTTCCGGGGCATGCAGCCACAGCCGTTCGCCGGGTACACCCTGCGCCTGCAGTTCGCGCCGCAGGGTGGCGATCATCTGCGGGTCGTCGAACGATTCCGGCGTCACCTTCACCAGCACCTGGGTGGCATGGCCCTGGCGCGCACGCTGGCCCAGCACTGCGATGGCCTGCGAAACCACCCAGCGGTTGATGTCGGCCAGCAGGCCGTGCTCCTCGGCGATGCCCAGGAACGCGGTGGGGCTCAACAGCTCGCCGTTGTGCTCCAGGCGCAGGTAGGCCTCGTACAGTTCCAGCGGCTCGCCCTGCAGGTTCAGCACCGGCTGGTAGTGCAGCTGGAAGCCGTCGCCGGCCAGCGCTTCACGGATGCGCGCGACCCAGCGCAGCACGCGTTCTTCCTCGACGCGGTCGGCGGCGGCCGGGTCGAAGATGCGGCAGGTATTGCCCAGTTCGGCGGCAGCCTGCGTACATTCGCTGGCACGCGCCAGCACCTGGCCGATGCTGGCGATCTTCTCGCCCACCTGCACGCCACCGATGCTGACCGTTACCGTGGCCGAGCGCGCGCCGATGCTGAAGACGTGCGCGGCATAGGCTTCGCGGATGCGATCTGCCAGCGCCACGGTCTGTGCGTAGGGCCCGGCCTGCAGCACGGCGAAATTGTGTTCACCGAAGCGGGCCAGCTGTGCATCCTCGCCGACCACCTCGGCCAGCAGGGCGGCAAGGGCACCGATCAGGGTGTCGGCCGATGCCAGGCCGATATCCGGCAACAGGCGTGCGTAGTGGTCAGGCTCGATCAGCAGCAGGCCGAACTGGCCCTCGCTGCGCCCGGCCTGGGCCACTGCGCTTTCCAGCTGCAGCATGAAGGTCGGTCGGTTGAGCAGCCCGGTGACCTGGTCGCGCTGGCGCAGGTCCTCGACCTCACGCGCCAGTTCCGGGTCGAACTCCATGCGGCGGCGGAGCACCACCTGCAGGCAGGATTCGCCCTCGTAGGTGGCGGCGGTGAATTCCATCGTCGCCGGGAACGCGCTGCCATCTTCGTGGCGTGCATCGAGCTGGTACTGCGGCGGCGGCGCCTCGCCACGGCTGAGGCCCTTCAGCAGCTGCTTGAAGCCTTCCACGTGCTGCGCGGCGACCATGTCCAGCAGCGAGATCCCCTCGATGTCGTCGAAATGCTCGTAACCGAACATTTCCAGATAGGCGTCGTTGGCGCGGATGTGCATGCCCTCATGCACGTAGGCGATGGGATCCCGCGAAGAGGCGATCAGCGCATCGCAGCGGCGCTCGGTCTCGCGCATCTGCGCCTCGATACGGCGCAGGCCACGCCGTGCCTGCAGGTCCACCCACTGGTCGCGGACCACGGCCAGCAGGTGCTCGGGGCGCTGGCGCAGGGCGAGGGCGCGGATGCCGTGACTGCTGGCCTGTACCAGCTCGTCCTCGTCGATGCGTTCGGCCAGCAGCACCAGCGGGATGTCCTTGCCGCTGGCGGCAATGTGCTGGGCCACCAGCGGCAGCGGAATACCCGGCGAGGGCGAAGCCAGCACCAGGTCGATGGCCTGGCTGGACAGCACCTGGGCCAGCTCGGCGGCATCCTGCGGGCGCCACGGGCGCACCGCGATGCCGCTGTTGCGCAGGGTGCTGACGATGGCTTCGGCATTCTCGCCGCTGTCATCGACGATCAGCAGGCGGATGGTGATGTCGTTCGCGTTCTGCATGCACTGCTCCCCAATCTGCGAAACTAGATACACGATGCGCGGCGAACCGTCCATGCGCGCACCCCTTGCGCGCATCGAACGGCGATCTGGTTCACACCACGCCGCCGGCGGCGTGGCCGCTGGCCCAGGCCCACTGGAAGTTGTAGCCGCCCAGCCAGCCGGTCACATCCAGCACCTCGCCGACGAAATGCAGGCCGGGCACGCGCTTGGATTCCATCGTCGAGGACGACACCTCGGCGGTATCCACGCCGCCCAGGGTGACTTCGGCGGTGCGGTAGCCCTCGGTGCCGCTGGCCACCAGCGGGAACGCGCCCAGCAGCTGCGCAGCCTGGCGCAGCACCGGCTCGTCCAGCTGGCGCACGGGGCGGTCGGGCAACCAGTGTTCGCACAGGCGCTGCGCCAGTCGCTTGGGCAGCACCTCACCCAGTACCGTGCGCAGCTCGGCGGCCGGGCGCTCACGCTTCATCTGGCGCAGCCACTCGCCGGCATCCTGGCCGGGCAGCAGGTCCAGCTCCAGTGCATCGCCGGGCTGCCAGAACGAGGAGATCTGCAGGATCGCCGGGCCACTCACGCCGCGATGGGTCAGCAGCATGAAGTTCTGGAAGCGCTTGCCGTTGCAGCGTGCCTCGATCGGCAGGGCGACACCACTCAGATCGGCCAGCCGCTCCTGGTGCTTGCCACTGAGCGTGAGCGGCACCAGTCCTGCGCGGGTCGGCAACACCTCGTGGCCGAACTGGCGGGCAATCTCGTAGCCGAAGCCGGTGGCGCCCATGCTCGGAATCGACAGGCCGCCGGTGGCCACCACCAGCGAGGCGCAGTGGAACAGGCCATGGGTGGTGTGCACGCGGAACCCGTCGCTGCCGTGCTCGATGCGCTGCACGCTGCATTCGGTGCGGATCTGGGCACCGGCCGCCTGGCATTCGTCCACCAGCATCTTCACGATCTGCTTGGACGAAATGTCGCAGAACAGCTGGCCCAGTTCCTTTTCGTGATAGGCGATGCCGTGCTTGCTGACCAGCTCGATGAAGTGCCAGGGCGTGTAGCGCGCCAGCGCCGACTTGCAGAAGTGCGGGTTGGCCGACAGGAAGTTGGCCGGGGTGGTGCCGGTGTTGGTGAAATTGCAGCGGCCGCCGCCGGACATCAGGATCTTCTTGCCGACCTTGTTGGCATGGTCGATCACCTGCACCTGGCGACCGCGCTGGCCAGCCGTGATCGCGGTCATCAGCCCGGCCGCGCCGGCGCCGATGACCACCACGTCGCAGCGGATCGTGCTCATGCCTTGGCGCGCTTGCGCCAGTCAGGGATCACGTCAAGCTGCATCTGATCGTTGAGCAGCTGCACTTCACCGTCCTGGATCAGCACGCTCCAGCGCATGGCGCGCTGGATCTGCTGGCCCCACAGTTCTACGAAGGCACCATCGAGGTCGACCACCGACAGGTTGTCGAAGCGCGCCAGGCCCTTGCCCTGCTTGCCCCACCAGATGTCCGAGGCGTTGCCGCCGTAATTGATCACCTGCACCTGGCGGCTGCGGTTGCAGGCCTTGCGGATGCGGGATTCGTCGGGATGACCCAGGTCGATCCACTGCAGGATGTCGCCGGTGTAGTCGTGTTCCCACAGGTCCGGCTCATCGTCGGTGCTCAGACCACGGCCGAACTCCAGGCGATCACCGGCATTGAGGGCGAAGGCGAGCAGGCGCACCATCAGGCGTTCGTCGGTCTCGGACGGGTGCTGGGCCAAGGTCAGGTTGTGGGTCGCGTAGTAGCCGCGATCCATGTCGCTGATCTGCAGTTCGGCCTTGCGGATGGTGGCGGTAAGAGCCATGGGGGATCCGTGGACTAAAGACGACAATGATAGAGGTTTGCTCTCGGGGTGTCCGTTGCCAGGCTGTCTGCGGGACGTCAACGTGGCACGCTTGCACGCTTTCCCGCCGCAGAAGTGGATGCGATGACCCTGCCCAGCCGCCTGCAGCTGCCGCCCGGCCACTGGCCCAGCCTGCTTGATGGCCTGTGCGCACGTTTCCCGCACATCGACCGTGCGCAGTGGCAGGATCGCTTCGCGCGTGGCCGCGTGCAGGACGTGCAGGGCAGGGCGCTGTCACCGGACATGCCCTGGCAGGTGGGACTGGAGATCCAGTACTTCCGCGAAGTGGCTGACGAGCCGGTGATTCCCTTCGCCGAAACCCTCCTGCATCTGGATGCGCACCTTCTGGTGGCCGACAAGCCGCACTTCCTGCCGGTGGCGCCAGCCGGCAGCTACGTGCGCGAAACCCTGCTGGCGCGCCTGGTCGCCCGCACCGGCAACACGGATCTGGTACCACTGCACCGCCTGGACCGGCTCACGGCGGGGCTGGTGTTGTTTTCGACCCAGCCAGCGACACGCGA
Organism: Stenotrophomonas sp. 57; assembly: GCF_030291075.1. Taxonomy (NCBI): domain Bacteria; kingdom Pseudomonadati; phylum Pseudomonadota; class Gammaproteobacteria; order Lysobacterales; family Lysobacteraceae; genus Stenotrophomonas; species Stenotrophomonas sp. 57. Next base: position 1,814,955 of record NZ_CP127407.1, read on the forward strand.
TGCCTATCAGCGGTTGTTCCGCGAGCGCCGCATTGAAAAGACCTACGAGGCGCTGGCACCGGCGCTGCCTGGGCTGGCGTTCCCGCTGCTGCGGCACAGCCGGCTGGCGCCAGACGAGCCGTTCTTCCGCATGGCTGAAGTGCCGGGCGAGCCCAATGCGCGCAGCCGGGTCGAACTGGTCGAAGCCGAGGGGGCGATCTGGCGCTACCGGCTGCTGCCGGAAACCGGCCGCAAGCACCAGCTGCGGGTGCACATGGCGATGCTGGGTGCGCCCATCGTGGGCGACGACCTGTATCCGCAGCTCAGAGTGCGCCCGGAGGGGGCGGACGAGCCGCCCCTGCAGCTGCTGGCGCAGGGCTTGGCCTTCAATGATCCGTTGAGCGGGCAGCGACGGCGCTTCCGCAGCCAGCACCGCCTGGTGCTGCCCGGCCAGGGCGACTAGGCCCGTTCAGCGGGCCGGTCGCCGCGCCAGCCAGCGGTCCAGCTCGGCGGCGAACAGCTGCCGGTCGCGCGGGCCCAGCGGCGGCGGGCCGCCGGTCTGCACCCCGGCGCCGCGCAGTTCCTCCATGAAATTGCGCATCGACAGCCGCTCGGCCATGTTGTTCGGGGTGTACAGCTGGCCGCGCGGGTTCAGCGCTACGGCCTTCTTCTCCAGCACCAGTGCGGCCAGCGGGATGTCCTGGGTGACCACCAGGTCACCGGCGGCCACCCGTTCGACGATGGCACTGTCGGCCACGTCCAGGCCCTGCGGCACCTGGATCGAGCGCAGCCAGCGCGAGGGCGGGGTGCGGATCCACTGGTTGGCGACCAGGGTCAGCTCGATTCCGACCCGTTCAGCGGCCCGGAACAGGATGTCGCGAATGACGGTGGGGCAGGCGTCCGCGTCCACCCAGATGCGGGGGAGGGCGGGTTCAGCTTGGGTTTCAGCTTCAGTCATTTACCCAGTGTAGGGTAGGAAAAACCTGAATGGGGACTCGGGGTTAGGCTTGACCGGTTGCCAAGCCTTGCCACGCCTAGCGGGCGGGGTTTGCCCATGAACGTCTGGGCTATCGCTTTTTGCAGAAAACACGCGTATCGTTCGACCCACTGTGTTTGCTAGGGTCACCGTGAATCGTGGCCTGGTGCAGTTGATCTCACGATCCGCTCATCGATCCGCTTTACCAACGCCTGCAACTCAGTCTCGGCCCCGATACCCGGTGGCTGCGATTTTTTTCAACATGTGTTTCAGGAGTTAGTCAAATGTCTGATCGTCAGACCGGCACCGTCAAGTGGTTCAACGACGCCAAGGGCTTCGGCTTCATCACCCCGGAAAGCGGCCCGGACCTGTTCGTGCACTTCCGTGCCATCCAGGGCACCGGCTTCAAGACCCTGCAGGAAGGCCAGAAGGTTACCTTCATCGCCGTCCAGGGCCAGAAGGGTATGCAGGCTGACCAGGTGCAGGCGGTCTAATCCGTCTGCTACCGTTTGGTAGCCAGAACGCCGGAAGCGAAAGCTCCCGGCGTTTTTTTTTGCCCGCTGTTCTCTAACGTCGAGCATGGCTTGACTCTACAAAAGGCATGCAGCCGGGCGCGCTAACATCGGGCGACTCCTTCCGTCGCGGAACCACCCATGCGCATCGTCCACCACCTTGAAAACTCCCGTTCCCTGCGCGTGCTGTGGATGCTGGAGGAGCTCGGGCTGGACTACGAACTGCGCCGCTATCCGCGTGATCCGAAGACGCTGCTGGCGCCGCCGGAGCTGCGCAACGTGCATCCGCTGGGCAAGTCGCCGGTGCTGCAGGATGGCGAGCTGGTACTGGCCGAGTCCGGCGCGATCCTCGACTACCTCGCTGACCGCTACGACACGCAGCGCCAGCTGTCGCCGTCACCGATGCCGGCCGATGGTGCCGAACGCATCGCTTATCGCTACTGGCTGCACTACGCCGAAGGTTCGGCGATGCCGCCGCTGTTGCTGACCCTGGTGATGGGCCGCATCCGCAACGCGCCGATGCCGTTCTTCGCCCGCCCGATCGCGCGCAGCATCGCCGACAAGGCCGAGCGTGGCTTCATCGGCCCGCAACGGCGCCTGCACCTGGACTGGATGGAGCGCCGCTTGGCCGAGAGCCCGTGGTTCGCGGGTGAGCGGTTCAGCGCAGCCGACATCCAGATGAGCTTCCCGATCCAGGCTGCGGCCGCACGGGGTGGTGGCCTCGACGACAAGCCGGCACTGCGTGGCTACCTCAAGCGTATCGGTGAGCGCCCGGCCTACCAGCGTGCCGAGGCCCACGGCGGGCACCTGCAGGCACTCAGCGGCAATTGAGGCGGGCGGCGGTCGCCCCCATCTCAAGCCCATGGATACTGACAGCCCCCGTTTCGACAATCGCCTGCTGAATGCCCTGCCAGGTGACCCCGAATCCGGCCCGCGCCGCCGCGAAGTGCTGGGCGCCGCCTGGTCGCCGGTGATGCCGACGCCGGTGGCGGCGCCCACGCTGCTGGCCTGGTCGCCGGAGGTGGCCGCGATGCTCGGCTTCGATACCGATGAAGTGGAGAGCGAAGGCTTCGCGCGCGTGTTCGGTGGCAATGCGCTGTACCCCGGCATGCAGCCGTGGGCGGCCAATTATGGCGGGCATCAGTTCGGCCATTGGGCGGGGCAGCTGGGGGATGGCCGCGCGATCTCGCTGGGCGAACTGGTCGCGCCGGATGGCGGTCATTGGGAGCTGCAGCTGAAGGGGGCCGGCCCGACCCCGTATTCGCGGGGTGCCGATGGGCGCGCGGTGCTGCGCTCGTCCATCCGCGAATTCCTGTGCAGCGAGGCCATGCACCACCTGGGCGTGCCGACCACGCGCGCGCTGTCGCTGGTCGGCACCGGCGACGACGTGGTGCGCGACATGTTCTACGACGGCCACCCGCGTGCCGAGCCCGGCGCCATCGTGTGCCGTGTCTCGCCCTCGTTCCTGCGCTTCGGCTCATTCGAACTGCCGGCCTCGCGTGGTGAAACCGCGTTGCTGCAGCAGCTCGTTGATGCCTGCATTGCCCGCGACTTCCCCGGCCTGCAAGGGCAGGGCGAGGCGCTGTACGGTGACTGGTTCGCGCAGATCGCGGTGCGCACTGCCGAGATGATCGCGCACTGGATGCGCGTCGGCTTCGTGCATGGCGTGATGAACACCGACAACCTGTCCGTGCTCGGCCTGACGCTGGATTACGGTCCCTATGGATGGGTCGAGGACTTCGATCCGGACTGGACGCCGAACACTACCGACGCCCAGGGCCGGCGCTATCGTTTCGGCACCCAGCCGCAGGTGGCGTACTGGAACCTGAGCCGATTGGCGCAGGCGTTGTCGCCATTGTTTGCCAATGTCGAACCGTTGCAGGCGGGGCTGGCGGCGTACCAGTCCACGTTCGTTGCCTGCACCCGTCGCGATGCAGCGGCCAAGCTCGGGCTGGCAGCGGCGGATGATGAGGACCTGCAGCTCTACCTGCGCTGGCAGCAGCTGATGCAGGGCGGAAGCATGGACATGACGCTGGCCTGGCGCGCGCTGATGCGCGTTGATCCAACGTCGCCCGATGTGGGCGTGCTTGACGCGGTGTACTACGACGAGGCGCGCCAGCAGTCGGTGCAGGCACCGCTGCAGCAGTGGTTGCAGGACTACGCGGCGCGACTGCGCGTGGATCCGCTGTCGGCCAGCGAGCGCACGGCGAAAATGGCCGCGGCCAATCCGCTGTACGTGCTACGCAACTGGCTGGCCCAGGAGGCCATCGATCGCGCCGAGCAGGGCGACCTGGGCGGTGTTCACGCATTGCAGGACGTACTGCGTGACCCGTATACCGAACGCGCCGGGCTGGAGCACTTTGCCGGCAAGCGCCCGGCGTGGGCCGACAACCGCGCCGGCTGCTCGATGCTGTCCTGCAGTTCCTGAGGGTGGGTTTCGGCAGGGCTGCGCCCTGCACCCGCAGAGGCCAGGTCAACAGCCAGAGCAAAGGCTGGATTCCGTGGTTTGGCGGGGCGGTGTCGGAGTGCGGGGACGCCGTAAACCCATCCCTGGGGGCTTGGCAGCCGCATCCATGCGGCTGACTGATCAGACACCCCGCACTCCGACACCGCCCCACCTCCGACAGATTCCGGCGGCTGTTGGTAGGTGTCGACCTTGGACGACACATCTGTCAGATATCGATATACGAGAATGGGGTCAGATCCGTTTTCCTGCGGAAAACGGATCTGACCCCACGAGCCGTTCCGACAGATCGCAGGAATCTATCGAAGGCGGGCCCACCCCGCCATCCCTCGGAATACGGCTTTTGCTTTCGCTTTTGCTTGTGCCGTGGCCTCTGCAGGTGCCGGGCGCAGCCCGGCCGAACACCCCCAACAGGCAGCCGGCGCCCGGAACAGGTACCCTATGCCGCCATCAGATAGCCAACGTGACATGACCGACGCCCTCGTCGCTCCGCAGTGGGCCTCCCGCCTGCGCGACATCGCCGACTTCCCCAAGCCCGGCATCCTCTTCAAGGACATCATGCCGCTGCTCGCCCACGGCGAGGACTTCCGTGGTGCGATCACCGCAATGGCCGACCGTTGGCGCGACCAGAAGCTGGACGCGGTGGTGGGCATCGAATCGCGTGGCTTCATCCTCGGCGCCGCGATGGCGCTGGAACTGGGCGTAGGCTTCGTGCCGGTGCGCAAGCCGGGCAAGCTGCCGGGCCAGGTGCTGCGCGAGGAGTACACGCTGGAATACCGCAGCGACTGCATCGAGGTGCACGCCGATGCGCTGCCGGCCGGCGCACGCGTGGCGATCATCGACGACGTGCTGGCCACCGGCGGTACGCTGGTTGCGGCGTTGTCGCTGGTGCGCCGCCTGGGTGTCGAGGTGGTGGGTGCCGGCGTGCTGGTCGAGCTGGATGGCCTGGGCGGCCGCGCGCGCTGGGAAGCGGGCCTGCCGCTGCACACCGAACTGGTGTTCTGACCGTAGGATGGGTGCCAACCAAGGTTGGCACCTACCAGAGCGAATGGCGGGGAGCCGGTCGTTGCCAACCGTGATTGGCAACGCTGCGTCAATCACATCATCCGCACGCGGAAACGACGGCCCTTGATCTTGCCGGCTTCCAGTTTCGCCACCGCCTTGTTGGCCTGCTCACGGGCGATCGCCACGTAGGAGCGGGTCGGGAAGATCGCAATCTTGCCGATGAACTTGCTCGACAGGCCGGCGTCGCCGGTCAGTGCACCGAGGATGTCACCCGGGCGCAGCTTGTCGGTCTTGCCGCCGTCGATGCGCAGCGTGCGCATCGCCGCCTGCGGCAGCTCGGCCGGGCGCGAGGTCGCCAGCGGCGTCTTCTGCCAGTCCAGCGGTTGACCCATCTGTGATTCGATGGCTTCGGCGCGGGTCTTCTCGCGGCCGGCCACCAGGCTGATCGCCAGGCCGCTGGCACCGGCACGGCCGGTACGGCCCACGCGGTGCTGGTAGCTCTCCACGTCGGTCGGCAGCTCGTAGTTGATCACCGCCGCCAGTTCTTCCACGTCCAGGCCACGCGCGGCCACGTCGCTGGCCACCAGCACGTTGCAGCTGCGGTTGGCCAGCAACAGCAGCACCTCCTCGCGGTCGCGCTGCTCCATGTCGCCATGCAGGGCCAGTGCCGAGAAGCCGAACTGCTGCAGCGAGTTCGCCACTTCGTCCACGTCCTTGCGGGTGTTGCAGAACACCACCGCCGATTCCGGTGTGTACTTCAGCAGCAGGCCGGCCAGCGCCTTCTGCCGGTGTGCCGGTTCCACCTCGCAGAACATGTGGCGGATGGCCGGGGCCTGGTCGGCGCCTTCCACGGTCACTTCTACTGCGTCGCGCAGCAGGTCACGTGCCATGGCGCGGATGCTGTCGGGGAAGGTGGCGGAGAACAGCAGGCTCTGGCGATCCTTGTGGGTGCGGCCGGCGATCTCGCGGATCGGCTCCTCGAAGCCCATGTCGAGCATGCGGTCGGCCTCGTCCAGCACCAGCGTGCGCACCGCGCCCAGGTTCAGTGCGCGCTTGCGTGCCAGCTCCTGCACGCGGCCGGGCGTGCCGACCACCACGTGCGGATCGTGGCCTTCCAGCGAGGCCAGCTGCGGACCCAGCGGCACGCCACCGACCAGCAGCAACAGCTTCAGGTTGGGAATGCCGGTGGCCAGCTTGCGGATCTGCTTGCCAACCTGGTCGGCCAGTTCGCGGGTCGGGCACAGCACCAGCGCCTGCACGCGGATCAGGCTGGGGTCGATGGACTGCAGCAGGCCCAGGCCGAAGGCGGCGGTCTTGCCGCTGCCGGTCGGCGCCTGTGCGATCACATCGCGGCCATCGAGGATGGCCGGCAGGCTCTGCGCCTGCACGGGGGTGAGGGTGGTGTAGCCGAGGGCATCCAGGCCGGGCTGCAGGGCCGGGCTCAGCGGCAGGGTCGAGAAGTCAGTCATGGCGCATTGTACCCGCCCGCGAGGCCGGTCCCGCCTGGTGGGGTGGGGTCGGACCCCTTTCCGCAGGAAACGGCTCTGACCCCCAACTGAAGCCGCCATCCACTGGTGGGTGCCGACCGTTGGTCGGCACTGCCCTCAGCCCATCACCGCCAGCACGCCCTGGTGAATCGCCAGGCCACCGAACAGCAGCCAGGCGAACAGGATCAGCGCCAGCAGCAGCGGCTTCAGGCCCGCCTGGCGCAGCGCCGAGACGTGGGTGGTCAGGCCCAGCGCGGCCATCGCCATCGCCAGCAGCACGGTATCCAGCTGCACCAGCCCGGCCTGCAGGCCAGCCGGCAGCAGGTGCAGCGAGTTGAAACCGGCCACCGCCACGAAACCGAACGCGAACCACGGCACCACGATGCGCGCCTTGCTGCCGTCGGCGCTGGCCTTGCCGCCGCGCGCCAGCCATAGCGACAGCGCGATCAGGAACGGTGCCAGCAGCATCACCCGCACCATCTTGGTGATCACTGCGGTATCAGCCGCCGCTTCGTTGACCGCACGGCCGGCGGCCACCACCTGCGCCACTTCATGCACCGTCGCGCCGGTGAACAGGCCGTACTGCCGTGCGTCCATCGCCAGCCAGCCGTGCGATTGCACCAGCGCATACAGCGCCGGGTACAGGAACATCGCCAGCGTGCCGAACACCACCACCGTAGAGACGGCGACGGTGACCTGTGCCGCGCGGCCACGTACCACCGGTTCGGCGGCCATCACCGCCGCGGCGCCGCAGATCGCGCTGCCGGCGCCGATCAGCATGGCCGCTTCGTGTTCCATCTTGAACACACGCACGCCCAGCCAGCAAGCCAGGCCGAAGGTGCTGGCGACCACCAGCACGTCCATCAGCACGCCGCTGACACCGACGTGGCCGATGTCCTGGAAGGTCAGGCGCAGGCCGTACAGCACGATGCCGGCGCGCAGCAGCCAGTGCTTGGAGAACCCGACGCCGGCCGCACTGCTCGGCGCCAGCCGCGGATAGAACGTGTTGCCGACCACGATGCCGGCCACGATGGCCACAGTCAGCGCGCTCAGGCCGTGCGCCTGCAGCCAGGGCAGCTCGGCCAGGTACAGCGACGCCGCCGCGAGCAGGCCGACCAGCAGCAGGCCGAGCAGGCGCGGCTGCCAGCGCTGGCGCAGGGCGGGCAAGGACCAGGGGGAGAGAGCGGGGGCGTTCATGGCAAGGGCGGGGCTGGAGTGATGGAGCAAGCGTGCGCCTGCATAACCGACCTGTAAAACGAATAATATGGGTGAAATCTACCTATCAAGAAGGTAAATGACATGCGCCTGACCCTGCGCCAGCTTCAGGTCTTCGTCGCCATCGCCGATCACGGCAGCACCACCGCCGCAGGCCAGGCCATCGCGCTATCGCAGTCGGCCAGCAGTGCTGCCCTGCAGGAACTGGAGGCGCACTTCGGCACCCCGCTGTTCGACCGTATCGGCCGTCGCCTGGCCCTGAACGGGCACGGCCGCGCGCTGCTGGAGCCTGCCCGCACGCTGCTGGTCAACGCCGCCGACCTGGAGCGGCAGCTGGCCGCCGGCGGCGACCCGGGGCAGGGTGCACCGCTGCGGCTGGTGCTGGCCGCCAGTACCACCATCGGCAACTACCTGCTGCCGCCGCGCATCGCCGACCTGCTGCGGCAGGCGCCGCAGGCCGAGGTTGATCTTCGCATCGACAACAGTGCCGGCGTGGTCGCCGCCGTGCAGCGCCTGGACGTGGATGCCGGTTTGATCGAAGGACCCTGTCATGAACGCGGCCTGCAGGTCACGGCCTGGCAGCAGGACCCGCTGGTGATCGTCGCCGCCGCCGATGCCCCCGCACGCTGGTCGCTGGACGAACTGCGCCGCGCGCGCTGGCTGTTGCGCGAGCCCGGCTCGGGCACCCGCGAGGCGGTGGAGCAGGCGTTGTTGCCGCACCTGCGCGGCTTCGCCCAGACCCTGCAGCTGGGCAATACCGAAGCGATCAAGCAGGCCGCCATCGCCGGCCTCGGCCTGGCCTGCCTCTCCCGTCATGCCCTGGAAGAACCCTTGGCCCTCGGCCGCCTGCGCGTACTCGAGACCCCGCTACCGCCCCTGCAGCGTACCCTCTGGCTGGTACGCCACCCGGGCAAGCAATGGTTGCCGGGGTTGCAGGCGTTGCTGGGGGAGGGGGAGGGGTAGAAGCGCCGTTTTGTAGAGTCGACCGTTGGTCGACTATCGCACGCAGCGCGGGCTTTTCGCGGATCTCAGGGAAGAGCAGTCGACTGAAAGTCGACTCTACCGAAGACATCGTCGGGGGACATCGCGCACAGGGCGGAATCGCAGGCCGGCACGCCGCCGAGATTCCGGCTGACCTCCCCAGCCCTTACACTATGGGGATGCCTCTGATTACTCTGCAGAACGTCGACTTCAGCGTTGGCGGCCCGTTGTTGCTGGAAAAGGCCGAACTGTCGATCGAGCCGGGCGAACGCATCGCCCTGATCGGCCGTAACGGCGCCGGCAAATCCACCCTGCTCAAGCTGCTGTCCGGCGACCACAAGCCCGATGACGGCGAAGTCCGCGTGCAGCAGGGCGTGCGCGTCACCCGCCTGGAGCAGGAGGTGCCGCACGGCGCTGCCGGCTCGGTGTTCGACGTCGTCGCCGATGGCCTGGGCGAACTGGGCCAGTGGCTGGCCGAGTTCCACCACCTGAGCCATGCCGAGGTATTCGACGGCGAAGCCCTCGGCAACGTGCAGGCCAAGATCGACGCCGCCAACGGCTGGGGCCTGGACCAGCGCGTCAGCGAAACCCTGACCAAGCTCGACCTGGACGGCGAGGCCGAGTTCGGTCGCCTGTCCGGCGGCATGAAGCGCCGCGTGCTGCTGGCCCGCGCGCTCGTGTCCAGCCCGGACGTGCTGCTGCTGGACGAACCGACCAACCACCTGGACATCGAAGCCATCGACTGGCTCGAAGCGTTCCTGAAAGGCTGGAGCGGCAGCGTGGTGTTCGTCACCCACGATCGCCGCTTCCTGCGTGCGCTGGCCACCCGCATCGTCGAGATCGACCGCGGCCAGGTCACCAGCTGGCCGGGCGACTGGGCCAACTACGAGCGCCGCCGCGAGGAACGCCTCAATGCGCAGGCGCAGGAAAACGCGCGCTTCGACAAGCTGCTGGCGCAGGAAGAAGTATGGATCCGGCAGGGCATCAAGGCCCGTCGTACCCGCGATGAAGGCCGCGTGCGCCGCCTGAAGGCGATGCGCGTGGAGCGCTCGCAGCGCCGCGACCTCAGCGGCAACGTCAAGATGGAAGCCGCGCAGGGCCTCAGCTCCGGCAAGAAGGTCATCGACGTCAAGGACATTTCGTTCGCCTTCGGCGAGCGCACCATGGTCCGCGATTTCACCACGACCATTCTGCGTGGCGACCGCATCGGCCTGATCGGCCCCAACGGCAGCGGCAAGACCACGCTGCTGAAGCTGCTGCTGGGTGAACTGCAGCCGGCCAAGGGCGAAGTCAACGCCGGCACCAATCTGCAGATCGCGTACTTCGACCAGTACCGCGCGGTGCTGCGCGAAGACTGGAGCGCGATCGAAAACGTGGCCGAAGGCCGTGATTTCCTCGAGTTCAACGGCAAGCGCAAGCACGTGCATGCCTACCTGCAGGACTTCATGTTCACCCCGGAGCGCGCGCGCGCGCCGATCACCCGCCTGTCCGGTGGCGAACGCAACCGCCTGCTGCTGGCCAAGCTGTTCGCGCAGCCGTCCAACCTGCTGGTGATGGACGAACCGACCAACGACCTCGACGTGGAAACCCTGGAGTTGCTGGAAGAGCTGCTGGGCGAGTACACCGGCACGCTGCTGCTGGTCAGCCACGACCGTGACTTCATCGACAACGTGGTGACCTCCACGCTGGTGATGGAAGGCGACGGCGTGATCGGCGAGTACGTGGGTGGCTACAGCGACTGGCAGCGTTATGCGGCCCGCGTGGCAGCCCCTGCCGCGACCCCCGCCGCCAAGCCGGCGGCCGCAGCACCTGCCGCGCCGGCAGCTGCTCAGGCGGCACCCAAGCGGAAGCTGGCCTACAAGGAAGCACGCGAACTGGAGCAGCTGCCGAAGACCATCGAGAAGCTGGAAGGCGACGTCGAAGGACTGACCTCGGCGATGAACGACCCGTCGTTCTACACCCGCAGCAGCGCCGAAGTGACCGCGCACACCCAGCAGCTGGCCAAGGTGCAGGCCGAGCTGGATGCCGCGTACGCGCGCTGGGAAGAGCTGGAAGGCTGAGCGTTGATCGGCGCCAGCGGTTGCGCCGATTGATGTAGAGCCGAGCCCACGCTCGGCTCATCGTGATCTGACCGGAGAGCAGCCGAGCGTAGGCTCGGCTCTACCGAGGCATGCCAGCGGACGTTGTAGAGCCGAGCCTACGCTCGGCTGGTAGATCCACGCCATGCGTGGATGGCGGCATCAGTGCGGACCAAGGTCCGCACCCACCAAAGCGGATTCCGCACCCATCGGGGGCGGTCATTTAACCCCGTGCAGATCCCGCAGCTGGCTGGGCCGGCTGCCGAAGTACGCCGCCAGATCGGCGATGTCCTGATCGCTGAGGTCCTTCGCCTGCGGTGTCATCAGCATGTGCTGGCGGTCACCGGCGCGGTAGGCCTGCAGTGCATGCGCCAGGTAGTCCCCGTACTGCCCGCCCAGCTTGGGGTAGGTCGGGTCGATCGGGGCGTTGCCGTCGGCCCCGTGGCAGTCGATGCAGCTCTGGTTGGTGGCCTTGCCCTTCACCTTGGCGCGGGCTTCACCGGCGGCCTCGCGGCCTGCGGGCAGGCCGGCCGAAGACGAAGAGCCGTGTTCGCCGCTGGCGTGGCCCGGGTCGGCGGCAGATTTCTCGCTGTTTTCCACCTGCGACTGCGAACAGGCGGCCAGCAGCAGGGCAACGGACAGGGCGATGGCATGACGCATCGGATGCGCGGCTTTCGACATGGGCGGGCCTTACTTGACGGTGGACAGGTAAACAGAGAGATCGGCGATCTCCTGTTCGCTGAAGCTCATCGACTGCGCCTGCATCGTCGGATGCCGGCGCTTGCCCTGGCGGTACTCGGTCAGGGCCTGGGCCAGGTACTGCTGGGTCTGGCCGCCGATCTTCGGCACCCGGTAGCTGGGGTAGGCGTTCTTGTAGCCGGTGATGCCGTGGCACCCCTGGCAGGTATAGGCCAGCACGCGGCCATTGTCGAAGTTGCCGGTGGGCGCGGCAGGCGCCGGCGCGGCGGCGGGAGCCGGGGCCGGAGCGGGTGTGGCAGGAGCAGGAGCGGGCTGTGCGGCGGCCCCAAAGGGCAGGAGGACGGCCAGAGCGAGACAAGCGGCGAGCGGCTGCGGGCGCATGGTGTCGTTTCCGGGGATTCGGGTCTGGTCGTTCCGGCGTGGGGTACGGAACGACCCGAGTATAGCCTCAGGTTTCATCTAGCTGAAATGGGGTCGTTCCCACCGGTGGCGTGAAGGCACCATGACCTTTGGGATATGGTGTTGCCGTGAAGTGGTGCATTACTTTGCTACCACACCTGTCCACGCATCCATCAGGGACCTGACGATGTCGCACCCATTCTTCCTGTCCGGCCGTCGCAGCGGAATCTGCGCTGCCGCACTGCTGATCTCCACCTCCCTGCTGCTGGGCGGTTGCGCCGCAGGGCCCAATTCCGAAGCCAAGGCCGCCGAGACCAAGGAGGAGAAGAAGGTCGACGCGGTGCCGGTCGAAGTGGCGGTCGCCAGTCACCGCGCGGTCGCCGCCAGCTACACGGGTACCGCCGCGCTGGAGCCGCGCGCCGAGTCGCAGGTGGTCGCAAAGACCTCGGGCGTGGCGCTGGCGGTGCTGGTCGAGGAAGGCCAGCGCGTCACCGCCGGCCAGCCGCTGGTGCGCCTGGATCCGGACCGCGCACGCCTGGCCGTTGCCCAGAGCGAAGCGCAGATGCGCAAGCTGGAGAACAACTACCAGCGCGCTCAGAAGCTGGTGGGCCAGCAGATGGTCAGCGCCGCCGATGTCGACCAGCTGCGTTTCGACCTGGAGAACGTCCGCGCGCAGTACCGCCTGGCCACGCTGGAACTGTCCTACACCACGGTGGTGGCGCCGATCTCCGGCGTGATCGCTTCGCGCTCGATCAAGACCGGCAACTTCGTGCAGATCAACACCCCGATCTTCCGCATCGTCGACAACTCGCGGCTGGAGGCCACCCTCAACGTGCCCGAGCGCGAGCTGGCCACGTTGCGCGCCGGTCAGCCGGTAACCCTGGCCGCCGATGCACTTCCGGGCCAGAGCTTCACCGGCACCGTCGACCGCATCGCGCCGGTGGTGGATTCGGGCAGCGGCACGTTTCGCGTGGTCAGCGCCTTCGACGGCGCCGCGCACGCGCTGCAGCCCGGCATGTTCGGGCGCATCCGCATCGATTACGACCAGCGTGCCGATGCGCTGGTGGTGCCGCGCCTGGCGCTGCTCGACGACGGTGAGCCGGCGGTGTTCCGGGTGCGCGAAGGCAAGGTCGCACGCGTTCCGGTCAAGCTGGGTTACGCCGAGGGCCCGTGGGTGGAGATCCGTGATGGCCTGGCGGCCGGTGATCAGGTGGTCACCGCCGGCAAGGTCGCGCTGCGCGACGGCACCACGGTGCAGGTGATCGCCGATCCGAAGGCAAAGGCGAAGACGGTTGCAGCCGCCGCCAAGCCCGCAGACAAGGCCGGGAGCAAGCAATGACCGCCCCGGGCCACGACCACGGTGCCTCGCCGGCGAGCGACGGCGCCGCCGCCGGCATGCGCGGCGGCCTGGTGGAATTCGCCACCCGCCGCCGCGTGACCATCGCCATGTGCACGGTCACGCTGCTGCTGTTCGGCCTGATCGCACTGGGCAACCTCAAGGTCAACCTGCTGCCGGACCTGAGCTACCCGACGCTGACCGTGCGTACCGAGTACACCGGTGCGGCGCCGACCGAAATCGAAACCCTGATCACCCAGCCGGTCGAAGAAGCGGTGGGCGTGGTCAAGAACCTGCGCAAGCTGAAGTCGGTCTCGCGCACCGGCCAGAGCGACGTGGTGCTGGAGTTCGCCTGGGGCACCAACATGGATCAGGCCAGCCTGGAGGTGCGCGATAAGATGGAAGCGCTGAACCTGCCACTGGAGGCCAAGGCCCCGGTGCTGCTTCGCTTCAATCCTTCCACCGAACCGATCATGCGCCTGGTGCTGTCGAACAAGGTGGCACCGGCCAGCGATGCCGACGCGATCCGCGAGCTGACCGGCCTGCGCCGCTATGCCGATGAAGACCTGAAGAAGAAGCTGGAGCCGGTCACCGGCGTGGCAGCAGTGAAGGTGGGCGGCGGCCTGGAAGACGAGCTCCAGGTCGACATCGACCAGCAGAAGCTGGCGCAGCTGAACCTGCCGATCGACACCGTCATCAAGCGCCTGAAGGACGAGAACATCAACATCTCCGGCGGTCGCCTGGAGGAGGGCTCGCAGCGCTTCCTGGTGCGTACCGTCAACCAGTTCGCCGACCTGGAGGAGATCCGCAACCTGCTGGTCACCACCCAGGCATCGAACGGCAGCGCGGCCGACTCGGCCATGCAGCAGATGTTCAACATCGCCGCGTCGACCGGTTCGGCGGCGGCCATCGCGGCGGCATCGGCGGCGCAGAGCGCGTCGTCCGGCGGCAGCTCCAGCGTGGTCGCCAACGGTGTGCCGGTGCGCCTGAAGGACGTGGCGACCGTGCGCCAGGGCTACAAGGAACGCGAAGCGGTGATCCGCCTGGGCGGCAAGGAATCGGTTGAACTGGCCATCTACAAGGAAGGCGATGCCAACACCGTGTCCACCGCCGAAGCGCTGCGCAAGCGCCTGGAGCAGATCAAGGGCACGTTCCCGACCGATGTCGAGATGACCACCATCGAGGACCAGTCGCGCTTCATCGAGCACGCCATCGCCGACGTCAAGAAGGATGCAGTGATCGGTGGCCTGCTGGCGATCCTGATCATCTTCCTGTTCCTGCGTGATGGCTGGAGCACGTTCGTGATCAGCCTGTCGCTGCCGGTCTCGATCGTCGCCACGTTCTTCTTCATGGGCCAGATGGGCCTGAGCCTGAACGTGATGTCGCTGGGCGGCCTGGCGCTGGCCACCGGCCTGGTGGTGGACGACTCGATCGTGGTGCTGGAGAGCATCGCCAAGGCCCGCGAGCGTGGCCTGGGCATCCTGCAGGCGGCCATCGTCGGTACCCGCGAAGTGAGCATGGCGGTGGTCGCCTCGACCCTGACCACCATCGCGGTGTTCCTGCCGCTGGTGTTCGTCGACGGCATCGCCGGCCAGCTGTTCCGCGACCAGGCACTGACCGTGGCGATCGCCATCGCGATCTCGCTGCTGGTGTCGATGACCCTGATTCCGATGCTCAGCTCGCTGAAGGGACGGCCGCCGCTGGCGTTCCCGGAAGAGGCGCCGAACGAACCGTGGCAGCCGCAGAACCGCTGGCAGAAACCGGTGGCGCTGGGTCGTCGTGGTGCCGTCGCAACCGCGCGCTGGAGCTTCTATGCGCTGGCCTGGCTGGTCGTGCGTGCGTGGCGTGGCGTGGTGGCGGTGGTCGGCCCGGTGATGCGCAAGGCCAGCGACCTGGCGATGAAGCCCTATGCCGGTGCCGAGCGCGGCTACCTGCGGCTGCTGCCAAGCGCGCTGGCCCATCCGGGCAAGGTGCTGGGCGTGGCCACGATCATCTTCGTGGCGACCATGGCGCTGGTGCCGATGCTCGGTGCCGACCTGATTCCGCAGCTGGCACAGGACCGTTTCGAAATGACGGTGAAGCTGCCGGCCGGCACGCCGCTGAAGCAGACCGATGCGCTGGTGCGTGAGCTGCAACTGGCCCACGGCAACGGCGAGGGGGTTGCCTCGCTGTATGGCGTCAGCGGCAGCGGCACCCGCCTGGATGCCAGCCCGACCGAGAGCGGCGAGAACATCGGCAAGCTGACCGTGGTGATGGAAGGCGGTGGCAACGCGCGTACCGAAGCGGAGATCACCGAGCGCCTGCGTGACACCATGGGCCAGCATCCGGGTGCGCAGGTCGACTTCGCGCGGCCGGCGTTGTTCAGCTTCTCCACGCCGCTGGAAATCGAGCTGCGCGGGCAGGACATGGCGACGCTGGAAGTGGCTGGCCAGCGCCTGGCGGCGATGCTGCGCGGCAATGCGCACTACGCCGACGTGAAGTCCACGGTGGAAGAGGGCTTCCCGGAAATCCAGATCCGCTTCGACCAGGAGCGTGCCGGTGCACTGGGCCTGACTACCCGCCAGATCGCCGATGTGGTGGTGAAGAAGGTGCGCGGCGACGTGGCCACCCGCTACAGCTTCCGTGACCGCAAGATCGACGTGCTGGTGCGGGCGCAGGAAGGCGACCGCGCCAGTGTGGAGAGCATCCGCCGGCTGATCGTCAATCCGGGCAGCACCCGTCCGGTCACGCTGGACGCAGTCGCCGACGTGGTCGCCACCACCGGCCCGAGCGAGATCCATCGCGCCGACCAGACCCGCGTGGCCGTGGTCTCGGCCAATCTGCGCGACATCGACCTGGGCGCTGCCATGCGCGAAGTGCAGCAGATGGTGGCCGAGCAGCCGCTGGGCGCGGGCGTCGGCCTGCACATCGGCGGCCAGGGCGAGGAGCTGGCGCAGGCGGCGAAGTCGCTGATCTTCGCCTTCGGCCTGGCGATCTTCCTGGTCTACCTGGTGATGGCCTCGCAGTTCGAGTCGCTGCTGCATCCGTTCGTGATCCTGTTCACCATCCCGCTGGCACTGGTCGGCGCGATCCTGGCGCTGATGCTGACCGGCAAGCCCATCTCGGTGGTGGTGTTCATCGGCTTGATCCTGCTGGTCGGCCTGGTCACCAAGAACGCGATCATCCTGATCGACAAGGTCAACCAGCTGCGCGAGGCCGGCGTGGCCAAGCATGAGGCGCTGGTAGAGGGCGCACGTTCGCGCCTGCGGCCGATCATCATGACCACGCTGTGCACGCTGTTCGGCTTCCTGCCGCTGGCGGTGGCGATGGGCGAGGGCGCCGAAGTGCGCGCGCCGATGGCGATCACCGTGATCGGTGGCCTGCTGGTGTCGACCCTGCTGACCCTGCTGGTGATCCCGGTGGTGTACGACCTGATGGATCGCCGCGGCGATGCCTATTACCGCGAGCGCGGCCGCAAGCACGCCGGTGAGATCGAGCCGGGTGCGGCGGGCACCGCGGCGGGTGCGGAGGAACCGGCATGAGTGTTGCCGAGTTCTCCATCCGCCGCCCGGTCACCACCATCATGTGTTTCGTGTCACTGGTGGTGATCGGCCTGATCGCCTCGTTCCGGCTGCCGCTGGAAGCGCTGCCGGACATCTCCGCGCCGTTCCTGTTCGTGCAGATTCCGTACACCGGTTCAACCCCGGAGGAAGTGGAGCGGACCATCATCCGCCCGGTGGAGGAATCGCTGGCGACGATGACCGGCATCAAGCGCATGCGTTCGTCGGCCACCTCCGAAGCGGCGCTGATCTTCATCGAGTTCAGCGACTGGGACCGCGACATCGCCATCGCCGCCTCCGATGCCCGCGAACGCATCGATGCGATCCGCAGCGACCTGCCCGATGACCTGCAGCGCTACAACGTGTTCAAGTGGTCCAGCAGCGACCAGCCGGTGCTGAAGGTGCGGCTGGCCAGCACCACCGATCTGACCACCGCGTACGACATGCTCGACCGCGAATTCAAGCGGCGCATCGAGCGGATACCGGGCGTGGCGCGGGTCGACATCACCGGCGCGCCGCCGAACGAGGTTGAGATCGCCATCGATCCGAACCGGCTCAACGCGCACGGCCTGAGCATCAACGAGCTGAGTGAGCGCCTGCGCACGCTGAACTTCTCGATCTCGGCCGGGCAGATCGACGACAACGGCCAGCGCGTTCGCGTGCAGCCGGTGGGCGAGATCACCGACCTGCAGGAAATGCGTGACCTGGTGATCAACGCCAAGGGCCTGCGCCTGGGCGACATTGCCGACGTGCGCCTGAAGCCTGCGCGGATGAACTATGGGCGGCGCCTGGACGGCAACCCGGCGGTCGGCCTGGACATCTTCAAGGAGCGCAGCGCCAACCTGGTGGAGGTGTCGCGCGCGGCGCTGGCCGAGGTCGAAGCGATCCGCGCCGAAGCGTCGATGCGCGACGTCCAGATCAAGGTGATCGACAACCAGGGCAAGGCGGTGACGTCCTCGCTGCTGGAACTGGCCGAAGCCGGTGCGGTCGGCCTGATCCTGTCGGTCACCGTGCTGTTCTTCTTCCTGCGCCATTGGCCGTCCACGCTGATGGTGACCCTGGCCATCCCGATCTGCTTCACCATCACCCTGGGCTTCATGTACTTCGTCGGGGTGACGCTGAACATCCTGACCATGATGGGCCTGCTGTTGGCCGTGGGCATGCTGGTCGACAACGCCGTGGTGGTGGTGGAGAGCATCTACCAGGAACGCGAGCGCCTTCCGGACCAGCCACGCCTGGCCTCGATCATCGGCACCCGCAATGTGGCCATCGCCCTCAGTGCGGGCACCCTGTGCCACTGCATCGTGTTCGTGCCGAACCTGTTCGGCGAGACCAACAACATCAGCATTTTCATGGCGCAGATCGCCATCACCATCTCGGTCTCGCTGCTGGCGTCGTGGCTGGTGGCGGTCAGCCTGATCCCGATGCTGTCCGCGCGCATGGCCACGCCCAAGCTGCTGCACTCGCAGACCGGCGTGATCGCGCGCCTGCAGCGCCGCTACGCCCGGCTGCTGGACTGGTCATTGCGCCATCGCGGCTGGAGCCTGCTCGGCATCGTGCTGGTGGTGCTGGTCAGCCTGGTGCCGATGAAGCTGACCAAGGTCGACATGTTTGGCGGCGAAGGTGGCAAGGACATCTTCATCGGCTACATGTGGAAGGGCGCCTACACCTACCGGCAGATGTCCGAGGAAGTGGCGCGGGTGGAGAACTGGATCGACGCCAACCGTGAACGCCTGCACGTCAAGCAGGTCTATTCCTGGTACAGCGAACAGGAAGGCAGCTCGACCGTGGTCACCCTGGACGAGAAGTACGCCAAGGACATCAAGGCGCTGCAGGAAGAGCTGCGCAAGGGCCTGCCGAAGTCGGCGCGGACCGACTACTTCGTCGGCAACCAGGGCGGTGATGGCGGCGGTGGCGGCAACCAGGGCGTGCAGGTGCAGCTGGTCGGAGATTCCAGTTCGATGCTGCAGGAGATCGGCCAGGAAGTGGTGCCGCTGCTGGCCCAGCGTGCCGAGCTGCGCGACGTGCGCATCGACAACGGCGAGAAGGGTGGTGAGCTGAAGGTACGTGTCGACCGCGAGCGTGCGGCGGCGTTCGGCTTCAACGCCGAGCAGGTGGCCAGCTTTGTCGGGCTGGCGCTGCGCGGTGCACCGATGCGCGAGTTCCGCCGTGGCGACAACGAAGTGCCGGTGTGGGTGCGTTTCGCCGGTGCCGAGCAGAGCAGCCCGGAAGACCTGGCCGGTTTCAGCGTGCGTACCGGCGATGGCCGCAGCGTGCCGCTGCTGAGCCTGGTCACCGTTGACGTCGGCTCGTCGGCCACCCAGATCGGTCGCACCAACCGCCAGACAACGCTGACCATCAAGGCCAACCTGGCCGAGAAGGTCACCGCGCCGGACGGTCGCAAGGCGATGGAGTCGGTGCTCAAACCGATGAACTTCCCGGCCGGCTATGGCTACACCTTCGATGGTGGCGACTACGGCAACGATGACGAGGCCATGCAGCAGATGGTGTTCAACCTGCTGATCGCGCTGGTGATGATCTACGTGGTGATGGCGGCGGTGTTCGAGTCGCTGCTGTTCCCGGCGGCGATCATGAGCGGCGTGCTGTTCTCGATCTTCGGCGTGTTCTGGCTGTTCTGGATCACCGGCACTTCGTTCGGGATCATGTCCTTCATCGGCATCCTGGTACTGATGGGCGTGGTGGTGAACAACGGCATCGTGATGATCGAGCACATCAACAACCTGCGGCGCGGCGGCATGGGCCGGACGCAGGCACTGGTGGAAGGCTCACGCGAGCGGTTGCGCCCGATCATGATGACCATGGGCACGGCGATCCTGGCGATGGTGCCGATCTCGCTGACCAATACGCAGATGTTCGGCAACGGCCCGGAGTACGCACCGATGGCGCGCGCGATTGCCGGCGGCCTGGCGTTCTCGACCGTGGTCAGCCTGCTGTTCCTGCCGACGATCTACGCCGTGCTGGATGACCTGCGCAATGCCGTGACGCGGCTGATCCGACGCGCGCGCGGCCTGGAGGTCGTGGCGGGTACCCCGGTGTAGTGGTCGAGCTTGCTCGACCGTAATGCGCGGCAACGTGTTGTGGTGTGGGGGAGGCCGGTCGTAGTGGGGCGGCCTCCCCCTTTTTTTCGTTCGCCGCGTGTGTTTTCCCATGTAGAGCCGAGCCGATGCTTGGCTGCTGTTCGCCACATCGCGGCGCCGCGCGAGCATGGGCTCGGGCGCAACAGATGCCGTGCCCATGTAGAGCCGAGCCCATGCTCGGCTGCTGTTCGCCACGTTGCGGCGTCGCCCCAGCATGGGCTCGGGCGCTACATATTCCGCGCCCATGTAGAGCCGAGCCGATGCTCGGCTGCTGTTCGCCACATCGCGGCGCCGCGCGAGCGTGGGCTCGGGCGCTACAGATGCCGTGCCCATGTAGAGCCGAGCCGATGCTCGGCTGCTGTTCGCCACATCGCGGCGCCGCCCGAGCGTGGGCTCGGGCGCTACAGATGCCGTGCCCATGTAGAGCCGAGCCCATGCTCGGCTGCTGTTCGCCACATCGCGGCGCCGCCCGAGCATCGGCTCGGGCGCTACAGATGCCGTGCCCATGTAGAGCCGAGCCTATGCTCGGCTGCTGTTCGCCACATCGCGGCGCCGCCCGAGCATCGGCTCGGGCGCTACAGATGCCGTGCCCATGTAGAGCCGAGCCCATGCTCGGCTGCTGTTCGCCGCGTCGCGGCGCCGCCCGAGCGTGGGCTCGGGCGCTACAGATTCCGCGCCGATGTAGAGCCGAGCCCATGCTCGGCTGCTGTTCGCCACATCGCGGCGCCGCCCGAGCATCGGCTCGGGCGCAACAGATTCTGTGGCCGGTTGAGGTTTACCCCGCGACCTTGCCCCACACCTTGAACGTGGTCAGCCACAGGCCGAGCATGCTGCCGATGTTGGTCAGCATGAAGGTCAGCACCACGCGGGTGACGCGATTGCGGTACCAGCCTTTCAGGCTCTGCGCATCGTCGCGCAGCTTGAGGAAGTCTTCGTAGGCCGGCTTGCGCAGGCGCGCTTCCACCAGCGCCGAGAACGCGCCGGTGGGGATGCTCAGGCGGAACGGCTTGAACGGCGCCACCGCGATTGCAGTGAGGATGCTCAGGGGATGGCCGCCGGCCAGCAGGCAGCCCAGGCCCGCCAGGCCGCCGGTATACATCGCCCAGGTCGCCAGCAGTTCGGTACCCACGCCGAGGCCGCCGCGGTAGAAGCCCACGCCGATGCCGGTCGCCACGATCGCCAGGATGCCCAGCGTGAACCACGGAATGTTGCGCTTCTTCGGTACCGCTTCCAGCTCGGCGCGCAGCGGCGCCGGTGCCTCGGTGTCGGTTTCCAGGTAACGCGCCAGCCCTGCAAGGTGGCCCGCACCGACAACCGCCAGCACTTCACGCTGCTGCGGGTTGTGTTCCTCGCGCAGGCGCGTGGCCATGTAGCGGTCGCGTTCGCCGATGATGGTCTCGTACAGCGCCGGGCTCTCGCTGGCGAACTCGCCGAAGCTCGATTCCAGCATGTCGCCCTGCTTGAGCTTCTCGATCTCGTTTTCGCCCACTTCCTCGGACGAGAACAGGCCAGCGCCGAGCCCCGCGACCAGCTTCAGCTTGCCGAAGAAGCCCAGCCGCTGCGAGGCACGGCGGAAGGTCAGGCCGACCTCGCGGTCGATCAGGTGCACGGGCAGGTCGCGTTCGCGGGCCAGTTCCACCGCGCGCTTCAGTTCGGCGCCTGGCTCGATGTCCAGCTGTTCGGCCAGGCGTCGCTGGTAGGCGGACAGGGCCAGGTTGGCGGCGAACAGGGCAACGCGACCCTTGCGGATCACCTCGACCAGGTCGAGCTTGGCCAGCGTGTCCGGGTCGCTTAGTGCCTGCAGGCGCTGCGGGTCCAGCTCGACCGCCACCGCGTCGAAACGGCCGCTGTCGATGGCTTTCTCCACGGCTTCAACGCTGGCGCGCGAAACATGGGCGGTGCCCAGCAGGGTGTAGCGCACGCCGTCGCGTTCGATGACGCGCACCGGCTGGCCGGCGAACAGATCGTCGCCGGTTTCGGGAAGGGTTTCGGTCATGGGTTCATTCATTGGAAGGTGCGGTGTCGGCGCCGTCGCCGAGCGCGCGCTGCATCTGCACGGTATCCAGCCAGCGGCCGTGCTTGCGGCCGAGGCCACGGAACACGCCCACCAGTTCGAAGCCGAACCGTTCGTGCAGCTTGATTGAAGCGGTATTGGTCGGTTCGCCGATCACCGCCACCATCTGCCGGTAGCCACGCGCCACGCAGGCGTCGATCAGCGCCTGCAGCAGGCCGGTGCCGACGCCCTTGCCCTGGAAGCGGGCATCGACGTAGACCGAGTTCTCCACGGTCCACTGGTACGCCACGCGGGTGCGGTAGGTGTTGGCATAGGCATAGCCGGCCACCTGGCCGTCGATCTCGGCGACCAGGTAGGGGAAACCACGATCGATGATGTCGCGCATGCGGCGCAGCATCTCGGTCGCATCCGGGATGTCGTACTCGTAGGTGTTGACGAAGTCGGTCACTTCCACCGCATAGATCGCGGTGATCGCGTCGATGTCGGCCGGGCCGGCATCACGGATGAGGACGGCCATGCGCGGCTCCGGCTCAGTCGATGTAGCGCTTGAGCAGGTCGCCGTACGCGTCGATGCGACGGTCGCGCAGGAACGGCCAGATGCGGCGCACGTGCTCACTGCGCTGCAGGTCGACATCGCACAGCAGAACCGTGGCATCGGTGCCGGCCTCGGCCAGGAACTCGCCCTGCGGGCCCAGCACGTGGCTGTTGCCCCAGAACTGGATGCCCGACGCACCCAGCGGTGAGGCTTCATGGCCGACGCGGTTGCAGCTCAGCACCGGCAGGCCGTTGGCCACGGCATGGCCGCGGTGGCTCAGCACCCAGGCGTCGCGCTGGCGGGTCTTCTCGTCCTGCATGTCGTCCGGGTCCCAACCGATCGCGGTCGGGTAGAGCAGCAGTTCGGCACCGGCCAGCGCCATCAGGCGTGCCGCTTCCGGGTACCACTGGTCCCAGCAGACCAGCACGCCGAGGCGACCCACCGAGGTGTCGATCGGCGTGAAGCCGATGTCGCCCGGGGTGAAGTAGAACTTTTCGTAGAAGCCCGGATCGTCCGGGATATGCATCTTGCGGTACTTGCCGAGCAGCGTGCCGTCCTTCTCGAACACCACGGCGGTGTTGTGGTACAGGCCAGCGGCGCGGCGTTCGAACAGCGAGCCGACCAGCACCACGCCATGCTTCTTCGCCAGCGCGCCCAGGCGCTCGGTGCTCGGGCCCGGAATCGGCTCGGCCAGGTCGAACTCGTCCACCGACTCGTGCTGGCAGAAATACGGACCGTTATGCAGTTCCTGCAGCAGCACCAGCTTGGCACCCTGCGCAGCCGCCTCGGCCACGCGTGCTTCGATCACCGCCAGGTTGGCGGCGGCATCACCGTGGTTGCGCTCCTGGATCAGGGCGACGGTAAGGGGGCTGCGCGAGTTCATGCGGGGCGTTCCTGCGGGGGAAAACCTGCATGTTAGCGCGGATGGACGGCAACGGCGTGTCGCGCGCTGAATGGGCCGGTGTTGTAGAGCCGAGCCCATGCTCGGCTGCGTTCTGCTCCGGTTGCGCGAGCGCCCCAGCCGAGCGTGGGCTCGGCTCTACAAAAGGCCAGTCGAGCATGGCTCGACTCTACAAAAGCGGCGCCGGGCGGGGCCCGACGTCATCCATCAGGCCTTCAACAGCCCTGCCGGCAGCTGCATGGTGATGCAGTGCAGGCTGCCGTTCTGCCAGATCAGCGAGCGGCAGGGCACCTGCACGATCTCGCGGCCCGGGTGCGCCTGCGCCAGCACGTCGCGGGCCAGGTCATCGGCCGGATCGCCATAGGCCGGCATCAGCACCGCACCATTGACGATCAGGTAATTGGCATACGACGCGGCCAGGCGGCGGCCCTCGTCAATCACCGGCTGGGCCCACGGCAGCGGGAACAGGCGGTACGGCTGGCCATCCTTCGTGCGCAGCGCGGCCAGTTCGTTGCCCATCGCCTGCAGCTCGGCGTAGTGCGAGTCGCTCTCGTCGTCGCAGGCCTGGTAGACGATGCTGTCGACCGAAGCGAAGCGGGCGAGGGTGTCGATGTGCGCGTCGGTGTCGTCGCCTTCCAGATAGCCGTGGTCCAGCCACAGCACGCGGTCCTGCTGCAGCCAGTCGGCCAGGTCGGCGCTCAGGCTGTCGCGGTCGCGGTCCGGGTGGCGCTCGTGCAGGCACTTCCAGGTGGTCAGCAGGGTGCCTTCGCCGTCGGTTTCGATGCCGCCGCCTTCCAGCGCGAACGGGATGCTGCGCACTGGCGCGTCGTTGAACACGCCGGCCTGGTCGAGCACGCCCACCAGCTGGTCATCCAGGGTGGCATCGAACTTGCCGCCCCAGCCGGTGAAGCGGAAGTCCAGCAGCTGGAAACCGCCGTCGGCGCGGCGCAGGGTGATCGGGCCGGAGTCGCGCAGCCAGGTATCGTCGTAGGCGGCCGTGGTGAAGTGGACCTTGCCCATGTCGATGCGGTTGGAGCGCAGCCGCATTTCGGCATAGGTCTCCACATCGTCGTCGGCCACGCAGATCAGTACCGGCTGGAAGCGGGTGATGGCCGCGACCAGGGCGATGTAGGTCTCTTCCACCTGGCCCAGGCGGTCGGCCCAGTCGGTGTCGGCGGTGGGCCAGGCAATCAGGACGCCGCTCTGGGCTTCCCACTCGGCAGGAAAACGAAGGGTCTGGTTCATGGTCTCGCTACACAGGCCCGCCCACGGCGGGTAAAGGGATCAACGGATCGGCGGTTTCGGGCCGATTTCGTTCGGGTCCGCCTGGTTGGCCACCACGTCGATCACCTTCTGCTTCTCGAAGTAGACGGTGAACTGCGGGTACACCCAGCGGTTGATGGTCGGCCATTGCCGCTTCTGCCCGCCGCGCGGCTGCAGCTGTTCGCTCGGCGCGCCGAACTGCGCCTGCACCTGCTGCATGCTCTGGCCGCGCACGGGCAGGGCACCGGCCGGCTTCTCGCGGGCGCGGTCGACAAGCAGGGTATCGGCCATCGCCGGCGTAGCGGCGGCCAGGGTGGCCATCACGGCCAGGGCGGACAGGTAACGCTTCATCTCGATCTACTCCCCAGTGGTCAAGAAAGGCGATTACAGCAAAAACGGCAGGAAAAAGCCGCATAAACAAAAAACCGCCCGAAGGCGGTTTCTTGCATCGGGTCGGCCCCGCGTAGGGCCAGCCGCAGCCGCGAGGGCTGTTGGGCTTAGCGCTGACGCGCCTTGAAACGCGGGTTCGACTTGCAGATGACGAAGATCTTGCCGCGACGACGGACGACCTTGCAGTCGCGGTGACGGGCCTTCGCCGACTTCAGGGAGGACAGGACTTTCATGGCATACCTCGGCGTAAACAGTAGTTGTTCGGGTGGAGCGTGGCCGCGATATGCGAAAGACAATCGGCAGTTGACGCTCGTTCAAGCCCGCCATTCTACCGGGCTTTTTGTCGATGTTTCAAGTGGTTGCACGAAAGTCGCCGCGCGGGGCCTCGGGCAGGGGCTAGAATGACCCCTTCACACGCTCTGGGAACCCCATGAATCCACTCGCTCCCGTCCTGACCATCGACGGCCCTTCCGGGGCTGGCAAGGGTACCATCAGCCGCATCATCGCGCGCCGGATGGGCTGGCATTACCTGGATTCGGGTGCGCTGTACCGCGCAGTGGGCGTGGCCGCGAGCTGGGCAGACATCGACACCTCCGACGCCTCGGCGCTGGTGCGCTGTACTTTCGACACCCATGTTCAGTTTGTTGAACGGGGCGAGTCGATGCGGGTCATGGTCAACGGCACCGATGCCACCGACGAGCTGCGCCTGGAGACCACCGGCGCCCTGGCCTCGGCCATTGCCGCCATTCCGGAGGTCCGCGCGGCCCTGAAGGAGCGCCAGCGCGCATTCAGGGAGCTGCCCGGCCTGGTCGCCGACGGCCGCGACATGGGCACGGTGATCTTCAAGGACGCCCCCTACAAGGTCTTCCTGACCGCCAGTGCCGAGGAGCGCGCCGAGCGCCGGCATAAGCAGTTGAAAGACAAGGGGGTTTCTGTTAACTTTGATGACCTCCTGCGCGAGATCATGGCCCGCGACGCCCGTGATGCTCAGCGTACCGTGGCGCCCCTGAAGCCGGCAGACGATGCTGTCCTCATCGACACCACAGGCATCGGCATCGATGATGTCGTTGCCCGAGTGATGGATCTGCTTCCGGTTCCGGCTGCCTGATCCGTTCGTGCGGGAGCACTGCCAGCTGCATCGGTGGTGGTCGCGCAAAGCAGTGCTGTACCAGCTCCGCCGCGCAATGATGCGTGGCGGTTTTCCTACTACACACGACCTGCGTTTCCGGGGTCGACCAACAGGCGGGCGGTCGCCATTCCCCTGAAGGGGACGCCACCGACCCATGTGTCCAACAGAGTAAATCTAATGACCGAATCATTTGCCGAACTGTTTGAAGCCAGCCAGGCCAACCTGGCCAAGCTGAAGCCGGGCGCCATCGTCAGCGGTACCGTTGTTGAAGTCCGCGGCGACGTCGTGGTGATCAACGCTGGCCTGAAGTCCGAAGGCATCGTGCCGATCGAACAGTTCCGTAACGACGCTGGCGAAATCGACGTCGCCGAAGGCGACATCGTCAAGGTCGCCCTCGACTCGATCGAGAACGGCTTCGGCGAAACCGTCCTGTCGCGCGAGAAGGCCAAGCGCGCGATGGTGTGGGACGAGCTGGAAGAGGCGTTGGAAAAGAACGAAACCATCACCGGCCGCATCAGCGGCAAGGTCAAGGGTGGTTTCACCGTGGACATCAAGGATGTCCGCGCCTTCCTGCCGGGTTCCCTGGTCGATGTGCGCCCGGTGCGCGATCCGGCCTACCTGGAAGGCAAGGAACTCGAGTTCAAGCTCATCAAGCTGGACCGCAAGCGTAACAACGTCGTGGTCTCGCGCCGCGCTGTCGTCGAAAGCGAGCACTCGGAAGAGCGCGAGCAGCTGATGGACAAGCTGCAGGAAGGCGCGATCCTGAAGGGTGTGGTCAAGAACCTGACCGACTACGGCGCGTTCGTGGACCTGGGCGGTATCGACGGCCTGCTGCACATCACCGACATGGCGTGGAAGCGCGTGCGTCACCCGTCGGAAGTCGTGAACGTCGGCGACGAGCTGGACGTCCGCGTGCTGAAGTTCGACCGCGAGCGCAACCGCGTTTCGCTGGGCCTGAAGCAGCTGGGCGAGGATCCGTGGGACAACATCGGCCGTCGTTACCCGGCCAACAGCCGCGTCTTCGGCAAGGTCTCCAACGTCACCGATTACGGTGCGTTCGTTGAGATCGAGCCGGGCGTCGAAGGCCTGGTGCACGTCTCCGAGATGGATTGGACCAACAAGAACGTCAACCCGTCCAAGGTTGTCCAGGTTGGTGATGAAGTCGAAGTGATGGTGCTGGACGTCGATGAAGAGCGTCGCCGCATCTCGCTGGGCATGAAGCAGGTTGCCGCCAATCCGTGGGAAACCTTCGCTGCCACCCACAAGAAGGGTGACAAGGTGTCGGGCCAGATCAAGTCGATCACCGACTTCGGCATCTTCATCGGCCTGGACGGCGGCATCGACGGCCTGGTCCACCTGTCCGACATCAGCTGGAACACCACCGGCGAAGACGTCGTTCGCAACTTCAAGAAGGGCGATACCCTGGACGCCGTCGTCCTGGCTGTCGATCCGGAGCGCGAGCGCATCTCCCTGGGCGTGAAGCAGCTGGAGCAGGATCCGTTCGGCCAGTACATGGCTGCCAATCCGAAGGGCTCCAAGGTCGAAGGCGTGGTGAAGGAAGTCGACGCCAAGGGCGCGATCATCGAGCTGGCTGACGGCATCGAAGGTTACGTCTCGGCGCGCGACATCGCCAACGAGCGCGTTGACGACGCCACCCAGCACCTGAAGGTCGGCGACAAGATCGAAGCCAAGTTCGTGGGCATGGACCGCAAGGGCCGTACCCTGCAGCTGTCGATCAAGGCCAAGGACGACGCGGAAATGCGCGAAGTGCTGGAGGAATACCAGTCCTCTTCGGCTTCCAGCGGCACCACCCAGCTGGGCGCGCTGCTGCGTGCACAGCTGAACGGCAACAAGTCCGAGTAATCGGCCTTACGCTGTTTGTTGTTTCCTGGACGGCCCGGGCTTCTGCCTGGGCCGTTTCAGGCTGAGATGCCCCTGATGTGAGCCGGTAATGACCAAATCCGAACTGATCGAAATCCTTGCGCGCCGCCAGGCGCACCTGAAGGCCGATGATGTCGATCTGGCGGTGAAGTCATTGCTGGAAATGATGGGCGGATCGCTGTCCGCCGGGGATCGCATCGAAATCCGTGGTTTTGGCAGCTTCTCGCTGCACTATCGTCCGCCGCGCCTGGGTCGCAACCCGAAGACCGGCGAATCGGTTGCCCTGCCGGGCAAGCACGTCCCCCATTTCAAGCCGGGCAAGGAACTGCGCGAGCGGGTCAGCAGTGTGCTGCCGCTGGACGCCGATCCGGCCTGAGCCTCCGTCGCGCCACCGCGTGCGAATCCAGCCGCGGGTCGGATAAGCTACGGACTCCTGCCACTGGAGCTGTCGCATGAAGGTCTTTCGTCTGCTGGTCCTGCTGGCGGTCCTGATCCTTGGGCTGATCATTGGTGCGGTCAACATGACCGCGATGTCGATCAACCTGCTGTTTACCCAGTTGAATACCTCCGTGGGCGTGGCGCTGATTGCGGCCCTGCTGATCGGTGTCATCGTCGGTGCCGGCCTGGTGCTGGTGAGCGTGGTCATTCCGCTCTACGGCCAGCTGCGCCGTGCCAACAAGTCCGCCGCCACGCCGGCCGCGGGTGTTTCCCCCCAATCTTTTGATGGACGCTGATCGAAGATGGATTTCGTCACCGAGTGGCTGTGGTTTTTCCTGTTCGTTCCGCTGGCCGCACTGGCCGGGTGGGTGATTGGCCGGCGTGGCGGCCAGCGCCACGGTGACAACCAGGTCAGCCGACTGTCCAGCACCTACTTCCGTGGCCTGAACTACCTGCTCAACGAGCAGCCGGACAAGGCCATCGAACTGTTCCTGCACATCGCCGAGCTGGACAAGGAAACCTTCGAGACCCAGGTTGCGCTGGGCCACCTGTTCCGCCGCCGCGGTGAAGTGGACCGCGCCATCCGCCTGCACCAGGGGCTGGTCAACCGCCATGACCTGAGCGACGCGCAGCGCGTGCAGGCCCTGCTGGCGCTGGGCGAGGACTACATGAAGTCCGGCCTGCTGGACCGTGCAGAGACTGTGTTCACCGAGTTGGCGCAGCTGGACCAGCGCGCTCCGCAGGCGCTCAAGCACCTGATCGGCATCTACCAGGCCGAGCGTGACTGGGAAAAGGCGATCGACAACGCCACCCGCTTCGAAGACGTCACCGGCGAGCCGATGGGCAAGCTGATCGGTCAGTTCGAATGCGAGCTGGCCGAACGCTTCCGTGGCGCCGGCAAGCTGGAAGAGGCGAGGGCGGCGATCGCCCGCGCCTACCAGGCCGACGCCATGTCGGTGCGCGCCGGCATCATCGAAGGTCGACTTGAGACGGATGCGGGTAATGCCGAAGCCGCCGTGCGTGCATTCGAACGCGCCGCGCGCAACGATCCGGAGTACCTGCCCGAGCTGCTGCCGGCGCTGATGGAAAACTACCGCAAGGTCGGCGACCTGGGGGGCGCGCGTGCGTTCCTGTCGGAAATGACCGAACACTACCGTGGCATTGCCCCGGTGCTGGCCCTGACCCGGCTGATGGAAGAGCAGGAGGGTGTGGCTCCGGCCCGTGCCTACCTTGGCCGCCAGCTCAAGGATCGTCCGTCGGTGCGTGGCGAATCGGCGCTGATCGACCTGACCCTGGCCGAGGGCGCCGATTCCACCGCGACCCTGCACGACCTCAAGCACATCACCGACCAGTTGCTGGTGCGCAACCCTGCCTACCGCTGCACCCGCTGCGGCTTCGGCGCACGCACCCACCACTGGCAGTGCCCGAGCTGCAAGGAATGGGGCACGGTCAAGCCACTGCTGAACTACGCGGTGCTCTGATCCATGCCGTGGCTCGTGATGGGCGCGCTGCTGGGGCTTGCCCTGCTGAGTGCCGGATTGACCTGGGCGGCACGTGGCTATGCCCTGCGCCAGCAACTGATGGATCAGCCCGGCGAGCGTCGCAGCCATAGCGTGGCAACGCCGCGCGGCGGCGGAATCGCGATCGTCATCAGCCTGCTGGTCACTGCTGGCGTGGCGATGTGGGTCTGGCCCGAATCGGCGCCAAGCCTGCTGGTCGCCAGCATCGGCCTGGTGCTGGTCGCGGGCATCGGCTGGTGGGACGACCACCGGCCGTTGCCGGCCATGCGCCGCCTGCTGGTGCATTTCATTGCCGCCGCACTGCTGGGTGCGCTGGTGAAGGTGCACGGTGGCAGCTGGCTGCTGGCCGGGCTGGTGTTGGTGTTCACCGCGTCGCTGATCAACATCTGGAACTTCATGGATGGCATCAACGGTATTGCTGCCAGCCAGGCCCTCGTGGTCGCGCTGGGCCTGGCGCCGGTGCTGCCCTGGCCCTATTCGCTGGCCGCCGTCGCGCTCGGCCTGGCCTGCCTGGGCTTTCTGCCGTTCAATTTTCCACGGGCGCGGATCTTCATGGGCGATGTCGGAAGTGGCGCGCTGGGCTATGCCGTTGCCGTCGTTCTGGCCATCGCCGCGGTGCGTACCGATATCCACTGGATCCTGCTGCTGGTGCCGGCCTCGGCGTTCCTTGTGGACGCTGGCTTCACACTGGCGGCGCGCATCATTTCAGGACAACGCTGGATGGAACCCCATACCCAGCATGTCTACCAGCGGGCGGTACAGGCAGGAGCCAGTCATGCCCAGGTGACAGGGATGTACTTTGCTTTGGGCCTGTTCAGCATTACAGTGCTTAATGTCTGCTCCAATTTGCAGCCGAGGTGGGAGGCTGTCCTGGCGGTCGCGTGGTTTGCCGCGCTGAGCGTCGTTTGGCTCCTCCTGCGCAATGGATTGCGTCACCGACAAGGATCTACCTGACTTATGGCTTCACCCCTGCGGGACAGAATTCTGGGCCTGATGCCGCGCTCGGCCATTGTCTGCCATGACCTGTTCATGGTCTGGGCATGCTGGCAGCTGCTTCACGCGGGGCGCTACTCGATCCTGCCCAACGCGCCCGCGCTGCCCCTCTGGAACGTCGATACCACCCTGGTGCTGCTGCTGCAGGCCCTGGTGTTCTGGCGCGTGGGCCTGTATCGCGGGCTGTGGCGTTTCGCCAGCGTCAGCGACCTGCTGAACATCTTCAAGGCCAGCTTCATCGGCCTGGTCGGCATCGTGCTGGTGCTGATGTGGAAGCGCTTCGACGGCGTGCCGATGTCCGTGCTGGTGATCTATCCGTTCGCGCTGTCGGCGCTGCTGGGCGCGCCGCGCCTGCTGTACCGGGCCTGGAAGGACTACCAGGCACTGCAGTCCGATTCGAGCGCGCGCCGCGTGCTGATCCTCGGTGCCGGGCAGGCAGCCGAGACCCTGGTCCGCGATCTGCGCCGTTCCGGCAACTTCGAGCCGGTCGGCCTGCTGGATGATGCACCCCACCTGCGTGGCGCCAATCTGCAGGGTCTGCCGATCCTCGGCAGTCTGGATGATGCCCCGACGGTGGTCCGCGAGACGGCGGCCAAGCTGCTGGTGATCGCCATGCCTTCGCTGGATGCCGCGGGCATGCAGCGTGTGGTCGCCATCTGTGAAAGCACCGGCGTGCCGTTCCGCACGGTGCCCAAGCTCAGCGACATCCTGCAGGGCCAGTCGCTGCCAGGCCAGCTGAAGGAAGTGGCGATCGAGGACCTGCTTGGCCGCAAGCCGATCACCCCGGACTGGAACCTGATCCGTGGCTGGTTGGGCGGGCGCACCGTGATGGTCACCGGTGCCGGTGGTTCGATCGGCTCGGAGCTGTGCCGCCAGTGCGCACGCCACGGTGCCGGCCGCATCGTCCTGCTGGAGATCAGCGAGCTGCTGCTGCTGACCATCGAAGGTGAGCTGCGCCGCAGCTTCCCCGATATCGAGATCGAAGCGGTGCTGGGCGACTGTGGCGACCCCGCGGTGATCCGCCATGCACTCTCGCTGCATCCGGTCGACACCGCATTCCATGCCGCTGCCTACAAGCATGTGCCGGTGCTGGAACGGCAGCTGCGCGAAGCGGTGCGCAACAACATTCTGGCGACCGAGAACGTGGCCCGTGCCTGCCTTGAAGCACGCGTCGAGCATTTCGTGTTCATCTCCACCGACAAGGCGGTCGATCCAGTCAACGCGCTGGGTGCGAGCAAGCGCTACGCAGAGATGATCTGCCAGAGCCTGGACCAGAAGTCCACGCACACCCGTTTCGTCACGGTACGTTTCGGCAACGTGCTGGCCTCGGCCGGCAGTGTGGTGCCGCTGTTCCGCGAACAGATCCTGCGCGGCGGCCCGGTCACGGTCACCGACCCGGAAGTCAGCCGCTACTTCATGACCATCCCCGAGGCCTGCCAGCTGATCCTGCAGGCAGCGGCGTCGGCATCGCATGGTGCGATCTACACGCTCGACATGGGTGAGCCGGTACCGATCCGCCTCCTGGCCGAGCAGATGATCCGCCTGGCGGGCAAGCAGCCGTACAAGGATGTGCAGATCATCTATACCGGCCTGCGCCCGGGCGAGAAGCTGCACGAGACGCTGTTCTACTCGGACGAGGACTACCGCGCCACCGCGCATCCGAAGATCCTCGAAGCCGGCGTGCGCACGTTCTCGCGCGATCTGGTGCTGGGCAACGTCCCGCGCCTGCGCGACGCGGTGTGCAGCTATGACACCGACACCATCAAGGAAGTCCTGTTTGCGACGATGCCGGAGTTCTCTCCGATCGAACAGGATGCTTACATCTCATCCGCTAAAGTCGTGCCTTTTCCGGCACGTGAGGCCAACAGGCACCAATGAGCAAGCGAATTCGCAAAGCGGTTTTCCCGGTGGCAGGACTCGGGACGCGTTTTTTGCCAGCAACCAAGACCGTACCGAAGGAGATGCTGCCGATCATTGATCGGCCGCTGATCCAGTACGCGGTCGATGAGGCGATCGAAGCGGGCTGTGACACGCTGGTGTTCATCACCAACCGCTACAAGCACGCGGTCGCCGACTACTTCGACAAGGCCTACGAGCTGGAGCAGAAGCTCGAGCGCGCCGGCAAGCAGGAACAGCTGGAGATGATCCGCCACGTGCTGCCCAACGGCGTGCGCGCGATCTTCGTGACCCAGGCCGAGGCCCTGGGCCTGGGCCATGCGGTGCTGTGTGCGAAGGCCGTGATCGGTGACGAGCCGTTTGCAGTGCTGCTGCCGGACGACCTGATCTGGAACCGCGGCGACGGCGCGCTGAAGCAGATGGCCGATCTGAACGAAGCCAGTGGCGCCAGCGTCATCGCCGTTGAAGATGTGCCGCACGACAAGACCGCCAGCTATGGCATCGTCGCAACCGAGGCCTTCGATGGCCGCAAGGGGCGCATTTCGCAGATCGTGGAGAAGCCGAAGCCGGAGGACGCGCCGAGCGACCTGGCCGTGGTCGGCCGCTACGTGCTGAGCCCGAAGATCTTCGAGCTGCTGGAAAATACCGGCAGCGGCGCCGGCGGTGAGATCCAGCTGACCGATGCGATCGCGCAGCTGCTGAAGACCGAAGAAGTCGATGCCTATCGTTTCGAGGGCACGCGCTTCGACTGCGGCACGCACCTGGGGCTGGTCGAAGCGACGATCCGTTTCGCGCTGGACAACCCGAAGCTGGCAGGGCCGGCGCGGGAGAAGCTGGCGGCGATGTTGGCGGAATAAGGTTTATCGAGCGCTCCGTTCGCGGCGCCTTGATTGATACGTGGGGGAGGGGGCGGATGGCCCTCTCCAAAACACGCCAAAGCCCTTCCATGGTGCTCGATGGCGCCTTGCTCGTGTGCGCTGTCCTGCGCACACGGCAAGACCGGGGTTGGGCGTCCTGCCCAACCCGCCCGAGGCATGCCTCGGGCCCATGGCGCCAACGGTTTTGGAGAGGGCCATCCGCCCCCTCTCGACCGTTTTCCGTGCGGCGCGGACGCGAAGGGCGGAATCAAGGGCAGAAACAAAAAAGGCAGCCGATGGCTGCCTTTTTCGTTTCCAGAGCAGGATCAAAAGCATCCACGCACGGCGTGGATCTACTGCTCTTGCCTTTGCTCACCCTCCGCCGCGCGGAATGCTGGATGGCGCGGGTGGGTGAGGCTGACCGGGACTGTCAGCGGCATGGATGCCGCTGCCAAGCCCCCAGGGACGGGTTTACGGCGTGTCCCGGGCAGTCTCACCCACCCGGGCCCCACAGCCAACCGACACTCCAGCCGGCAACGCTTTGAACCTTACAGCGCCTCGAAAATACCCGCTGCGCCCATGCCGGTGCCGATGCACATCGTCACCATGCCGTACTTCTGCTGGCGACGACGCAGGCCATGCAGCAGGGTCGCGGTGCGGATCGCGCCGGTCGCGCCCAGCGGGTGGCCCAGGGCGATCGCGCCGCCCAGCGGGTTGACCTTGCTCGGGTCCAGGCCGCAATCGCGGATCACCGCCAGCGACTGCGCGGCGAAGGCTTCGTTGAGCTCGATCCAGTCCAGCTGGTCCTGGGTCAGGCCGGCCTGCTTCAGGGCCTTCGGGATCGCGGCGATCGGGCCGATGCCCATCACTTCCGGACGCACGCCGGCCACCGAGAAGCTGACGAAACGGGCCAGCGGGGTCAGGCCGTAATCCTTGATCGCCTGCTCCGACGCCAGCAGCACGGCACCGGCGCCATCGCTCATCTGCGAGGAGTTGCCGGCGGTGACGGTGCCGCCGAACTGGCCGTTGCGGAACACCGGGCGCAGCTTGGCCAGACCTTCAGCCGAGGAATCCGGGCGCGGACCTTCGTCGGTGTCGGCGACCTTGTTGCGGGTGATGATGCGCTGGCCATCGGCCAGGTCCGGCAGGTGCGAGACGATCTCGTACGGGCTGATCTCGTCCTTGAACTCGCCGTTCTGGATCGCGGCCATGGCCTT
Organism: Stenotrophomonas sp. 57; assembly: GCF_030291075.1. Taxonomy (NCBI): domain Bacteria; kingdom Pseudomonadati; phylum Pseudomonadota; class Gammaproteobacteria; order Lysobacterales; family Lysobacteraceae; genus Stenotrophomonas; species Stenotrophomonas sp. 57. Next base: position 1,849,757 of record NZ_CP127407.1, read on the forward strand.
CTGGTGCGAGGCCAAGGCGAAGGCGTCCTGGTCTTCGCGCGAGACCTTCCACTCTTCGGCCACCTTCTCGGCGGTGATGCCCATGCCGTAGGCGATGGCCACGTGGTCGTTGTCGAACACGCTGGGGGCCATCGCGATCTTGTTGCCCATCATCGGCACCATCGACATCGATTCGGTGCCGCCGGCCAGCATCAGGTCGGCGTTGCCCAGGCGGATCGCATCGGCGGCCTGCGCCACGGCCTGCAGGCCGGAGGAGCAGAAGCGGTTCACGGTCTGCGCGGCGATGGTGTTGGGCAGGCCAGCCAGCAGCACGCCGATGCGCGCCACGTTCATGCCCTGCTCGGCTTCCGGCATGGCGCAGCCGATGATCGCGTCATCGATGCGGTTGACGTCCACGCCCGGGGCCTGCGCGACGACGCTGCGCAGCACGTGCGCAAGCATGTCGTCGGGGCGGGTGTTGCGGAACATGCCCTTGGGCGCCTTGCCGACCGGGGTACGGGTGGCGGCGACGATGTAGGCGTCTTGGATTTGCTTGGTCATTGCAGTGATCTCTCGAAGTTTTTGCCGGTGTGCCCACCAGGGTGGGCAACTACCAGAGGCGGAGGAGTGCCGGCCAACGGCCGGCACCCGCCATCAATCAGTTACGCAGCGGCTTGCCGGTCTTCAGCATGTGCGCGATGCGGGCCTGGGTCTTTTCCTGCTGGGCCAGTTCGACGAAGTGCTTGCGCTCCAGCGTCAGCAGCCACTCTTCGTCCACCAGGGTGCCGCGATCGACCTTGCCGCCGCACAGCACGGTGGCGATGCGCTCGGCGATCTCGTAGTCGTACGGGCTGATGAAACGGCCTTCCAGCATGTTTACCAGCATCATCTTGAAGGTGGCGATGCCCACGTCGCCGGCCACCTGGATGCGGCGTGCCGGCAGCGGCGGACGATAGCCCGCTTCGGCCAGCGCGCGTGCTTCGGCCTTGGCGATGTAAAGCGCTTCGTAGCTGTTGAACACCACCTTGTCGGTGCTGCGCAGCAGGCCCAGTTCCTTGGCGTTGACCGCCGAGTTGGACACCTTGGCCATCGCCACGGTCTCGAAGGTCTTCTTCAGTTCGGCGAACACATCGCCGCCCGGACCTGCGGCCTGCGAGGCACGCACGGCCAGTTCCTTCAGGCCACCACCGGCCGGCAGCAGGCCGACGCCGGCCTCGACCAGGCCGATGTAGCTTTCCAGGAAGGCCACGGTCTTGGCGCTGTGCATCTGGAATTCGCAGCCGCCACCCAGGGCCAGGCCGCGCACGGCCGCAACCACCGGCACCAGCGAGTACTTGATGCGCTGGCTGGTGCGCTGGAAGTTGGCGACCATCTCTTCGAACTGGTCGACCTTGCCGGCCTGCAGCAGGCCAAGGGCACCGGCCAGGTCGGCACCGGCAGAGAAGGGTTCCTTCTGCTGCCAGATCACCAGGCCCTGGAAGTCCTTCTCGGCGCGGCTGACGCATTCCTGCAGGCCATCGAGCACCTGGTCGGACACGGTGTTCATCTTGGTCTTGAAGCTGACCACGGCGATGCCGTCGCCGTCGTGCCACATGCGCAGCCCGTCGTTCTCGAACACGGTCTCGCCCGGCGCGAACTTCTCGCCCAGCAGCGGATCCGGGAAACGCTGGCGCTGGTACACCGGCAGCGACGAGCGCGGCAGCTTGGCGTTGCGCGACGGGCTGTAGCTGCCCTCGGCGGCGTGCACGCCGTCGCGGCCATCGAACACCCAGTCCGGCAGCGGGGCGTTGCTCATGCTCTTGCCGGCGACGATGTCATCGGCAATCCACTGCGCAACCTGCTTCCAGCCGGCCGCCTGCCAGGTTTCGAACGGGCCCAGCGACCAGCCGTAGCCCCAGCGGATGGCCAGATCGACGTCGCGTGCGGTTTCGGCGATATCAGCCAGGTGGTAGGCGCTGTAGTGGAACAGGTCGCGGAAGGTCGCCCACAGGAACTGCGCCTGCGGGTGTTGGCTCTCGCGCAGCTTGGCGAACTTCTCGGCCGGGTTCTTGATCTTGAGGATTTCGACCACTTCCGGTGCGGCGGTGCGGTCGGCTGGGCGGTAGTCCTGCTTTTCCAGGTCGAGAACAACGATGTCCTTGCCGACCTTGCGGAAGATGCCGGCGCCGGTCTTCTGGCCCAGCGCGCCCTTGGAAATCAGCGCGTCCAGCCACTTCGGCGACTTGAAGAATTCATGCCACGGATCATTCGGCAGGGTGTCACCCATGGTCTTGATGACGTGGGCCATGGTGTCCAGGCCGACCACGTCGGAGGTGCGGTAGGTGGCCGACTTCGGGCGGCCGACCAGCGGGCCGGTCAGGCCGTCCACTTCATCGAAGCCCAGGCCGAATTCCTGGGTGTGGTGGATGGTGGACAGGATCGAGAACACACCGATGCGGTTGCCGATGAAGTTCGGGGTGTCCTTGGCGTACACCACGCCCTTGCCCAGGGTAGTGACCAGGAAGGCTTCCAGGCCTTCCAGCACGGCGGCATCGGTGGTGGTGGCCGGGATCAGCTCGGCCAGGTGCATGTAGCGCGGCGGGTTGAAGAAGTGCACGCCGCAGAAGCGGTGGCGCAGCTGCTCCGGCAGCACGTCGGCGAGCTTGTTGATGCCCAGGCCGGAGGTGTTGGAGGCCAGCACCGCGTGGTCGGCCACGAACGGGGCGATCTTCTTGTACAGGTCCTGCTTCCAGTCCATGCGCTCGGCGATGGCCTCGATGATCAGGTCGCAGTCCTTCAGCTGCTCCAGGCCGGACTCGTAGTTGGCCGGGGTGATGGCTTCGGCCAGCGACTTGCTGGCCAGCGGTGCCGGGCTCAGCTTGCCCAGGTTGGCGATCGCCTTCAGCACGATGCCGTCGGCCGGGCCTTCCTTGGCAGGCAGGTCGAACAGCACGGTGTCGACGCCCGCGTTGGTGAGGTGAGCGGCGATCTGGGCACCCATGACGCCGGCACCCAGCACGGCGGCGCGGCGGACTAGCAGGGAATTGGACATGGTGTAGGGCCTTTGTTGGTCAGCAGTTACTGGGTGGAATCAAAGGGAAGCGGGCAGGGCGCTGGCGCGTGCGGCGGCGCGGAACCCGGCTTCGGCGAAATGGATCAGTTCGTGGGCGGCATGGGCACGATGCGCCGCTTCGGTGACACCGGCGGGACGCTTGATCAGCCCGAAGTCGGCCATCGCATAGGTCAGCGAGCCGGCCAGGAAGTCGAGGCGCCAGTACAGCTCCTCCTTGCTCAGGTCCGGCACGCATTCGCCGATGGCCTTGCCGAACGCACGCAACACGTGGCCGTAGTGGTCGGACAGGAACTTGCGCAGGTTGTCGTTCTTCTCGGCGTAGGCGCGGGCGATCACGCGCACGAAGGCGCCGCCGTTCTGGCGGTCCTGGGCCAGCGCCAGAGCGGGCTCGACGAAGGCGGCCAGCACCGGGCGCAGTTCGCCCGGATGCTCCGCGCGGGCGCGCTCGAGCTGTGACAGGCGGGCGCCGGTCATCTCGTCCATGCGGCGGCGGAAGACCTCGTTGACCAGGTTTTCCTTGGAGCCGAAGTGGTAGTTGACCGCCGCGATGTTGACGTCGGCCTGGCTGGTGACCTGACGCAGCGAGGTGCCGGCGAAGCCGTGCTGGGCGAACAGCTCCTCGGCGGCACCGAGGATCCGGTCCTTGGTCGAGAAGTGGGCGGGCTTGGCCATCGGTGGGCGGACCTTAATCAAACGATTGTTTGATACTAGAACCAGACGGTACCGTATGGCATTTTGCAGTGCAGCAAAACTGTGCAGGGTGGTCAGAATCCGCTCAGGTGGGTGAATGGGTGGGCGTGAAACTGTAGAGCCGAGCCCGCGCTCGGCTGCTCTTCGGCGCAAAGGCCAGCCGAGCATGGGCTCGCCTCTACAACGGGGCCGCACGGCCCTCTACCACCCGGCCACGTTATCTTTTACAATTCGCCTACGTTTATCAGGCTAAGCCCGCGTCCCGACGCGGGTTTTTTTCATGTTACCCTTCGGGCCATCAGCGGCCCGATTCCATTGGAGACATCCCATGGCGCTGGAGCGCACCCTTTCGATCATCAAGCCGGACGCCGTTGCCAAGAACGTCATCGGCGAAATCTACGCCCGCTTCGAGAAGGCCGGCCTGAAGGTCGTGGCCGCCAAGTACAAGCAGCTGTCGCGCCGTGAAGCCGAAGGCTTCTACGCCGTCCACCGCGAGCGTCCGTTCTTCAACGCGCTGGTCGAGTTCATGATCTCCGGCCCGGTGATGATCCAGGCCCTGGAAGGCGAGAACGCCGTCCTGGCCCACCGCGACCTGCTGGGCGCCACCAACCCGAAGGAAGCCGCCGCCGGTACCATCCGCGCCGACTTCGCCGAATCCATCGATGCCAACGCCGCCCACGGCTCGGACTCGGTCGAGAATGCCGCGATTGAAATCGCCTACTTCTTCGCCGCCACCGAAGTCGTTTCGCGCTGAGAGTAATGCCGTGAACGAGGTCGTACAGTCCCCCGCCATCCAGCCGCTGCCGAAGTCGGCACCCACGGCTGGCAAGCAGAACCTGCTCGACCTCGATCGCGCGGGCCTGGAACAGTTTTTCGTCGAAAAGCTCGGCGAGAAGAAGTTCCGTGCCCATCAGGTGATGAAGTGGATCCACCATCGCTACGTCACCGACTTCGATGAAATGACCGATCTCGGCAAGGTCCTGCGCGCCAAGCTGCAGGCCCATGCCGAGGTCGTTGTCCCCAACATCGTGTTCGACAAGCCCTCCGCCGACGGCACCCACAAGTGGCTGCTGGCGATGGGTGTGGATGGCAAGAACGCCATCGAGACCGTGTACATCCCGGACAAGACCCGCGGCACGCTGTGCGTGTCCTCGCAGGTCGGTTGCGGCCTGAACTGCACGTTCTGCTCCACCGCCACCCAGGGCTTCAACCGCAACCTGACCACCGCCGAGATCATCGGCCAGGTGTGGGTTGCCGCGCGCCACCTGGGTAACGTGCCGCACCAGATGCGCCGTCTCACCAACGTGGTGATGATGGGCATGGGCGAGCCGCTGATGAATTTCGACAACGTCGTGCGCGCCATGAGCGTGATGCGTGACGATCTGGGCTACGGCCTGGCCAACAAGCGCGTGACCCTGTCGACCTCCGGCCTGGTGCCGCAGATCGACCGCCTGTCCGCCGAAAGCGACGTGTCGCTGGCCGTTTCCCTGCATGCGCCGAATGACGCACTGCGCGAAACGCTGGTGCCGTTGAACAAGAAGTACCCGATCGCCGAGCTGATGGCCTCGTGTGCCCGTTACCTGCGCGCCAACAAGCGCCGCGAATCGGTCACCTTCGAGTACACCCTGATGAAGGGCATCAACGACAAGCCCGAGCATGCCCGCGAACTGGCCCGCCTGATGCACCAGTTCGACAACGCGGTGCAGGCCAGGGACTCGGGCAAGGTCAACCTGATCCCCTTCAACCCGTTCCCGGGCACCCGCTACGAGCGCTCCGACGAGGCGCAAATCCGCGCTTTCCAGAAGATCCTGCTCGACAGCAACGTGCTGACCATGGTCCGCCGCACCCGTGGCGACGACATTGACGCCGCCTGTGGCCAGCTCAAGGGCCAGGTGATGGACCGTACCCGCCGCCAGGCCGAATTCAACAAGACGCTGCAGGCGGGGAAGGGGAGCGATGCCGCGGCCTGACCGCCTCTGGCTGGTTCTGCTCGCAGGCACGCTGGCTCTTGCGGTCGGCGGCTGCAAATCCCATCCAAAAGCCAAGCTGGGCCCCAGTGAGGCGCCGGTCTACTCCGTCCGTGACCCGGACGGGGTACGGCAGCAGGTGCGCTGGCAGGAGTTGCTGTCCCTGGCTGGCCGCGACATCCAGGCCGGTAATCTCGATGCTGCCGAGCGCAAGGCGCGCGAAGCCCAGAAGCTGATGCCCGCGTCCCCCGACGCTCTGGTGCTGCTTGCCGGCATCGACGAGCGTCGCGGTCGCAGCCAGCAGGCTGGCGAGAACTTCCGCAAGGCCGCGGAACTGGCGCCGCAACGCGGCGACGTGCTCAACAACTATGGTGCCTGGCTTTGCCAGCAGGGCCAGGCGGCCGAATCGCTGATCTGGTTCGATCGTGCCCAGAGGGCGCCGGGCAACGCCGCTGCGGCCGAAGCACAGGCCAACGCCGGCGGCTGTGCGCTGGATGCAGGGCAGTTCGAGCGTGCCGAGCGCGACCTGCGCGCGGCGCTGGCGACCCTGCCCGGCAACCCGGTCGCATTGGAGGCCATGGCCCAGCTCAGCTTCCGCCAGGGCCGCTACATGGAGGCCCGGGCCTTCGCCGAACGTAGGATTGCGGCTGCACCCGCAACGCGTTCCGTGTTACAACTTGCGTCTCAAATCGAAGCGCGGCTTGGGGATAGGGCGGCATCTGACCGCTATCTCCAGCGGATTCGACAGGAATTTCCGCAGGAAGCGGGCTCCTAACTCCAGGGTTGATGCATTGTGATTGATGACCAGACTGTGAGCGCTCTCGAGACTGCGGCCGGCTGCGGCACCCGCCTGCGCCAGGCCCGTGAAGCGGCCGGACTGACCCTTGAGGATGTCGGCTCGCGCCTGCGCATGCCGGTCCAGGTGGTCAAGTCGCTGGAAGAGGAACAGTGGCAGAAGCTGGGGGCGCCGGTGTTCGTGCGCGGCCAGCTGCGCAGCTACGCGCGCCTGCTGGGCGTGGATATCAGCCAGCTGCTGGAACAGGCCCAGGTCGGGCCCGTAGTGCCGCCCACGCTGGTCAGCCATACCCATACCCCGCGTGCACGCCGCATTGCCGAGAACCTCGGCCGTCGCATGCTGTATGTCGGCATCACCGCGGTGCTGGCCGTGCCGGTGTGGTTCGCCACCCGCGGCCATTTCGATGGCAGCGCCACCCCGTCGCCGAATACCGCCTCACTGGACGCCATCCCGGCTGCCGTGCCGGTAACCCCGTCGGCTGCGGGTGTCGAGCCCTCGGCACCGGCTGAAGTCGCGAGTGCCCCGGCCAGCAAGCCGGCAGCGACCCCGTACGTGGCCTCGCTGGCCCCGGTGCCGCGTTCGGCCCCGGCCGCCCCGGCCGCTGTCGGCAATACGCTGGAGATGCAGTTCAGCGGCGACAGCTGGGTCGATATCGGTGGTCCGGACGGCGCCACCGTCGAAAAGGCGCTGATCAAGTCCGGCGAGAGCCGCAGCTTCACCCCGGGCCAGGTGACCCGGGTGACCCTGGGCAACGCTTCGGCGGTCCAGGTTCAGCAGAACGGCGCTATCGTCGATCTGACCCCCTACCAGCGAGCCAACGTGGCACGCTTTCAGGTATCCTCTGAAGGCTCCGTAGTCCCGGTTTCGCACTGAGGCGCGGTTTCACCACCTTCGATTAAACCCAATGGTCCCTCCCGATGGGCGGGGCGAGAGTACGCATGGCGATCGACGATCTGCTCGACGAGCACGAACAAAGTGAACGCGTCCGCAGCTGGCTGCGGAAGAATGGCGCCAGCATCCTCGGTGGCGTGGTCATCGCCATCGGTGCCATTGCCGGCTGGCAGTGGTACCAGAAGGATCAGGGCGGCAAGCTGGCCTCGGCCAACGCCGAGTACCAGAAGGCCCTGGTCGGCCTGCAGCAGAACAAGCTCGACGACGCTGCCAAGGCAGTGAAGGCGCTCGAAGCCGGTCCGTCCAGCATCTACGGCGACCTCGCGGCGCTGCAGCTGGCCAAGGCCCAGGTCGACGCCGGCAAGAATGAAGAAGCGCTGGCCACCCTGCGCGGCGTGAAGGTCGAAGGCGACCTGCAGCGCGTGGTCGACCAGCGTGTGGCCCGCCTGCTGGTGGCCACCGGCAAGAGCGACGAAGCCATCAAGCTGCTGGGCAGCGCCACCGACAGCAGCAGCCTGGAAATCCATGGCGACGCGCTGATGGCGCAGGGCAAGCGCGATGGTGCCCGTGAACAGTACGAGAAGGCGCTGAAGTCGCTGGACGTGGCAGCGCCGCAGCGGCGCCTGCTGGAAACCAAGGTTATGGATGCCGGCGGCACGGTCGCCGCCCCTGCGGAGTCGGTTTGATGAGTCAGAAGGTCATGATCACCCGCGTCGCCACCGTGCTCCTGATGGGCATGGCCCTGACCGGCTGCAGCACCATGAAGGGCTGGTTCGCCGGCAAGGACGCAGCAGCGAAGAAGGCCCAGGAGCCGGCTGAGCTGGTCAAGTTCGAGCCGAGCGTCAAGGTCAACAAGGCCTGGTCGGTCAACCTCGGCAAGGGCGAGCGCCGCATCGGCGTGCGCCAGGGCCCGGCCGTTGCCAATGGCCATGTGTTCGCTGCGGCGATCACCGGTGGCGTGCACGCCATCGACCTGCAGACCGGCAAGAAGGTCTGGACCTGGGAACCGACCAAGGAAAAGAAGAAGCCGAAGCTGCGCCTGTCCGGTGGCCCGGGTGTGGGTGAGAACCTGGTCGTGATCGGCACGCTCGATGGCCAGGTCATTGCCCTGGACATCAACGACGGCAGCGAAAAGTGGCGCGCCCGTGTTCCGGGTGAAGTGATTGCCGCGCCGGCCGTGGCCCAGGGCCTGGTGTTCGTGCGCAGCAACGACGGCCGCGTGACCGCTTTCGATGCCGGCAACGGCACCCAGAAGTGGTTCAACCCGAGCGAGCTGCCGGCGCTGACCGTGCGCGGCAACGCGCCGGTGGTGACCGGCCCGGGCGTGCTGTTCATCGGCAAGGACGAAGGCGCGGTTGCCGCGCTCGCCATGCAGGATGGCCGCACCCTGTGGGAGCAGAACATCGGCAACGGCGAAGGCCGTACCGAGCTGGAGCGCATGGCCGACGTGGACGGCGCCCCCGTGCTGGACGGCAACACCCTCTTCGTGAGCAGCTTCAAGAACCAGACCATGGCCATCGAGGGCCCGACCGGTCGCCCGCTGTGGGCGCGTGACCATGGCGGTGCAGGTGGCGTGGCGGTGTCGTCGGGCAATGTGTTCGTCACCGACAACAAGGGTGGCGTGTTCGGCCTGGACAAGGCGACCGGCGCTGCCATGTGGTCGCAGACCGAGCTGGCGCGTCGTTCGCTGACCGGTCCGGCGCTGCACGGTGATTACGTGGTCGTTGGCGACTACAAGGGATACGTGCACTGGTTGAAGACCTCCGATGGTGCGATGGCGGCACGGGCGAAGAGCGGCGGTGACGCTCTCCTGGCCCAGCCGGTCGTCGTCGACGGGGTGCTGCTGGTGCAGAACGTGGATGGCAAGCTGACCGCCTTCCGGTTGGCAAATTAAAAATTGGAGTAATCGCGATGCTGCCTTTGGTCGCCCTGGTTGGACGGCCGAATGTCGGCAAGTCGACTATTTTCAATGCGCTTACGCGCACCCGCGACGCGCTGGTCCATGACCAGCCCGGCGTTACCCGTGACCGCAACTACGGCGTCTGCCGCCTCGACGAGGACAACCATTTCCTCGTCGTGGATACCGGCGGTATCGCCGGCGAGGACGAAGGCCTGGCGGGCGCCACCACGCGCCAGGCGCGTGCTGCCGCGGCCGAAGCCGATCTGATCCTGTTCGTCGTCGACGCCCGCGAGGGCACCTCGGCGCTGGACGACGAGATCCTGGCCTGGCTGCGCAAGTTGTCGCGCCCGACGCTGCTGCTGATCAACAAGATCGACGGCACCGACGAGGACAGCGTGCGGTCCGAGTTCGCCCGTTACGGCTTCGGCGAAATGCTGACCGTCTCGGCCGCGCATCGCCAGGGCCTGGACGATCTGCTGGACGAAGTGATCCAGCGCCTGCCGGAAGAAGGCAGCGGCGAAGAACTGGACAACGATCCGAACCGGATCCGCATTGCCTTCGTCGGCCGCCCGAACGTGGGCAAGTCGACTCTGGTCAACCGCATCCTCGGCGAGGAGCGCATGATCGCCTCCGACGTGCCGGGCACCACCCGCGACTCGATTGCAGTGGACCTCGAGCGCGACGGTCGCGAATACCGCCTGATCGACACCGCCGGCCTGCGCCGCCGTTCGCGCGTGGACGAGGTCGTCGAGAAATTCTCGGTGGTCAAGACCATGCAGTCGATCGAGCAGTGCCAGGTGGCCGTGCTGATGCTGGATGCCACCGAAGGCGTGACCGACCAGGACGCCACTGTGCTCGGTGCGGTGCTCGACGCCGGCCGTGCGCTGGTGATCGCCATCAACAAGTGGGATGGCCTGACCGAGTACCAGCGCGAGCAGGCTGAAACCATGCTGTCGCTGAAGCTGGGCTTCGTGCCGTGGGCCGAATCGGTGCGCATCTCGGCCAAGCACGGCTCGGGCCTGCGCGAGCTGTTCCGTGCGGTGCACCGCGCGCACGAATCGGCGAACAAGACCTTCACCACCAGCGAAGTGAACAAGGCGCTGGAAGTGGCCTACGAGACCAACCCGCCGCCGACCATCCGCGGCCACGTCTCCAAGCTGCGCTACGTGCACCCGGCCGGCGCCAACCCGCCGACCTTCATCGTGCACGGCACGCGCCTGAAGGAACTGCAGGAGTCGTACAAGCGCTACCTGGAGAACTTCTTCCGCAAGCGTTTCAAGCTGATCGGCACGCCGGTGAGCTTCATCTTCCGCGAGGGTACCAACCCGTACGAGGGCAAGAAGAACGTCCTCACCGAGCGGCAGGTCAAGGCCAAGCGGCGCTTGATGAAGCACGTCAAGGGCAAGTGATTCACGAGAAGGCGGCCGCAGGGCCGCCTTTTTCGTGTAGCGCCGAGCCCATGCTCGGTTCCTCGGAGGTCGGCAGAAAGGCAGCCGACCGTGGGCTCGGCTCTACAATCGGGCCGGACGCTACCCGGGTAGAGCCGAGCCTACGCTCGGCTCAGCAGGGGCTCGGGCTCTACAATGGGCGCATGAGCATTCCCGAGCTTTCCCCGCAGCAGGCGCATGAACGCCTCGCCCACGGCGCCGTGCTGATCGATGTGCGCGAGGCGCACGAACGGGCCGGCGGCATGGCCGAAGGCGCGCGTGGCGTGGCCAAGGCCGAGCTGCAGGCCGACCCGGCCGCGCATCTGCCACGGCAGGACCAGCACATCCTGTTGATCTGCCAGAGCGGCAAGCGCTCGGCCGATGCCGCGCAGTTCCTGCTGGAGGCAGGCTACACAAATGTCGCTTCCGTGACCGGCGGCACCGTGGCCTGGCGCGAACAGTCGCTGCCGTTGGTGCAGCCGCTGTCCAGCGCCGCCGACCGTGATTTCTTTGATCGTTATTCACGCCACCTGCTGCTGCCGCAGGTCGGCGAAGCCGGGCAGCGCCGGTTGCAGCAATCACGCGTGCTGGTGCTGGGCGCGGGCGGCCTGGGTGCGCCGGCCGGCTTCTATCTGGCCGCAGCCGGGGTAGGGCATCTGCGTTTTGCCGACCATGACCGCGTGGAGCGCAGCAACCTGCACCGGCAGATCGTGCATACCGAGGCCAGCGTCGGCCAGCTCAAGGTCGATTCGGCGCGCGAGCGGTTGCTGGCACTCAACCCGTCGATCGAGGTCGAGGCCGTGCCTGAGCGGGTCACATCCGAGAACGTGGATGTGCTGCTGTACGGCGTGGACGTGGTGCTGGACGGCTCGGACAACTTCCCGCTGCGCTACCTGCTCAACGATGCCTGCATCAAGCACGCCAAGCCGCTGGTGTATGCCGCCATCGAGCGCTTTGACGGCCAGGTAAGCGTGTTTGACGCTGGCCGCCAGCGTGGCGTGGCGCCGTGCTACCGCTGCCTGTTCCCCGAACCGCCGCCGCCGGAGTTTGCGCCGAACTGTTCCGAGGCCGGTGTGCTCGGCGTGTTGCCCGGCCTGGCTGGGGTGCTGCAGGCCACCGAGGTGCTGAAGCTGCTGCTCGGCATCGGCGAGCCGCTGGTCGGCCGCCTGCTGCGCTTCGATGCGCTGGGCATGCGCTTCCGCGAGACCGGCATCCGGCCCGACCCGCAGTGCCCGGTGTGCGCGCCGGGCGTGCCGTTCCCGGGGTATATCGATTACGCCGCCTTCTGCCGGGGCGGGTGAATCCGACCGGGGATTCATCCACGCATGGCGTGGATCTACCGGGGCATGACGGCTGGGCGTCCATCCACGCATGGCGTAGATCTACTGTAGAGCCGAGCCCACGCTCGGCTGCTCTTCGTGCCGAGGCCAGAAGCAGCCGAGCATGGGCTCGGCTCTACAGGTAATGGCGCCCACCGAAGCATGTGCATGGTTTCGGGATGATGCCGGGGCTCACCCGCTGCATCGTTCCATCGCCAAGACAATCCGACGCAACATGCGTGCTATTGCCGTCATCGGCATTGCTCTATTGTTGACCCCGATTCTGGATCTTGGGGAACACACCGCATGGCGGTAGAAGCAGCGACCAGCGAGCTGGTCAAGGTCGTCGCCCTGTTGGGCGCGGCGGTGGTGATGGTGCCCCTGTTCCGCCGGGCCGGCCTGGGCTCGGTGCTGGGATACTTCGCCGCTGGCCTGGCGATCGGACCGTTCGGGCTGGGCTGGTTCTCCGACCCGCAGGCGATCCTGCATACCGCCGAGCTCGGCGTGGTGATGTTCCTGTTCGTGATCGGCCTGGAAATGCGGCCTTCGCACCTGTGGAGCCTGCGCAAGGAAATCTTCGGGCTGGGCACGCTGCAGATCGCCACCTGTGCGCTGGTGCTGACCAGCATCGCCAAACTGTTCGGCTTCCCGTGGCAGGTCGCCTTCATCGGCGCCACTGGCTTCGTGCTCACCTCCACCGCGGTGGTGATGCAGTTGCTGGCCGAGCGCGGTGATATCGCGCTGCCGTCGGGGCAGAAGATCGTTTCGATCCTGCTGTTCGAAGACCTGTTGATCGTGCCGTTGCTGGCCCTGGTGGCGTGGATGGCGCCGAGCGCGGGCAGTGCCGATGGCGAGGGTTCGCGCTGGCTGTCGGTGGCGATTGGCGTCGGTGCCATCGTCGGCCTGGTGCTGGTCGGCCGCTTCCTGCTCAACCCCCTGTTCCGCGTGCTGGCCGAATCGAAGGCGCGCGAGGTGATGACTGCTGCCGCGTTGCTGGTGGTGCTGGGCGCGGCGCTGCTGATGCAGCTGTCCGGCCTGTCGATGGCGATGGGCGCGTTCCTGGCCGGCGTGCTGCTGAGCGAGTCGACCTTCCGCCACCAGATCGAAGCGGACATCGAGCCGTTCCGCGGCATCCTGCTCGGCCTGTTCTTCCTCAGCGTGGGCATGGCGCTGGACCTGGGCGTGGTGGCGGGAAACTGGCCGCTGATCCTGGGCCTGGTGCTGGCGCTGATGGCGGCCAAGGCGCTGTGCATCTACGTGGTCGCGCGCATCATGGGCAGTGATCACGCACAGGCGCTGGATCGCGGTGTCCTGATGGCGCAGGGCGGCGAGTTCGCCTTCGTACTGTTCTCTGCTGCGGCTTCGGCCGGCGTGATCAACCTGGAGATCAATGCCAACTTCACCGCCGTGGTGGTGCTGTCGATGGCGCTGACCCCGCTGGTGGTGCTGGTCTACAAGCGCATCGCGCCGAAGCCGACGGTGAACATGGACGGCGTGGACGAGGCCGATGGCCTTTCCGGCAGCGTGCTGATGATCGGTTTCGGCCGCTTCGGCCAGGTCGCCAGCCAGTCGCTGCTGGCGCGCGACGTGGACGTGACCATCATCGACAACGATGTGGAGATGATCCACAACGCCGAGCGTTTTGGTTTCAAGATCTATTACGGCGATGGCACCCGCCTGGACGTGCTGCATGCTTCCGGCGCCGCTACCGCGCGGGCCATCGCGGTGTGCGTGAACAACGCCGAGGATGCCGACCGCATCGTTGAACTGGTGGCGCATGAGTTCCCGCAGGCCAAGCTGCTGGTGCGCTCGTTCGACCGCGAGCACTCGCTGCGGTTGATCCATGCCGGCGTCGATTTCCAGATCCGCGAGACGTTTGAATCGGCGCTGCTGTTCGGCCAGGCCGCGCTGATGGAACTGGGTGCGGACGAAGATGACGCGCAGGAGATCGCGGAGCAGATCCGCGAGCGCGACGCCGAGCGTTTCGAGCTGGAAATGGCCGGTGGCAGCCTGCGCGCCGGTGCGCATATGGTGTTTGGCAGCGCGCTGCCAGGCGTGCCCACGCCGACCCCGTTCACCGCGCCAAAGCGCAAGGCGCGCACGTTGAATGCCGACCAGGTGCCGGAAGAGGAAGAGGATTGACCCGTTCTGGTAAGGCCGGTGGGCGAGGGGGCCTGAATCAGGGACAATAGCGTCCCCGCCGCCGCCGTTCCCCCGCTCCCGATGACCGATTCCGCCCCCCAGCATCCTGCCCGCATCCTCGATGGCCGCCGTATCGCCGAGGACCTGCTCGACAGCCTGAAGGTGCGCGTCGACGCCCGCGTGGCCGCCGGCGGCAGCCGTCCGGGCCTGGCCGTGGTGCTGGTGGGTGGCGACCCGGCCTCGACCGTGTACGTGCGCAACAAGCGCCGCGCCGCCGAGAAGGTCGGCATCGAAGCGCATGACTACGACCTGCCGGCCGGCACCACCGAGGCCGAGCTGCTCGACCTGATCGACCAGCTCAACGCCGATCCGAAGATCAACGGCATCCTGATCCAGCTGCCGCTGCCGGGCATCCCCGACGCGCGCCGGCTGATCCAGCGCATCGACCCGCGCAAGGACGTGGACGGCTTCCACCCGGAAAACGTCGGCCACCTGGCCCTGCGCGAGTTCGGCCTGCGCCCGTGCACTCCGCGCGGCATCACCACGCTGCTGGGCCACACCGACCAGCCGGTGCGTGGCCGCAACGCCACCATCGTCGGCGTGAGCAACCACGTCGGCCGCCCGATGGGCCTGGAGCTGCTGATCGCCGGCTGCACCGTGACAAGCTGCCACAAGTTCACCCCCAAGGACGTGCTGGAACAGGCCGTGCGCAACGCCGACATCCTGGTGGTGGCGGTGGGCCGCCCGGGCATCGTGCCGGGCGAATGGGTGAAGCCGGGCGCGGTGGTGATTGACGTCGGCATCAACCGGTTGGACGACGGCCGCCTGGTGGGCGACGTTGGGTTTGAGGCGGCCGCCCAGCGGGCGAGCTGGATCACCCCGGTGCCGGGTGGCGTGGGCCCGATGACCGTGGCCACGTTGATGCAGAACACCCTGGAGGCGGCGGAAGCGCTGAGCTGACCTACTGTTGGCACCTACCAAGGGCGGCACCGCGCCTCGGGCCTCCTGTAGAGCCGAGCCTATGCTCGGCTCATCGCGGTCTGGCGGAAAGCAGCCGAGCATGGGCTCGGCTCTACAGGTGAGCGGGTGCGACACTGTGTCGCGCGAAGTTCCAATTCTGGCTACCAAAAATGCTGTTCTTGGCCTCTCAAAAGGGGTAAAATGTCGCGCTTCCCCACATCTCGGGTATGCCGATGCTGCGCATCCAGGCTGAAGCACTCACTTACGACGACGTCTCGCTCGTCCCCGCCCACTCGACCATCCTGCCCAAGGACGTCAACCTCGAAACGCGGTTGACCCGAGACCTGAAGCTGAAGCTTCCGATCCTGTCCGCCGCGATGGACACCGTCACCGAAGCCCGCCTGGCCATCGCCATGGCCCAGCTCGGCGGCATGGGCATCATCCACAAGAATCTCAGCCTGGAACAGCAGGCCGCGGAAGTGGCCAAGGTCAAGAAGTTCGAGGCCGGTGTCATCCGCGACCCGATCACCGTCGGCCCGGAAACCACCATCCGCGACGTGCTGGCCCTGACCCAGGCACACAACATCTCCGGCGTGCCGGTGGTGGGCAGCGACGGCCAGCTGGCCGGCATCGTGACCCACCGCGACATGCGCTTCGAGACCGAGCTGGACGACCCGGTCCGCCACATCATGACCAAGAAGGATCGCCTGATCACGGTCAAGGAAGGCGCCGCGTCTGATGAAGTGCTGCAGCTGCTGCACCGCAACCGCATCGAGAAGGTGCTGGTGGTCAACGATTCGTTCGAACTGCGTGGCCTGATCACCGTCAAGGACATCCAGAAGAACACCGACTTCCCCAACGCTGCCAAGGACCTGTCGACCCGCCTGCTGGTCGGCGCTGCCGTCGGCGTGGGTGGCGATACCGATCGCCGCGTGGAAGCGCTGGTTGCCGCCGGCGTGGACGTGATCGTGGTCGATACCGCGCACGGCCACTCGCAGGGCGTGCTGGACCGCGTCAGCTGGGTCAAGAAGAACTTCCCGAACGTGCAGGTCATCGGTGGCAACATCTGCACCGGCGAAGCCGCACTGGCGCTGCTGGACAGCGGCGCGGACGCCGTGAAGGTCGGCATCGGCCCGGGCTCGATCTGCACCACGCGCGTTGTCGCCGGTGTCGGCGTGCCGCAGGTCACCGCCATCGACCTGGTGGCCGAAGCGCTGCAGGACCGCATCCCGCTGATCGCCGACGGTGGCATTCGTTACTCGGGCGACATCGGCAAGGCGCTGGCCGCCGGTGCCTCGACCATCATGGTCGGCGGCCTGCTGGCCGGTACCGAGGAATCGCCGGGCGAGACCGAGCTGTACCAGGGCCGTTCGTACAAGAGCTACCGCGGCATGGGTTCGCTGGCTGCCATGGAGAAGGGGTCGAAGGACCGCTACTTCCAGGACGCCGCCACCGCCGACAAGCTGGTGCCGGAAGGCATCGAAGGCCGCGTGCCGTACCGCGGCCCGGTGGGCGGCATCATCCACCAGCTGATGGGCGGCCTGCGTGCCACCATGGGCTACGTGGGCTGCGCCACCATCGAAGACATGCGCAGCAAGCCCAAGTTCGTGAAGATCAGCGGCGCCGGCCAGCGTGAGAGCCACGTCCACGACGTGACCATCACCAAAGAGCCGCCGAACTACCGCGCCTGATGCGCTTGCGAACTGCTCTTGCGATTACGGGCAGCCTGCTGATGGCAGGCTGTTCGTTGTCCGAACCGCCGCCGCGCTCCGGGTCTCCGGGCGCGGCGGTTTCGCAATTGCAGGACGTACAGGCCTGCCAGAACGCGTTCTCGCTGCCGAAGGGCTGGCAGGTGCAGGCCGCTGGCGAGCAGCGCTGGCTGCTTAAAGGTACCGGCGAGCGCCCGCTGCAGGTCACCCTGCAATGCATTACCGAGCTGCTGCACGGGCCGGATGATCCGGTGCTGACGCCGGTACTGGGCGCGCTGGAGCCCGCACGGATGAGCGTGCGCTGGGCGTCCTGGGGCGCTGCGGATGCGGGCGTCTCGATGGCGGCGCTGCAACGGCGCATCGTGCCCGGCACCGAAGTGCAGGAAATCGCCGAGCTGCCGCGCGCCGACCGCGCCAACCCCAACGCACCGCACGGCCTGCTGATGCTGCGCTGGGACGAGGAAGACCCCTCACATATTCAACAACGCGAGGCGTTCATCGCCACGCTGACGCAGAGCCTTGAAGCGCCGGGCGCTGCGAAAAACACCACTGGAACGGCACCATGACCAACATCCATAACGACAAGATCCTCATCCTCGATTTCGGCGCGCAGTACACGCAGCTGATCGCCCGCCGCATCCGCGAGCTGGGCGTCTACTGCGAAATCTGGGCGTGGGACCACAACCCGGCCGAGATCGCGGCGTTTGGCGCCAAGGGCATCATCCTGTCCGGTGGTCCGGAATCGACCACGCTGCCGGGTGCGCCGGCCGCGCCGCAGGAAGTGTTCGACAGCGGCCTGCCGATCTTCGGCATCTGCTACGGCATGCAGACCCTGGCCGCGCAGCTGGGTGGCGCTACCGAAGCCGCTGACCAGCGCGAGTTCGGCCACGCCGAAGTGAACGTCATCAACCCCGATGCACTGTTCAAGGGCCTGAGCGACCACGGCGGCGAGCCGAAGCTGAATGTCTGGATGAGCCACGGCGACCACGTCTCCGTTGCGCCGCCGGGCTTCACCATCACTGCCACCACCGACCGCATTCCGGTGGCCGCCATGGCCAACGAAGAGAAGCGCTGGTACGGCGTGCAGTTCCACCCGGAAGTGACCCACACCCTGCAGGGCCAGGCGCTGCTGCGCCGCTTCGTGGTGGACGTGTGCGGCTGCCAGACCCTGTGGACCGCCGCCAACATCATCGACGACCAGATCGCCCGCGTTCGCGAGCAGGTGGGCGATGACGAAGTGATCCTGGGCCTGTCCGGCGGCGTCGATTCGTCCGTGGTGGCTGCGCTGCTGCACAAGGCCATCGGCGAGAAGCTGACCTGCGTGTTCGTGGATACCGGCCTGCTGCGCTGGCAGGAAGGCGACCAGGTGATGGCGATGTTCGCCGAGCACATGGGCGTAAAGGTCGTTCGTGTGAACGCCGCCGACCGTTACTTCGCCGCGCTGGAAGGCGTGAGCGACCCGGAAGCCAAGCGCAAGATCATCGGCAACCTGTTCGTTGAGATCTTCGACGAAGAGTCGAACAAGCTGAAGAACGCCAAGTGGCTGGCGCAGGGCACCATCTACCCGGACGTGATCGAGTCGGCCGGCAGCAAGACCGGCAAGGCGCATGTGATCAAGAGCCACCACAACGTGGGCGGCCTGCCGGAGCACATGAAGCTGGGCCTGGTGGAGCCGCTGCGCGAGCTGTTCAAGGACGAAGTGCGCCGCCTGGGCGTCGAGCTGGGCCTGCCGCGCACCATGGTCTATCGCCATCCGTTCCCGGGCCCGGGCCTGGGCGTGCGTATCCTGGGCGAAGTGAAGCGCGAATACGCCGAACTGCTGGCCAAGGCCGATGCCATCTTCATCGACGAGCTGCGCAAGGCCGACCTGTACGACAAGACCAGCCAGGCGTTTGCCGTGTTCCTGCCGGTGAAGTCGGTGGGCGTGGTGGGTGACGCGCGGGCTTATGAGTGGGTGATTGCGCTGCGGGCTGTGGAGACGATCGACTTCATGACGGCGCATTGGGCGCATCTGCCGTATGACTTCCTGGGGACGGTGAGCAACCGGATCATCAATGAGTTGCGGGGGGTTTCGCGGGTTGTCTATGACATCTCGGGGAAGCCGCCGGCGACTATTGAGTGGGAATGAGTTGAAAGAACGAGGGCGCCGAGAGGCGCCCTTGTTGTTTAAGGTGTCCGCTATCCATCAGGCAAATGGCAGGTAGTGGGGCAGCTGTTCTCCCAATGGTCTCATCGTTCGTGAGGTGGAGTTTGTACACATGCATTGATAACGCATCGAATATGCACTACTCAATGAGTTGACCCTTCTCAGGGGCACAATCATGACCCGGCACTCTACCAGTTCCTGGCGACACCTCACCGAACGGATAGAAACTACGACTCACCTAGACGGGCTAGCTGATCTGGTACTCAGTCGATTTCTTGATGGGGTTCTTGGAAGAGGCGCCTACTGGATGAGCGGCGCCTACGCATCGAATCACCAAGATGCTTGGATGCGAGGCCGTGGCCTTCTTTTGAGCCGAACGGATGTCGTCTGGAGCGTTGCTCGGTGGCCGAGCCTCTCCGGATCCTGTTACATGCCGAGTTGTTAGTCTGACACTAAGGCCCTAAGATCAACCCGCGTCAAAGACCGATCCCGCTATGAGGTGCGTTTTGAATGCGGGATATAAATGGGGGATACAGCGGAAACCATGTGACAATGAGGTAGGCGGCTGGGATCTTTCAACACAGGAGGTGTGATATGGCTCTCTACAAATACGCGAACCGTTTGGCCCAGTCGCAGCATGCTGCGTTCGATGCAACGCATACGCCGGGTACGAGCGCACCGCACCCAGGAATATACCGCTGCACATCCTGTGGAGATGAGATTGCAATCGCAGGTGGCCACACACTTCCGCCTCAAAACCATCAGCAGCACGATCCCGCCAACGGTCAGATCAGGTGGCAGCTTCTAGTTTATCCAGTGCAGCAGGGCTAGCGAAAAACCTGGTGGTAGTGTTCCCTCTCGACCCAAAGCGGACATCTGTAAGTCTACCGGAGCGAGCTTGCGGTGGGGCCCGGTGGCGGAGAGCTTCTTCAGCGCAATGAAGAAGGAGTGACTCTAACGGCTGTGCAAGCCGACAGGCCACCGGATCAGATGTCTTTGACTACATTGTGGTGCTTTACAACCCAGTCCATCTGCTTAGTTCTGCTTATGCTCTGTCAGTTGTAGAGTTTGATCTGCGTAACGCGCAAAGCGGTTCCTGAGTGTCTGTGGAACTCTGGCCGGTCGAGTCTGCTCAATCGGCATGCCAGTCAACAAGCGGCAACCGATACGTCGGGACTAATAAGGAGCACCGGATACCGCGCTTCGGGCGCGTTTAGCGATACACCTCAGACCACAGAACCCTATGGAATCGCAATGCCCGCACTTCATATCTTCATCGACACCAATGTATTTCTGAACTTCTACTCATTCCCAGAGGACAAATCCTCTGTACTTGAAGCCCTTATCAAGGTCCTCGGGCCGAGCAAGATCAATCTTCACTTGCCTAAGCAGGTGGAGGATGAATTCTGGAGGAACCGGGAGTCGAAGATTCACGCGGCGGTACTCGAGTTCAGAAATGCCAACCTTCCCACAGCGGTTCCGAACCATATGCGAGGTGCCGAAACTGCCACTCATTACAAGGACGCAATCGACGCAGCAGAGAGCGCTCGGAAGAAGCTTGTCGCGCACGTGTTGGGCTTGGCCGTTCTAGGAAAGCTTGAGATCGACACGCAAGTCACGGAAGTGTTCGCACGGGCAGTAAGATACCCTGATTCGGACCAGGTATTGGCTAGGGCTGTGGCCAGAATGCATAAAGGAAACCCCCCGGGTAAGGTTGGAAACATCGGGGATCGTTACAACTGGGAGATGTTGCTGGAGCAGGCGCCTAATGAGGATCTCTATATCATTACGAAAGACGGTGATTTCAGTTCTTTGCTTGGAACTTTGGACAAGAATCCTCGCCCGATGGCGTTCTTGGCCAAGGAGTGGGCGGAGAAAGCGCCTGGGCGTAATTTGTATGTCCATACTTCTATCCAGGCGCTTTTGAGTCACTACGAGAAGCTTGCAGCCCAACCTCAGGAACCCCAGGTGCCTGTGGAGACTGCGGTACCCGCTCCAGTTCCAGTGCCGGAGGTGGTGCCTCAGCTTTCTGTCACGCCGGTGCCTAATGCCGCCGATCTGATGGTCCAGCAGGCCAAGCAAGAGGCGATAAGCGCCCTGGTTAAGAGTGAGAGCTTCGCGCAAACCCATCAGGCGATCGCTACGCTTAGTTCGCTAATGAACTGGATCAATGTGGCGGAAGCGAACAAGCTTTTCGAGGCCGCCTTGGAGAACCACCAGATTAAATGGATCCTAACGGATTCGGATGTCAATGGCTTCTACCTCGACCTGCTGAACAAGCACTCACTACACGCGGAAGATGAGCTGGTCAACTTGATGATTGAGGAGCTCGGACTCCTGACCGATGACGATCCATTTTGATGATTGAGGAGTTCGGATTCCTGATCGATGAAGATCCTTGGAGGTGACGTGCCGTGGGGTCGTCTAGACAATGCTCTCGGAGGCTCGGTGTTCACACGCTACGACGCCACCAGATGGCGGGAGAAGACCGTCGCACACTGTGCCCGTCACGCGGTAGAGCCGGGTAAGCGCGGAATCGAGATGTGAACTTAGAACTCCCCTCACAAAAGCGCATCGTGCGGGGTGATCACTTAGTAACGTAGGCCAACATAGGCGCTGACGCTTGCCCGATCGCAACGATTCCTGTCACCACCGTTACTAGGTTCGCAAGAGTAGCGAGACGATCCATAAAGGACTTTCCCTCAGCAGTGGACATGCTGATCTTGCCACTCTCGCTGAGGTTGGCGTGCGCAACCGAACACAGCACTGCATCCAGAATCGGTGCGGCGCCCGTGATGAAGTATGTGTCGATCGTGTTTACTACCACCTTGAGTCGATCCAACAGAACCTTCTTCAGATCGTCAGGGAATGAGGACTGCAGTACAAAGTCAATCAGTTCGTTGGTACTACTACGAATCTCTTGCAACTGCTCAGAGGTCAGGGCCTTTCCGGGCTGCTTGGACTCAAAAAGCTCATCCATACTACTGAGGAACTGAATGGTGTGCGTATCGATAGGCGACATGTAGTCAGCCCAGCGGGTTCCAAATATGTTGCGGCTGAATGCAGAAAAGAAACATCCAACCATATGCTGGTGAGTGTTTCGAGCAAACTGCCGAGGATGATTGGACTCCAGCTGAGCTACAACTTGACCAGGAAGCGCCATCACACGCCCCACCCTGTCCAAGAGCGTAGGTGTGTGATCGCGTTGGACGCCGAGAATTACACACCATGCGTCATGCGCAACGATTGTAGGGTCTATGTCTCTTCCAGCTTCAACGATTGACAGTAGGCGACCTGCGGGGTTGTCTCCGTACATCCACTTCTCCTGCTAAAGGCGGCTATGCACTGGCTTCACTGCCGTGACGATTGAGATATCGCCGGCTAGGCGGAGCTTAACTCGGTCAATCTCAAGAATATCTGATTGCAACGAAGCTTAGGCTGACATGTCAACCACCCTCCACCCATTAGATTGCAGTGCAGCCAACTGTGGAGCAGTCACGCGATCTTTGTGAGTTGCGATAGCTAACAGCTCAGTGGGACGGGACATGCCAACGTAGAGACCTCGATATGCCCCCTTGATCGATTTAGGACCGCTGGGCATCGGGGATCCATTGGCAATGCTCTCCATGGCCGCCCCAATGTCATGCCGTTTCAGGTGATGAACTATTCCATCAAGAACTAAAGTGGCTAGGTGCGTCTCCCCCTTTACGGATGCAGTGGTTCCAACCTCAACTGACACCGTTCTTCCGCTATGAGAGACAACGACTGAGTTGTTCAATAGGCAGGAATCGGAGCTGGCATCATCATCCGTCTCCAGCGCCGCTGCGAATTCACTCTCATCGATCTCATCTTTCAGAAGAGGTTTCAGTACATCAAATATCTGAGAGATCGTCTGTGGCCAGGTGCTCGTCCCAATCAAATCTCCAGTTACCGCTAGCCTGTATCGAAGGCTACGGATCGGCGCAACGTCAATACCCTTTCCCTCAAGCGCTCGTAGAAGCCCGCTCGCGTCTCGCACGTCACGAACGATTTTGCTCCCTCCTGCTCGCAAACAGAGCAGGAGGGCGCGGGAGATGTCGCGAGTGCGCTTGGACAGGTCGACGGGAGCGACCCCCCATCCCGGAGGGGCTGCCAGAAGTGATCTGACAGACTCCTTTCCGCTTGCGCCAGATGCAGTCATCGAGAACAGAGGGTAGTAGTCAACGACATGGCGGCCGAGTCCCAATTTTGATGAGCCGGTCTTTCTTGAGCAGATCGCCTTGATGGGCAGCCCAGCACGATCCTGGTCACTCAAAGTATCGATGACTATTTGACCGAATCGACCGATAACGTCACCAACGTTTCCGTCGTCATACAGAATCACTACCGGCGCGTGCTCGCCCTGTCGCTCGGATACAACTTGCGCAGGATAGTCTTGAACAGAGGAAACGATTGCCGCAATGTCCTTTGGAAAACGTTTAGTAGAACTTACGGTGAGAGCCCCTTCTTTCGGAAAGGTGAGTTGCCCTTCATCCTTTCCATTGTTGAGTATCCTCTGGTTGCGGTCGCCGAATCTCTGCATAGTCACTGAGTCTCCGAAGATTGAGTTCAGAAGATGTTCTTGCTCAGAGTCGGTATCCTGCATTTCATCAATGAGAACCAGTGGATATCTCCATGACGCCGCGCGGGTTACAGAGGGTTGCCTCTTCAGTAGGTGACTCGCGAAAGCAAGCATATCCGCGTGGCGGAAAATTCCTTCGGAAGTCAGTTGATGTTTGATCTCTTCGGCTTGCTTCCATGTAGGTGAGCTCTCGCCAGGAAGACTTCCGATCTCCGTGCCGAGCTTGAGGTCTTCGCCGACGTGGATGAGCGTCCCGACGACATCGTCGCCATTAGGCTGCCTTTTCGCCCAACCCCTGAGAGTCCACTTCCTTTGCATTAAGTAGAGAGCATTTCTTTCAAACACGTCATTGTCGATGGAGTCGATCTCAATACCCTCAGACCGAAGCAGGGGCAGAGCAAGATGCGTGTTGATAAATGAGTGAATAGTTCCTATGAAGTGTGGATACGACAGTAGTGATGCGCCATGAGCATTCGATGCCAGGCGCTTCGAAATCTCCGTGGCTGCTACGTTTGTGTGGCTTATTACACAGATACCTCTGTTAGCGTGCTTCCACTTAGACGACAGCAGTATCAGTTTGGCAGCAAGGAGCGTAGTTTTCCCGCTTCCCGGAGCGGCCTGTACGTCACAGGAAGTCATCGCTTGAAGAACTGTGGCTCGTTCAGGGTCAGTGAAGTCCAAGCCAGGCATCAGATCAGCTAGTAGCGCCAAGTCTTCATCAGTGATTGTAGGCAGGGTCATGCGATCTCCTCTTGCGCGGGCTCAGCGTCATCATTCCCCGCTGAGGCGCATGCCCTTGGTGCACCAGTGGTAACGTGAAGCAGAGCTTCGCGAAGATAGCGGGGCAGCATGTCCAAGAGATCCTGTCCACCGCCATAGTTTCCACTGGCGAGAAGTCGAGCCGCGAACTGCGCGGCGACTGCCTTGGAGGCATCGCCTTCGTAGAGTGGCTTATAGATCTCACATGCCATAGCAACTTTGTCGCCGGCATGTTTGCCTTGGAGGATCGCCCACGTTGCAGCCGCCTCGACCTCCAGATCGGGAATTTTGGATTCGTCGAACTTAAGCCCCTGAGACTTCTTAGCGCAAGCTAGGCTTACTGCGATGAAGATAAGTTGGGAGCAGCCGCTCAGTGCGAGATCATACTCAAGCGTCCATTGATCTGAGACAAAGACACGGACAGACTTTTCATCCTCCACCTCGACCCTGTCCTTCTTCCTCTGTACCACTGCAGCAACCTCCGCTGTGGTGTAGTCCTTTTCAAATCGCTTCTGGCCCTTCTTCTTTGGCGGATCGACGTAAGTCGCCTGCGTTGGAACGATATCTCTGTCAGTAACGCAACCTACTGGGATGCCAACCGAATCGGACCCGCCCGCGCGTTGGAAGATTCGTGCGTAGTGGTACAGCCCGACATCACCGACGTTGACGATCGACACGCCGTGGGCTGAAAGAGACAGCCCGGCTGCCTCAGCGAGCGCCGGAAGTAGCAAGGCTTCACCTGGTGCTTCTACTACCAAGATGCCTCGCGCGAAGAACAGGTTCGCCTTTGTTGCATCAAGAAAGCGCTCCAGGTACTCGAAATCAAGCTTATCCAGACGGGTGTCCGCCTGCCGGAGCGGGTATGTCCTAGATTTCCTGACCAGGATAAGTGACTGCAAAGGAGCGGTGGTCGCAAGGGAAGGGCTATGAGTTGAAAGGATCACCTGCACTGGGGATTGATCGTCCGCGCTCTTGCTCTCCATCAGTCGGAGCACTCGGTCCTGAAGCTGAGGATGCAAGTGCGCCTCGGGTTCTTCAATGAGTAGCAGCGGAAGTCCCTCTTCGTCACCACTCAACAGAACCAATTCAGTTGCCATGAACAGTGCGTTGTTGTATCCAAGCCCGCGAGCGCATTTCGCATCCTGATCAACGGCTTCCGGTGGAGTTAGCGACAGCTCGAATCTTTCAAGAATCTGAGTAAGACTACTGGACCCAGCGATGCGGATCCGGGAGGAGAGTGCCTCCCCTTCGAACGACATTCGGGAAAGGTAGTTGTTATTGATTTCATCTTGGACTGTGCCGATGGTCTCATGGCGCTGAATGTCATACTGCGCGCGACTCATCATCCCCACAAGCGTCGCCGGCGGAGTGCCGCCTTCAGGATCGAAGTCATTTTTGTCTTGAGAGACCATTGACTTGTGAGCGCCGAGTATCTGCGAAAGTCGCGACAGCCTGCCGGGCCGAAGCTCAGCCTCTGCATCTCGCAGAGGGCGTAGATAAGTCGCCCTGACCAGTTCTCGCACAGCAGCACCGACCTCGGGGCCTGAGCCATCCGCCCCACATCGGGTAACCGAGAACACTCTTGACCGCCTGCCTGGAGTGGCCGGTAGGCGTGTCGCTTGCAGATGAAGGATCAGCGATCTAGTGCCGTCCTTCTCGTAGGTAAGCCATTCCAGAACAGCTGCCTCTTGGGAGACGGACAGTTCCTTCAAGCATGCCTGGATTGTCAGTGTCTCAGCCTGCGCTGCACCATGCACATGAAAGTCCGACTCTTGGATTCGAACGCTCTCATAGCTCGTGGTCCAAAGGAGGAGCCGGATGGCATCGATGATAGTCGTCTTGCCGGCGTCGTTCTCCCCGATAAGGACGTTCAAGCCGTTGTTGAGCGTGAGGTCCAACTTCGGTGATGACTTTGTGTCTCCAAAGCCTCTGAAACCGCTCGCTTTGATGCTATGCAGGTACATGATCCATTTCCCTATTGGCTCTAAGTTACGTAACTGCAATACCGACTAATCCCTACGGTAGGTGAGGTGGCGGAGCGTGCCCAAGTCGCTCTGCAATTTTCCGCTGCTGAGACGTCAGCGCCGGCCAGATGAGGTGCACTCGACTGGCGGGCATGGCTTTGAGGTCGTCCCTATGTTTATCATTTGATAGGGATACCTTGAAGAAGCTGGGGTTGTGATCGATCTGGTGCTTCTTGAGGCGCCAAAGCACAACGAACGCGTACTTCGGCGTCAGCTTTCCGTTCTTTCTGTAGTAGGCGAGCGCATTAGGCAGGATGTCTCCCTTTCCGGTTCCCTCCCTTGCCTCGGCGTCACTAACTCTCTGCAGCCGTTCGATGCAGCTGTCTTGGCGCATCCTTTCCGTAAGCCTAGAGAGCTTAGCGCGCGCGTCGACCTCGCTTAGCTTCCGGCCATCTTCATAGACGGCGACCTTGAATCTAAGTATGCAGGTCGAGCCGACGAGCATCGTGTTCTGGGTCAGCTGATTCGCAATCTCGAACTGGTACCGAAGCTGCTCTTGCTCACACAACTCGCAGCAAACTGTCGGCTGCTCGTGATCGATCGTTGTCTCGGTGAACCTCCACTCAGAGAAAGCTTCTGGAAGAGTATTCGCTACAGAAAGCGGGACGATGTTGTCCCTCACGCGTTCAATGAACTGCTGCACTTGATGCTCCCTCATCTGCGCAATCTGGCTTCGTATCGCCGAACTAAGTCTAAAGCGCTATGCTTTTCCATGCCCCTTGCGTCGTGTGGAAAGATGCGCTCAGATCAAGCGTCTTCAACACTCAGCTTGCAGGAGCTATATCTTGGGCCGACCTTAGAAGGTCGAGTGTGGTAGTGCGCAATTGCTTTTCGCCCATGCAAGGGCTCATAGTTCGCCATCGATACCGTGACCCAGTTCACATGCCTGTTCAATACTAAGCTCAGCCAGAATGTCGAACAAGCCCTTGGCAATCCAAGGGTGGACCGCCGAGGGAACTGTAGACACGTACTGTCCATCTAGTTATCCGCTTATGGTCGGAAGTGGGGTTAGCTAATACCCGACTCGATCAAATCTGCTGAACGTGTTCTCGCTCAGCCTCACTCACTCCGGCCTAACCTCCCGACAGGCCCACTCAACCAGTCCCCGGCAAGCCAGAAACAACCCATCAACCACCCCCTCATCCAAATGCCGTTCCGGGTCCGCTGCTACCCGGCAGCGGTCTGCCGCGTGCAGTAGCTCCAGCACCGTCAGCGCCCCCACCAACGCGCGCTCGGTCCTCGCCAAGCTCACGCGGCGGCCGGGTGACACGTCGGTTTCTGGCCAGGGGTGCCCATCAGCACCCTCGCAGCCGCGCATGCGTTTGAGGATGCCGAGCAGGGAGTTCAGATCGGGCAGGGGAGTGTCGTCGTTGATGGGTTCAACAACGGTGTACGAGGAGAAGGTGTCGGATTCGTTCATGGCGTCGGCTTCCGTGGCTGTGCTTAACAGCGCCACCGCGAAGAGGTGGCGGACGATGCGTGGCTGCAAACCGGAAGAAGCAATGTCATAAACCGGTGGGCCCGAAAGCCCCCACGCACCGCCCGCCAGAAAGGCCGACGGATTGCCCGCCGGCACCGGTTAAGGACGGTGCCGACGGGCAAGCGCAAACTACAGACATCGCTTTCTTCGGGTTTGCAGACCCGAGCCATCCGTTTTCGGTGGCGCGCCATGGTGTTAACGCCGTAGCTTCGAATGCCAATAGAAATTCGTGAAGGAATCGCGGAATCCGAGAGCGAAGAACTATTGTTGCACGCACCATTCGTGCAGCGCGCGACACCGCCGGACGCATTCGCGCAGCTGTTCTGCTGATAGCGAATCAACGTGGCGCAATCGCCCACGCCACATGGGAATAGCGCGACAGCCTGCTTTGCAACAGTTCTTAATCCGGCTCTCCAAGTAACGGCGTCGAATCAGCCACATATCCCGAAAAGCGGTTCAAACCCGACACCACCAGCGAGCCTCGCGGCTTCAACCAACGCCAGCCTCAGCCGCATTCCCCACCAGCAACTCAATCATCGCCCGTGCCGCGGCCGACTGCCGCCGATGCGGCGCATAGATCACCGAGAACGGCCGCGACCGCCCACGCAGCTGCGGCAATACCTCCACCAGCTCCCCCCGCTGCAACCGCTCGCGCACGATGAACGCATAGCTCTGGCAGATGCCGATGCCCTGTTCGGCCAGCGACACCACGCCCAGTACATCGTCGGAGGTCTCGATGGACGAACGCGGCAGCCAGTCCACGTCGCGCCCGCCGTCGCGGAAGATCCACGGCGCCAGCCGCCCAGTGCGCGGCATCACAAACGGCAGGCACAGATGCTGCTGCAGGTCGTTCAACGTCTGCGGCATGCCACGGCGTTTCAGATAGTCGGGCGCGGCCACCAGCAGCAGCGGGGCGTCTTCCAGCTTTCGCCCCACCAGCCCGCTGTCCGGCAGCTGGCCCAGGCGGATGGCCAGGTCGAAGCCTTCGGCCACCAGGTCCACGTTGCGGTTGGTGATGTTCAGTTCCACCTGCACCTGCGGGTACTGCTGCGCAAAGCGCGCCAGCACGGGCGGCAGCCGGTAGTGGCCATAGGTGGTGGGCACGCTCAGGCGCACGCGGCCGGCCAGCGCACCGTCCTGAGCCAGTACATCTCGCTCGGCATCGTCCAGCAGGCCGAAGGCGGTGCGCACCTGTTCCAGATAGAGCCGCCCGGCGTCGGTCAGGCCCACGCGGCGGGTGGTCCGCTGCAGCAGCTGCCGGCCCAGCCGCGCTTCCAGGCGGGTCACCGCGCGGCTCAGCACCGAGGGCGTGGTGGACAGCGCCACCGCGCCAGCCGTGAACGAGCCGTGCTCGACCACCGCCAGGAACACCTCTACATCGCCCAGGTAGTCGAACTTGCGGCTCATTTGGCTCTCCGGGGAACAGATGTTTTGCGATGGGGCCAATTTATCGCCGCTGGAGCGATGAATAAAGTGGCGGCCATACCCCGATAGGAGCTCCCCATGAACCTGATGACCCGGCTGGCCGCAGCGCTGGCCCTGACCCTGGCCGCGACCGGCGCACATGCCGCCAACGTGCTGGTGGTGCTGTCCGACGAAAACCACTTGGACCTGAAGGACGGCAAGGTGCTGTCCACCGGCTTCTATCTCAACGAGCTGATGCAGCCGGTCAAGCTGCTGCTGGACGCGGGCCACGAGGTGACCTTCGCCACGCCACAGGGGCGGGCGCCGACGGTGGATGCGTCCTCGGTGACGCCGGCGTACTTCGGCAACGATGCCGCGCAGCTGAAACTGCACAAGGACCTGATGGAGAAGCTGGCGCTGACCTCGCCGACGGCCTCGCCGGTGGTGAGCCTGGCGCGCGTGGAGCAGCAGGGCTACGCGCGTTTCGATGCGGTCTACATTCCCGGTGGCCACGCGCCGATGCAGGACCTGCTGAAGAGCCCGGCGCTGGGCCGGTTGCTGGCCGACTTCCACCAGCGCAACAAGACCACCGCGCTGGTCTGCCACGGGCCGATCGCGCTGCTGTCCACGCTGCCGGAAGCGGCGGGTTTCGTGGCAAAGCTGGAAGCGGGCGCGACGCCGGCCACGCAGAAGTGGATCTACAGCGGCTACCGGATGACGGTGATCAGCAACCAGGAAGAAGAGCAGGCCAAGCCGCTGCTGGGTGGCGGTGAGATGAAGTTCTACCCGCAGACTGCGTTGCAGCAGGCGGGTGCGACGTTCAGCAGCAACACCACGCCGTGGACCGGGCATGTGGTGGTGGATCGCGAGCTGATTACCGGGCAGAACCCGGCTTCGGCGCTGGAGGTGGGGCAGCGGTTGGTGGAGCGGTTGAAGTAGGGCGGGGTCTGCACAGCAGGCTGCCAGCCTTGTGGGCCGAGGGGCCAGCACCTCGGCCTGTCTGTGGAAGTGCCAGCGTGGTCGGCAGAGAGGGCATCAGCCCTTCGCGAGCGCTGCTCCTGACAGATCTTCAATCTGGGAAAGGGCGTGACGCGTCGCGGTCCAATCGCCGGCGTGCCTGATCGCCACGCCTCCGGCCGCTGTCCAGGCATCACAGTTCGCTTCGAAATCGTCGATCAGAACATCGCCCGGCTGGTGCATGAAGAGAGGCTTGTGCCTGCCGCCGAGCACAGGCAACACCAGGCAGGTTGCTGACAGGTGCTCGCGGACCCACTGCCGCTTCTGCATGGCAGCGAGTGGATAGTTCGATTTCGGGCAGGCCGTGAGAATCACCGGGTTCAAGTGGTGGATGCTGTGGAAGAACTCCACTGCACCGTGCATCGGCGGAAGGTCGCGGAAGAATGACGGGTGGTTGTTGATGTGCGTCCACATCTCGTCGTCGGCAAGCACGCGGTGGTCCAGGCCAAACAGGGCGGGAAATGCCGCGTCGAAGTCGGCCATTACGCCATCAAGATCTACGTAGATGGTGCGTCTGGATGCACTCGATCCACCGGTGTGCTGGTTCGCGAGCGGGTCCATCATCGGTACTGACTTCACATCATCAGCGTTCATTTACGCGCTCTCCTTTCAAGAGTGGGCTTTCTTCTTCATCGGTTCCCCAGTAGCGGGGCAAAGTGTTTGGCGATTGCGACAGATATGGCAGCAATCGCGATGCCGACTGCGCCGGCACGGCTGAAGGGGCCGGCGACCCACGGATGCCGCAATCGGCATGCTGGAAATGCGGCTTATGTCGCGGCGCTTCTTCAAAGGCCTGCCGGGTGGCTGACCTGGCCCTTGACCAAGACGCACGGCCCGCAGCGGCTGGCTCATTTCGCCAACCAACACGCAGTCTGGCGCGCTGGTGAGTGGATCATCGCCGGGCGCTACTGGCAGACCGGGTGGTGATATACCTGTGGTGCTCGATCCAGACTCAAAAGGACGTCATCGAAATGGATGCTCAGGCAGATTCAATGTACCACGCCGACCAGCGCGACCACCATGCTGAAGCCGTGCTTGAGGCCTTCTTCGCCAAGCACCGCACCCCGGCCCTGGTGCTGCAGCGTTTCTACCCGCCGGCGGCATTCCCCAGGGTTCGCAGCCGTCTAGGCGGTCTGCCGCAATTGCCCGATGGGATGGATTGGCCGGTTGGCGAGAGTTACGGCAAAGTGGCGCCGATGCACTTCCTGGCGCAGATCGATTGCGCCGAGCTGCCACGCGTGGATCCCGATATGCCCTCGCAAGGCATGCTGTTCTTCTTCGCCATGAACGACGAAGAGCAGATATGGGACACGGACGAACCGCAGCAACGCGTGCGTGTGCTGTACGCGCCCGAGGTCGCGGTCGATCAGCACGTGCGTGCGCTGCCGGACGGCGTGCGCCCGATTCTGGAGGAGGGTCCTTCGGACCATGCGCACCGCAATCCTGCATGGCTGCTGCCTGACGAAGATGGCCCATGCGTGCATGTTCAATGGCCCTTGGTGGCGCGGCACATGGATACTTGGCCGGACGAGCTGGAGCTGCCGCCGGGTGAGGAGGATCGGCCGTACTACGAGATCTACCCCTCGCGACTGCACGAAATGCGGCTGGGCGCGGTGGTGGCAGCGACGGGCCTGTTTCCGCGCGCGGACGCCGCCACGGAATGGGAGCGCCCGCAGTCACCTGCGTGGACCTTTCCGGTGCAATGGTTGCGTTACCAGACCGATTTTCCCCAAGTAGGCATCATCATTGACCGCCTTTCACGGGTGATCGGCAATGAACGGCGTGCAGGCAAGCGCGGGAAAATCGATTACGCCGACGTACGCGCGTGGGTGAAGCGCGCCGCCGCCATTGGTCTGGATGAAGCCCCGGATGATGCAACGCGGGAGGCATTCCGTGAATGGATTATCGGACAGATCAGCGACGACTTCGAGCGTATGACGCTGACCGACCTGGGCATGGGCCGGGCGTTCACCAAGGGACTGCTGGCGGCGGTTGCCTACGCGGCAGGGTCACCCGTTGCGGCCGCACGCATTCCTGCACTGATGTACCGCCACTTGCAGGACGAACATCTACCGTTTGATGAAAGCCTGGGCATGTTGCCTGATGGCCGCAAGCGCTGCGCCGAGGCGCGCGTGCACCAGATGCTGGGGCACGTGCCGCGCTTGCACGGCATCGTGCCCGACGTGGAAGGCGAGGGCGACGCGGTCTGCCTGCTGCAGTTGGCGTGTGACCCGGCGATTGATCTGGTCTTTGGTGACTGTGGCCAGGCCACGTTCTGGTTGAGTCGTGAGGATCTGCGCAACTGCAGGTTTGACCGCGTCGTGGGTGTGGTGGAGTCGCACTGATTGGGCATGGCAAGGCCGGCATGGCACCATGGCGGGCTTGCCTCGTCCCTTCGGGAGGGGCCGTTTTCCCAGGGAAGCCCTCGAACACGACATGCCAACGTCTTTTTTCATTCTCTCCGCCCTGTGCCTTGGCCTGCTGTCCGGCTGTGCCAGTGGCCCGGAAGAGCACGCCTCAAGCCGCGAGATCACCAGTGCGTTCGTCGCCGACGACGGCCAGCTGTACCTGTTGCCGCGCTATGACGAGCCGATGCGCTTCAATGCCGCACCGTTCCGCGAGTACCGGGCGCTGATGGACAGCCCGCTGCGCGAAGCGGTGGCCTGCGCGCAGATGTACTTCCACGAGGACTGGCGCGACCCGGCCAACAAGGCCAAGGTGCATGGCAGCTATGCGCTGCTGCTGCGGCAGGAGCAGGTAACGGCGGAGCAGGCCGCGCAGTTCAAGCTGGAGCGGATTGAGGTCGCCCCGCGTGAGGCCAAGGCCGTGGAGGAGCGGGCGCGCTACTACCTGCCGATGGACCGGACCCGCTACGCGCTGGCGTTTGACCGGGCCTGCAATCTTTCAAGGAAGGGCGGCAGCTATTACAGCGTGCTGTTCGAGGGCGACGGCGAGCAGGTGCAGTTGCCGGATGCTGCGGCGCTGGTAGAGAAGGGGAAGCTGGCACAGCCGATCAGTGCGCGGGCGCAGCGGATCCTGCCGGAGAGGGAGGACAAGCCGGGTGTGGGTTCGGCGGCTGGCAAGGTGCTCGGCGCGGCGTTGATCCCTGTGGCGGTGCCGGTGTTTGTGTTGAGCCTGCCGTTCCTGGGGCCGGATCATTGGAAGTGATGGGGCGTTGAAGCCAGAGCATCCACGCGTGCCGTGGATCTAGTCGGGCCTTGCAAGTGCCTGAACGTTCATCCTGGAGATCTGTGTGCCCAGCACGCTGGAAACTGCTTTGAAGACCGTAGGTTTCATTGTCCTTGCGGCGCTTCCATTGGTGATCCTCTGGTTTACCCTTCGGCGAATGTCGGCAACTGCTCGCTCGTCCGTGAAATCGGGGCTGCGTTTGGATCCTCCTCGTCGGATCTCCGGAACATCCATGACCTTGGTGATGGTGGATGGCAAAGAGGATCGCGAGCACTACTTCTTTGATGCGGAGTCCTTCTACCTGCGACGTGGGCCGGTGCCTACGGCGGTTCCGCTCTCGCAGATCACCTCAGTCACACGAACGTCCGACGTCATCTATTCACGCTATGTCTGGCAGGTGTGCTTCAGCAGAGCATCGGGTAGAAAGTGCGTGACGTTCACCAACAACCTGACGCTGTTCAACCGGGATTTCCTGCTGTTCCTGGAGGCGGTGCGGAAGGCCAATCCGCTGGCGACCGTTGATCGGGCGGGCATCCTCTTCTAGAGCGTGTTTGAACTTCGGTATGAACAGTGTCACTGCAATGGCATCACAGGGCGCAGCCACTGTTTGACCGATGTGATCGATGAGAAATGGGCGTTGTCCGCTCGTTCCTGCGCGCGACGCAAAGCGTGGGCCTTGGTACCTGTGACGAAGACGCATTTGAGATAATTGTCGAGACGACTTACGTTTATGGCATGCGGCCAATCTCTGCGGAGTAGTTCCTGATGATGTGCCGATCGACGCTGGACGTATCCCTGATTCACGCCTATGCGCTTCCTCTCGGCATATGCGTGGCAGCAGCCGTGGTTCTGATCGCAATATGGCTTGCATCCCGCTCTGGCGGGGTGCCAGCCAGGAATATTGCGCTCGGCTCGGCGCTGGCCGTTGTTGTCGTAGTTGCCTTTGGCCTCGTATATCAAGCGCGGACAGCGTACATCGCCATTACAGATGGCCAGCTGATTGGGTCAGCAGCGTTTGTCCGACTGCAGCTCCCGCTTTCCAGTGTCGCGTGGCAGGACGCTTCCGATGCTTCAAGGATCACGCTGCCTCACCGGCAACGTGGGACCAGCACCGGGGGCGTTGAACTTGGCAAGTTCGGCATGCAGAACGGTCGCAACGTCTTCGTGCTGCGCACGGATCGTATCTCTGTTCTCGTCACAGCCAGAGGGGATATTGACTTGATTCTGGACCGGCGTCTTTACGAACAGCTCAAAGCATGCTTGGATCAGGTGAGTGAGACCGGCGGCCATCGAGGAACACTGCAATGATCAGCAGGAAGTACTGGTTTACCAGGAAGAAGTACGGATGGGGCTGGGGGATGCCGTGCGCGTGGCAAGGCTGGCTTGTGTACGCAGTCGCATTCGGCCTGCTACTGTCGGGTCCGTTTCTGTTCTCTCCATTTCGCGAGCCCATCGCGTTTCAGCTCTACACGTGGGCCGTGGTGTTGGTGCTTGTCCTTATCTGCTGGATGAAAGGCGCCCCGCCCGGTTGGCGGTGGGGGGAGTAGAACGGCCGCAGAAGCTATTTTCGGACGTGTTCGATCCGCCGGGCAAAGCATGGATGCATTGCCCTTGTGGGAGTCGGACAGCATCGCCAGCGGGCCACGGATGCGTCCCCTCTGAGGCGTACCGTCCGTTTTGAAAGAACGCTGGACACTTCCCTCGGCGGCTACCCAACGCGTTCTGACCGTTAATTGACCAATGTAGCGTCGCTGAAGCGGGGCGCCGGCAAAGCTACACTGACCACCTACGCCCAATGGAAGCTCACCCATGTTCAGTGGAAAGGTTGCGGTGGTTACCGGCTCCACCAGTGGTATCGGTCTTGGCATTGCCTCCGCGCTGGCCGGGCAAGGGGCCGACATCGTGTTGAATGGCTTCGGCGATGCGGCGGCGATCGAACGCACCAGTGCCCGCCTGGAAGCCGAGTTCGGCGTACGGGTGGTGCATGACGGTGCCGACCTGTCCAAGGGCGAGGCGGTGCGAGGGATGATCGACCACGCCGTCGCGACGATGGGGCGCATCGACATTCTGGTGAACAATGCTGGCATCCAGCACACCGCATCGATCGAGGAGTTTCCTGTTGAGAAGTGGGATGCGATCCTGGCGCTGAACCTGTCGGCGGTGTTCCATGCAACGGCGGCGGCCTTGCCGCACATGAAGCAGCAGGGCGCCGGCCGCATCATCAACATCGCGTCGGTTCACGGCCTGGTGGGCTCGGTGAACAAGTCCGCCTATGTGGCGGCCAAGCATGGCGTGGTGGGGTTCACCAAGGTGACCGCGCTGGAGAATGCGGGCAGCGGCATCACCGCCAACGCCATCTGCCCGGGCTGGGTGCGAACGGCGCTGGTCGAGCAGCAGATCACTGCGCTGGCCGACCGCGAGGGCACAGATCAGGAGACCGCCGCCCGCGCGCTGCTGGCCGAGAAGCAGCCCTCGTTGCAGTTCGTGACGCCCGAGCAGCTGGGCGAGATGGTGGTGTTCCTGGCCTCGGACGCAGCAGCGCAGATCACCGGCACGGCACTGCCCGTGGATGGGGGCTGGACGGCGCGCTAGCTGGCCGACACGGGAAGACGTGCCAGCAGGGCATCCCAGTCGGACACGAAGCAGCCGTTGTGGCCGCGGTTGCATTCGGTGATCCACGCGTCCAGTGATTCGCTCTGTGCGCGGTAGGCGCTGACATCGCCCAGCACGGCGAAACGCAGGCGGTAGTTCACCAGCATCTGCAGCCATTGCCCGGCCATGCCGGAGCGAAGCTCGAAGAAGTCTGCCGAAAGGCGCTGCACCGGCACGGCAATCCACTCGGCCTGATGCCCAAGGGCGTCGCCGACCAGATGGCGCAGGCCGTTGGCATGGAGTGCGGGGCCCTGCGGCGCGATGCGCAGGAGGCGGGTGGTGCCGAAGTGTTCAATGGAATCATTCATGCTGGAGGTTCTGCAGTTGACGCAGCCGGGCGAGGATGTCTTCGCGCAGGCCGGGGATGTAGTGATAGGCGTCTGCGAGCAGGGTGACGTCCGCCGTCGGGACGAGCCGCTTCATGCGTTCGGCGGCGGCAGGGGTGTCGATGAGGGCATCACGCGCGCCCATGACAAGGGCTACCGGCGGATGCAACGCAGCCAGGCGCTCGTCGCTGATGCGGGGAATGCGCAGCGGACGTGGCCGAACCTCGGCACGGATCAATGCCAACAGGTCGAGCAGCGGCTGCGCACGTGCAGGTGCATGCAGTGGCGCGGGACCCATGACCGCGCGGCGCAGGCGCTCGCGTCCCCATCGGCCAAGCAGCAACAGTGGCAGCGCCTTGAGCAGGAATGCACGCTGGCGCCCGATACCCGAGGGGCTGACCAGGACCAGTGCGTTGACCCGGGCAGGCCTTCGCAGCGCGTAGTCCAGTGCCAGGAAGCCGCCGAACGACAGGCCCACGAATGCTGCACTTTCCATGCCGAGTGCGTCGAGAACATCATCCAGCCATTGCGCATGCGCATCGCTGTCCAGCGCAGGTTGCGTGCCTTCGCTGAGGCCCGGTTCGCCAATGATGTCGACGGCATGCACGCGGTAGTACTCGCTCCAACGTTCGGCATCGAACATCCAGCTGGCGGCATTGCTGAGGGTGCCATGCAGCAGCACCAGGGCAGGGCCGTGTTCCGGGCCGCAGCTGACCACGAATGTCGAGCCGGCGCGGGTGGCGAGATGGTGCGATTCGTGGGGTCCCGGCCAGTCCGAAAGCACCTGGCGGTAGGCGGCAAGTACGTGCTGCGTGGGAATGCCGGGGCGCTGCCGCTTCATGCGCTGCGGTCCTGCAGCAGACGCTGCAGGCTGACCAGCAGCGCCGTGGAACCCGCCAGGCCACCGATCACGATCAGCTTGAGCACATCGTGCTCAGGCGAATAGATCGTCTCCATGCGCAGCGGCTCATCGTCGGCCTCGCGGCCGGTGACGCGCGCATGCAGGGCACGGACCAGGTCGGCGGCACGTGCCGCACCGCATCCGGGAATATCCACCACCGTGGTCAGCTGTGGGCGCGCAGCGGAGGGCTCACGCACGGTGCCGGTGAACACGTCGAGGTCTTCAGCGGTGATGCGATAGGACTTGCCGATGCGGGTCGCGCGCAGTTGGCCGCTACGGATATGCCGCAGGACGGTTTTGGGGTGCAGGCTGAGCTGCTGGGCAGCCTGATCGACGGTCAGCAACGCGGGGGACATATCGGAACTCGAGAACCATGTGCTCCCTATTGTTACATGAAGTGTAGTTTTAGAGAGCAATTGGGGATTGCGCGGCGGCGGCGACAGGGGCCATCTGCCCGGTGCCGCTCGCGCGGGCCAACCATCCCGATGACTACGCCGGCTTGGCAAACACATCCAACCCCTTGCCCGTTTCCAGCAGCGACTTCAGGCTCGACAGCACGATCGGCCAGCCCTGGCGGATGCCGGTATCCATGCCGCTGCCGGGTTCAAGCTCGTCGTGGGTAACCGTCAGCCGCACCATGTCCTGGTAGGGCACGATCTCGAAGGTCACCCGGCTGTAGGCAGCGGGATTGTCGGCCTGCGAGGCGGCGGCCCAGGTGATGACCAGCCGCGAGGGCGGGGTGCTTTCCACCACCTCGCCGACCAGTTCGACCGAGCGCGTTTCGTTGGCGCGCACGTGCTGCCAGCGCGAGCCGGGTTTCCAGTCCGAGACGTTCTCGTGGCCCCAGTAGCGGCGGGCGATCTCGGGGCGGGTGATGGCCTCGAACACCTTCTGTGGCGTGGAGGCGATGTAGATCACGTGGATGAAGCGGGTCGATTCAACGGACATCGTCATTCTCCTTCCAGCTCGCGTTTCAGGTCATGCAGCAGGCTCAGGCGCTGCTGCTCGAACTTGCGTACCCACCGCTCATAGACTTCATGCAGCGGCACCGGGTTGATGAAGTGCAGCTTCTCGCGGCCACGGCGCACGGTGCTGATCAGGTTCGCGTCTTCCAGCAGGCCCAGGTGCTGGGTGACCGATTGCCGGGCCATGTCCAGGTGTTCGCACAGCTGGCCCAGGGTCTGGCCGTTGGTTTCGCAGAGTAGGTCCAGCAGCGTTCTGCGCGTGGGGTCGGCCAGTGCCTTGAACACCTTGTCTGCATTCATGCGGGGCGTCTTCAGTTCCAGTTGTCGATCCTGATGTCGTGTGGGTTGGGCTGGCCCTTGCCGGTTTCCAGCAGGGCTTTGAGGCTCATCAGGAACACCGCCCACTTGGTGCTGCAGTGGGAGGTGAACTCGACGCGTTCCTTCCAGCCTTCGTGGCTGAACAGCACGATGCAGTAGTCGCCTTCCTGTTTCAGTGCAAAACGCGCATGCGTGCCGATCCATTCGGCGGGGCCCGCCAGGAACTTCCAGAGCACCAGCTCGCCGGGAATGAGCTGTTCGAGCTGCATTTCCATGGCGCCGATTTCCTGGCCGTTGTTGGTGAAACGGACCTTGACCGTGCCACCGGTCTCGCGTTCGCCGTGGGTGTCTTCGGCCCACCAGGCGGCGACGCCTTCGGGGGTGGCGAGGGCTTGGTACACCTGGCTTGCAGGGGCCTTGATGCCGACCCTGTGTGCGATATCCACCATTGCAGGTTCCTCGCGATGGGCAGGCGGGCGCCGCCCTTGGGATGAACTATATGCAGGTAAATGCCTGCATGTAAAATCCGGCCCATGGAGCTACGGCCGTGGTAGTGCCGGCCGCTGGCCGGCATACCCATGGCGCTGGGTGACTGCAGTTGCCGGCCAGCGGCGGCACTACCCGGGTGATGCGTCAGTTTTCCGCGTCCTGCAGTGCTGCATGCAGTTTGTCGGTGATCCGCTGCAGAGCGGCCAGGTCATCGGCAGAGAGATGGTCGAGGAAATACTGGCGGATGCCGGCTATGTGTAGCGGCCGTGCTGCGCTCAGCTGCGCGTGACCTTCTGCGGTCATGCGGATCACTACGACCTTGTCGCTGTTGGTATCGCGCTCGATCAGCCCACGGGCGGCCATGCGCGTCAGCTGATGCGAGAGCCGCGTCTTGTCCCATTCCAGGTAGTCCAGCAGCTCGCGCTGGCGGCGACAACGATCCTCGGCCTGGCTCAGCTCCATCAGCACGATGAAGTCGGCTTTGGACAGCCCGGTACTGCGGGTGATGTCCTGAACGATGCGGCCGGAGGTGATCTCGGCCATGCGCCGGAAGCCGCGCCAAGCGGCCCATTCGTCGGGTGTGATGCTGGGGGAGGTCATGGCTGCACGTTGCCGGGACATGGTTGACATGTCAACTTGCTCGTTCTACGGTTGACATATCAACTCACGTGGATCGCGCCATGCAGCACCCTCCCCGCATCGCCGTCATCGGCGCAGGCCCCGCTGGCCTGACCGCTGCGCTGATCCTCCATCGCGGTGGCTACCGCTTGAGCGTGTACGAGGGTGAATCGTCCGGGCAGCAGCGCACACAGGGAGGAACCCTGGATCTGCACGACGATTCCGGCCAGGTGGCGCTGCAACGCGCGGGCCTGCTTGAGGCCTTCCGTGCGATCGCACGGCATGAGGGGCAGGAGGCGCGGATGGGCGACCCGTGGTCAGGGGAGATCACCCCCGGTGGGTTCGGGCCGGAGGGGAGCAAGGACAAGCCGGAGATCGACCGCGGCGATCTGCGCCAGTTGCTGTTGGACGCGCTGCCGGCGGACACGGTGCAGTGGGGCCACCGCCTGGCCGAACTGGTCCCTGCACAGACGGGCGGCCACCGCCTGCGCTTCGCCAACGGCGTGCAGCGGGAGGCTGACATCGTGATCGGTGCCGATGGTGCATGGTCGAAAGTGCGCGCGGCTTTGAGTGCCAGCCAGCCGCTGCCAACCGGCATTACGTTTTTCGAGGGCTGGATCGAGCGGCCAGCAGCGGACATCGCAGCGATGGTCGGGCAGGGCAGCCTGTTCTGCTTTGGCGGCGAGGAAGCCCTGTTCGTGCAACGCAACAGCGGCGATCGGCTCTGCGTGTATGCGGCGCTGAAGCGCTCCTCCGAGTGGCTCGATGCACGGATTGCACAGCACGGCATGCGGACGCTGGTGGCAGGCAGCTTTGCCGGGTGGGCCCCGAACCTTCGGCGCGTGCTGGTGGCCTGCACGGACTTCGTGCGGCGGCCGATCTACAGCCTGCCGGCGGATTTCCGCTGGACCCCGCGCGATGGCGTGACCCTGATCGGCGATGCGGCGCATCTGATGCCGCCGGTGGGCGTGGGCGTGAACCTGGCGATGCTGGACGCGTCGGATGTGGCGATGGCGTTGTGCGCGCAGCCGGATGCGATCAGCGCCATCCACGAAGCCGAAGCGCTGGTGTGCGAACGCGCCCGCGCGCTGATGCCGGATGCGATCGAGGGGTTCCAGCGCTGGTTCATTACGGAAGGCGCTGCTGACGGTGGTCGATGATCGCTCGCCTGGCAATCGACCGGTTGCCCGACGCCGTGCGGGGGCGACGCCCGGCGCCGAAGTCGAGCGGTTGCAGCGTCGGTCTTTCCGCGTAAGCTTCCGGGGGTTGACGGGCGAGTCTACCGACTAGTAGATTGGTAGCATGAAGGAATCGTTGTCCCCCAAGGCCCAGGAGATCCTGGCCCACGCCCGTTCGCTGCTGGAGGCCGGCGGCTACAACGGCTTCAGCTACGCCGACGTGTCGGCGCGGGTGAACATCAGCAAGGCCAGCATCCATCACCACTTCCCCAGCAAGGCGGATCTGGTGCGCACGGTGGTTGAGCTGTACCGGGCCGAGGCGCGCGAA
The DNA here is from genome assembly GCF_030291075.1 of Stenotrophomonas sp. 57. Lineage (NCBI taxonomy): Bacteria > Pseudomonadati > Pseudomonadota > Gammaproteobacteria > Lysobacterales > Lysobacteraceae > Stenotrophomonas > Stenotrophomonas sp. 57. Next base: position 1,890,983 of record NZ_CP127407.1, read on the forward strand.
GGCTTGGCGCTGCTGGACCGGCAGCTGGCCGACCCGCTGCAGGAGCTCAACGCCTATGTGGACTACTGGTCCAGCTGTATTGCCGGCGGCACGTCCTCGTTCTGCATCTGCGCGATGCTGGCGGCAGAGGCACCGATGATTCCTGCCGAGATTGCCGAAGAAGTGCGCGGGCATTTCGAGGATCTGAGCGGCTGGCTGACCGTGACGCTGGAGAAGGGCGCAGCGCAGGGCCAGTTGCGACTGCAGGGTTCGGCTGCGGACGAAGCCAGGGCGTTCATGTCATCGGTGCATGGCGCGATGTTGGCCGCGCGCGGATTCGGCGATGCGGCGACCTTCGCTGCACTGGCGCGGTTGGCCATCGCGCGGGTGAGCGCGACTGCCTGAGCGGCGTGTGGTGGGCCTGCGGCAACGCAGGCCCTTTTTCTGAACTCGACACCTACCTACTAGTAGGTTCAATCACTCCCTGGAGATGTTTCATGTCGCATCCTCTATCCACGCTTGGTGTGTTCCATACCGTTGTCAGCCTGATCCCGGTTCTCAGCGGTCTGTATGCCTTCATTCGCCATCGCGCCATCGACCCTGCCACACGCTCGGGCAAGGTGTACCTGACGGGACTGGTGCTGTCGGTGGCGACGTCATTCACCGTCTCCAGCACGGGTGGCCTCAATCCAGGCCACGCGTTCGGCGTGATCGTGCTGCTGGTGGCGTTCGGCGGCGTGCTGGCCGCGCGGCTGCGCTGGCTGGGTCGCGCAGCGCGCTACGTGTCGCCATTTGCACTGTCTTTCAGCTTCCTGCTGTCGCTGGTGCCAGGCGTGAATGAAACGCTGACGCGGTTGCCGGCTGCGCACCCGATTGCCGCGGCGCCGATGGCACCGGTGGTGCTGCACACGCTGCTGGCCTGCCTGGTGGTATTCGTGATCGGCTTTGCCGCGCAGTGCTGGAGGCTGCGAAACCATGCCTTGGCAGGACGATCCTGAGACGCCGCCAGTCACCCCCGCGTCGCAAGTGCGCCCAGCAGTGCCAGCGGTTCGATCAGTGCAGCCGAGCGCGCCGGGTCAAGTTGAATGTGCCGGCTGCAGAAGCCGAACGATCGGCCTGTGGCACGCTCGGGGACGCGTGTGGTCGCGTCCGGTGTCTCAATCTCCAGCACTTCATCCACGCCCAGCGCCAAGGTTGCAGTACCGGCGTTGATCAACAGCATGGCCGGGCTGCCGCCATCGAATGCCGGTTGACCGCTCAGCTTGCGCAGGTCGGCCACCGGCAACGGCTGCCCACGTACCTCCAGGGTCCGCCGGCCCTGATGATCTGCGGGGCCGAAGGTCTCGGGGCCGCGTATTTCCAGGGCGGTCTGGACATCGATCGCGAACAGGGCCGTGCCTGCGCGCATGACGACGACCTCGAACAGCTCGGCGGGCGAGGTGCGTGTTTCCGTTGAAGGTTGAGCAGGTACAGGCATGCGGTGTAGGTGGCAAAGACGATGGACTGCGCGGCTTGAATGATGACGCGTGCAGGGAAGACGCGGTTGCGCGGGCGCGCGCGCGCAAGGCGGTGGTTCAGCTGTATCCAGCGCACGCACGTTGAGCGCCGACGGTGCCGATGCGCGGGAAGTGCGGACGCAGCAGGCCGACGAGCTGATCCATGCCCGGAACGGAATGGCCAAATTCGTCCCATCGCGCATTGACCAGGCCGGACACCATGATCTGCCCGGTCTCGATGCGGGTCATGGCCCAATAGGGGACAGCACGCGTGCTGATCGCCATGTCCAGGACCGGCACGATGGCAGCATGTGCTCGGCTGTCATGGATGCGTCGCTTGACCGCCTCCAGCCCGTCGGGAGGACCTTCGACGTACTGGAAAAACCGCTGCCCATCAACGAGCAATGCACCGGTCACGTCCACCCGGCGGTTGAACGCGGCAGATCGGGAAACGATCTGCTGGAGGAATTCATCGGAAAGCCCAGCCGACATATGGCTGGCGTAAGCAAATGCGTGGAGCATGGAAGGGGCTTCTTGTGACGCTCATCACTATACGTGCGGCGCCGCAGCCCGCCGTGAGCCTTTCCTCACGTGGTGCTGGCAAGCAGTGCGTTGGCTCAGCAGCCCAGCAACCGATCCGCGCCGACACCGCCGCGGTGCTGGTTGCGGTACGCGGTCGGGCTGGCGTCGGCCTGGCTGCGGAAATGGCGGCGGAACGACTCCTGCGAGCCGAAGCCGGCCTGTTCGGCGATCCACTGCAGCGGCCGGTCCGTGGTTTCCAGCAGCTCGCGCGCAAACGCCACGCGCTCGCGGATCAGCCAGTCGATGGGTGACAGGCCGGTGGCTTCCAGGAACTGCCGTTGCAGGGTGCGTTGGCTGAGTGCAGCCTGCTCGGCGAGACTACCGAGCGAGTGCGGTTCACGCAGATTGCGGCGCATCCACTCCATCAACTTCGCCAACCGCGTGGGCTCGCCGTTGGGAATGGCCCGGCTGACGCGCTGGCTGCGCCCGGCATCGCGCCACGGCGCCAGCACCAGCCGTTCGGCGACGAGGTTGGCTACCCGTGCGCCGTAATCCTTGCGCACCATGTGCAGCATCATGTCCATGCCGGTGGCCGAACCTGCGGAGGTGATGATGCTGCCGGTGTCCACGTACAGCACATCCTCGCGTACGTCGATGCGCGGGAAGTCGCGTGCCAGCGCTTCGGTGAGGCGCCAGTGGGTGGTGGCCTGGCGCCCATCGAGCAGCCCGGCCCACGCCAGCACGAACGCACCGGAGCAGATCGAAGCGATGCGTGCGCCGCGGCCGTGCGCGCGGATAAGCGTATCGAGCAGCGCCTGCGGTGGACGCTCGCTGGGTTCGCGCCAGCCGGGAATGACGATGATGTCGGCGTCGTCGACGGTATCCAGCGCGTAGGGCAGTTGTACCTGCGTGCCACCCAGCATGCGTAGCGCACCCGGTTCGCCCGCACACAGTTGGGTGCGGTACCAGGCCACGCCGAGTTCCGGCCGCACAGGCGCGAACAGGCCGACCGCACAGCCGAACTCGAACAGCCCCTGGCCGTGGCAGGCGACGATGGCGACGAGCGGCGCGGTGGGATCGGCAGGTGGGCTGGGCATGGCGTGATGCTACGGGCGGTGATGCGCGGTGCGGAGAGGTGCGCGGGCATGAGGTGATGCCTGTGGAGCATGTGCGGCCCCGGCGGCGGATCCCTTCCTGTAGAGCCGAGCCCACGCTCGGCTCAAAACTGGCAGAAGTGGATGCATCTGACGCCGTCGCGAAGAGCAGCCGAGCGTGGGCTCGGCTCTACAGACAGCAGTGCACCGGCGCGGGCTGCCTAACCTCATTACCAGCAGTCATGTGGGTGGCCGGATGTTACGCCTGGGTGACGCGATCGCGCCTGTCGCGGTGGGTGAACAGGCCCTTGAATGGAAGCGTGTCTCCGGCCCACCCCCACGAGCCCCCATGCCTGCCGCCCATACTCCTGTCCTGAGCTCTCTTGCTGTCCTGATCGCGGCCACCCTGGCCCCGTCGCCCAGCCATGCCGCTGAAGCCGATGCGGATCCTGCCACCACGGCGGCAACCGCCAATGTGGCGGCATCCACGCTGGATGCGGTGGTGGTGACGGGCTCGCGTACCAGCACGCGTACAGTGAAGAACAGCTCCACGCCGATCGATGTGATCTCCGCCGAAGACCTCACCGCCACCGGCCAGGCCAACCTGCTCGAAGCACTGCAACGCGCGCTGCCGTCGCTCAGCCAGATCGGTGGCTACCAGAGCGACCAGGAGAGCCTGATCCGCGGTTACCAGCTGCGTAACCTGTCGCCGGGCTACACGCTGGTGCTGGTGAACGGCAAGCGCCGCAATGCCAGCGCCTACGTCAGTGGCGCAAACGGTGGCGGCTTTCCGGGCCATGCCTGGGCCGACCTGGCGCTGATTCCGGTCTCGGCCATCGACCATGTGGAGGTGCTGCGCGACGGTGCATCGGCCATCTATGGTTCGGACGCGATCACCGGCGTGGTCAACGTGATCCTGAAGTCCCAGGCGCACGGTGGCGAGTTCGCCGTGGAAAGCGGGCAGAGCATCGATGGCGATGGTTCACGCACCAGCGTGCGCGCGAATGTGGGTCTGCCGTGGGGCGCCGATGGCTTCGTCAACCTCTCCGGTGAGACCACGCGCCAGCACCACGCGATCCGCACCCGGCGCTATATCGATGGCTACCTGAGTTATCCAGCGGTGGATGCCAGCGGCAATCGGGTGGCGCTGCGGCCGAACAACCGGCTGCCTGCCGGTGCGTCGCCGAGCCCGGCCGAGGCCACGCGTGATCCTGAGGCCAACACCATCCTCAGCTCGCCGTCGTATGCGTTGAAGGCGTTCGCGGTGAACGTGGGCCATGGCCTGGGCGAGAGCGCACAGTTCTACGCCAATGCCACCGCCAGCGACCGCACTGCGCAGGCAATCCAGAACTTCCGCCTGCCGGCGACCATCTTCACCACCTACAAGGCACCCGGCGTGCTGAGTGTGTTTCCCGATGGGTTCCTGCCGGTGCTGGAAACCAAGGAGAAGCAGTACACCGGCACCGCGGGCGTGAAAGGCCAGGTCGCGGGATGGGACTACGACGCCAGCCTGACCGGCAACCGCAGTACAGTGCGCACCTACACCCGCAACTCGGTGAACTATTCGCTGCCTTACCCGGGATCGCCCACTGACTTCTACGACGGCAAGCTGGACTACCAGCAGGGCATCGCCAACCTGGACCTGCGCCGAGGTTTCGAGGTGGCGGCGTTCGCTTCGCCGCTGGAAGTGAGCGCGGGCGCGGAGTATCAGCACGAACAGTACGAACGCGGGGCAGGGCAGTGGGAGTCGTATACCGGCTTCGGCGCGGCCGCCTTCGTGGGCTACTCCACCGCCGATGCGGTCAAGGCCACCCGCAACAGCAAGGCGGTCTATGTGGGCGCCGCCACCAACATCACCTCGCGCTGGTACCTGGATGCCGCCGCGCGCTGGGAAGACCATTCCGACTTTGGCAGCGTGTCCACCGGGCGCTTGACCACGCGCTTCGACGTCACCGATGCGCTGGGCGTGCGGGCCACAGTCAGCAACGGCTTCCATGCGCCCAGCCTGGGCGCGCAGTTCTACCAGGCCACCGGCAGCTGCCCCTGCGGCACCACGCTGGTGGCACAGGTGTCGTCGCCGGCGGCGATCGCACTGGGTGCCACGCCGCTGAAGCCTGAGAAAGCCACCAATTACAGCCTCGGCGTGACCTGGGACCCGAGCCCGGCCTTCCACCTGGCCGTGGATGCGTACCAGATCGATATCCGTGGCCAGCTCGGCCAGTCCAGCCAGATCGGCTACAACGCGCAGGACCCGGCGCGCATCACCGACAACAGCGGCACGGTGCTGAGTGCGGCGCAGAAGAACACCATCGATGCACTGCTGGGATCGGCGGGTATCAGCATCCTGCCGGGTGATGCCTTCTATGCCAGCTACTTCACCAACGTGGGCAACACGCGTACGCGCGGTGTCGAGTTGACCCTGGAGGCCAACCAGGAAACCGCGTGGGGCAAGCTGCGCTGGAGCTACGCGGCCAACGTGGGCCGCACCACCATCCAGAAGGTCAGCGACATTCCGGCGGCGCTGCAGGGGTTGCCGAACATCAACCTGCTGACCAGGAGCAGCGAGTACGCGCTGCGCTTCCGCACGCCCAGCTACACGCAGGTGGCCGGACTGGGCTGGCAGAACGGGCGCTGGCGCTCGAACGTCGATTTCACCTATTACGGCCAGATCAAGCGCTTGAACAATGGCGTGGAGTACAGGCAGCCGCCGGTACTGGTGACCAACCTGTCCGGTGGGGTGGAACTGGGTGCGGGCTGGAGTGCGGCACTGGGTATCAACAACGTGTTCGACAAGCGCACGCGCAAGGTGCTGGACTACGCGCGCAGTGCCACCGATGTGGCCAGCATCGAGACGACGTGGGATTCGGGCGACGTGCTGAGCCGGATCGGAGCGTTCTGGTACGGGCGGATCAATTACCGGTTCTGATCTGGAGCAGTCGAGCATGGCTCGACTCTGCAAAGGCGAAAGCAGCCGAGCATGGCTCGGCTCTACACAAGGCGAAAGGCGGCCGGCGGTAGTTCGGCATCATCGAGGAGCATTTCATGTCTTCTGCATTGAAGGTGGTTGCAGTGGTGGGGTCGCCGACCAGTTCGGCGACGTCGCGCACATTGCTGCTGGTACGGCACCTGCTGGCGTCGTTGCAGCAGCGGGTGCATGCCAGTGTGGACCTGGTGGAGCTGGCGCCGATCGCGCGCTTGCTGGGGCAGGCGTTGTCGCGCGATGAAGCGGAGCCCGCCGTGGAGCAGGCGCTGCGGACGATCGAGGCGGCCGGGCTGCTGGTAGTGGCTGCGCCCGTCTATCGGGGATCGTATCCGGGGCTGTTCAAGCATCTGGTCGACTTCATCGGGCTTGAAGCGCTGGTGGATACGCCGGTACTGCTGGCGGCAACCGGCGGCAGCGAGCGCCACGCGCTGGTGATCGACCACCAGCTGCGGCCATTGTTCAGTTTCCTGCAGGCGCACACGCTGCCAATCGGGGTGTACGCCACGCCGGCCGACTTCGAGGGCGAGCACATCACCAGTGTGGCCTTGCAGGCGCGGATCGCGCTGGCGACCGAGCGTGCGGCCGCGCATCTGACCGCACGGACGCTGGCGGTACCGGCGCCGCTGCGCCGCATCGCCTGACGGCATAACCGGCGGCGCTTTGCTTATGGCCAAGGCGCATCTGCGTGGCCGGATCTGACCGTCGATTGTCGCCTGGCATCGCTGTCGCGGTCGCGGTCATCTCTAGCATCGATATCGAAGCGGCATCGCATTGCCGCCCCCCGATGAGGACGACCCCGTGAGTCTGGACGCAACCGATAAGCCCATCCTGTTCCTGCTCGATCGTGAGTTCGAGGATGGACAGATTCCCGGCCAGCGCTTCTTCTGCCGGCACAGCCTGCTGCTGGAAGGGGCGCTGTCGAGCATCGACGGCCTGGATGCGCAGCTGGACGTGCGCCGCATCGGCTTCGCGCGGCCGCGCCGCGAGGTGATCGCCGAGATCGGCGAGCAGGACCAGTCGTTGCCGAAGCTGGTGCTGCCGCAGGGCGTGCGCAGCGAACTGGCCAGCGGCGCGCACCGGGACCGCCAGTACGTTTCCGGTGCCGAACCGATCCTGGCCGCGCTGAACGGGTTGCTCGGCATCCCCGTGGCCCACCCCTGAGCGAGGACGCGAGGATGAGCTATCAGATCAGCGTATTGGACAAGAGCCCGGTAGCCGAGGGCGCGTCGCCGGAACAGGCGCTGCGCAACAGCCTGCAGCTGGCGCAGCGCGCCGAACAGCTGGGCTATCACCGCTACTGGTTTGCCGAGCACCATGCCGCGCCGACGCTGGCCAGCCCGGCGCCGGAAGTGCTGGCGGCCTGGGTGCTGGCACAGACCCGCCGCATCCGCATCGGAAGCGGCGGAGTGATGCTGCGCCACTACGCGCCGTACAAGGTGGCGGAGAACTTCAACCTGCTGGCCGCGCTGGCGCCGGGGCGCGTGGATCTGGGCGTGGGCAAGGCGCCCGGTGGCCTGCCGGCCTCTACGGCGGCATTGGCAGCGGGGCGACCGGCGTTTGCCGATTTCGACCAGCAACTGCGCGACCTGGAGGACTATCTTTCCAGCACCGACACCGAGGCGGTGGCACGCCCGATCCCGCGGCAGGCACCGGAGCGCTTCCTGCTCGGTGCCAGCCCGCAGAGCGCGCGGCAGGCAGCCGAACTGGGCTGGCGCTTCGTCTACGCCGCGCACTTTGATGGCGACCCGAAACACATCGAGGCGGCGTTCGACGCCTACCGCGATGTCTCCACGCAGCTACCGCTGTTGGCGACGGTAGCCTTCGCAGCTCCGACCGCCGAAGCGGCTGCCCGCCATATCGGCGCATTGCGGGTCTACAAGCTGCACCTCGGCCCCGGCCAGGCGGTGAACCTGCCCAGCCCCGAGGCGGCCGCCGAATATGCGCGCCAGGTGGGCGTGGCCGACTTCCGCATCGAGGAAACGCGCCCGAGCGTGCTGTCGGGTGATGCGCAGCATGTGCGTGACGAACTGGATGTGCTGCACCGGCGCTTCGGCGTGGGCGAATTCATCCTCGACGCGCCGGTGGCCGACCTCGACGCACGCCTGACTTCCCTTGAGCTGCTGTCGCCCGCGCCGCGCGCGGCGGTGGCCTGACCAGCAGGAGCGATTCCCAATGAGCACCACCCCGCGCCACATTCCGTTCGGCATCATGCTGCAGGGTCCTGGCAGCCACATGCATGCCTGGAAACATCCGTCCAATCCGGCTGACGCCAGCGTCAACCTGCAGTTCTACATCGACATCGCGCGCACCGCCGAGGACAACGGCATCGCCTTCGGCTTCGTGGCCGATGGCCTGTACATCAACGAGAAGTCGATCCCGCACTTCCTCAACCGCTTCGAGCCGATCTCGCTGCTGTCGGCGCTGGCCACGGCAACGAAGAAGATCGGCCTGGCGGGCACGCTGTCGACGTCCTACAGCGATCCGTTCACCGTGGCACGGCAGTTCGCTTCGCTGGATCTACTCAGCGGCGGCCGCGCCGGCTGGAACGTGGTGACCTCGCCACTGGAAGGTTCGGGCCGCAACTACGGCCGGCCGCACCCGGAGCACGCGCTGCGCTACCAGATCGCCGATGAGTATCTGGATGTCGTGCAGGGGCTGTGGGATTCGTGGGATGACGATGCCTTCGTGCGCGAGCGTAACAGTGGCACCTTCTTCGCACCGGAGAAGTTCCGCCGCCTCGATCACAAGGGCCGCTTCTTCCAGGTGGAAGGGCCACTCAACATCCAGCGCTCGCCGCAGGGACAGCCGGTGATCTTCCAGGCCGGTTCTTCCGACGATGGCATCGCGCTGGCCGGCAAGTATGCCGATGCGGTGTTCACCCATTCGCCGTCGCTGGAGGAGACCCGCGCGTTCACCCAGAAGGTGAAGAATTCGGCGATCGCGCATGGCCGCAGCGGCAACGACGTGAAGATCTTCCCGGGCATCGGCCCCATCGTCGGCCGCACCGTCGAGGAGGCCGAGGCCAAGTACCAGGCGATTGCCGCGCTGGCCACGCTGGAAGATGCGCTGGCCTACCTCGGGCGCTTCTTCGATCACCACGATTTCAGCCAGTACGACCCGGACGCACCGTTCCCGGAGCTGGGTGACATCGGCAGCAATTCGTTCCGTTCCACCACCGACCGCATCAAGCAGGATGCGCGAGAGAAGGGCCTGAGCCTGCGCCGGGTGGCACTGGAAGCGGTGAGCCTGCGGCCGAACTTCATCGGCACACCGGAGCATGTGGCCGATGAGCTGATCCGCTGGTTCGATGCCGGTGCCAGCGATGGCTTCATCCTCGGCTTCGCCGCGCAGCGCGAGGGCCTGGACGATTTCGTGACCCAGGTGTTGCCGATCCTGCAGGCGCGTGGCTACCACCAGCGTGAACTGGAAGGGCAGACCCTGCGCGAGCACCTTGGCCTGCCGTACAAGGCCAGCCGCCATGCGACCGACGCCGAACCGGCGCGAAAGGCGGGATAAGACGATGAGCGGAGAGAACTCGGTCGCGCCGGGCCATGCCCGGCGGGATCCCGCGTCCATCGGCGTGCTGCCGGAAATTGCAGCACGCGCCGAGGCCGCCATCGCGATCCGCCATGACCTGCACCGGCACCCGGAGCTGGCCTTCGAGGAGCATCGCACCAGTGCCCGCGTGGCCGAGCTGCTGCAGCACTGGGGTTATGAGGTGACCACCGGGCTCGGCGGCACCGGCGTGGTCGGCACGCTGCAGCGCGGGCGGGGCAGCCGTCGCCTCGGCCTGCGTGCCGACATCGACGCACTGCCGATCCATGAGGACTCCGGCCTGGCCTATGCCAGCCAGACCGAGGGCCTGATGCATGCCTGCGGCCACGATGGTCATACCGCCATCCTTCTGTCCGCGGCGCACTATCTGGCCCATCACGGCGATATCGATGGCACCTTGCAGCTGGTGTTCCAGCCGGCCGAAGAAACCGGCTCGGGGGCGTCGAAGATGATGGCCGACGGCCTGTTCGAGCGCTTCCCGGTGGATGCGATCTATGGCCTGCACAACTGGCCGGGCGTGCCGGTGGGCCATTTCGGCTTCGTCGATGGCCCAGCAATGGCCTCGGTGGACTGGGCGCGTTTGAAGGTGATCGGCAAGGGCGGCCACGGCGCCGAGCCACAGGGCAGCGTCGATCCAATCCTGGTCGCCGCGCACATCATCACTGCGCTGCAGAGCGTGGTGTCGCGCAATGTCGACCCGCGGCAGATGGGCGTGGTTACCGTGGGCTCGATCCATGGCGGGCAGGCGGCCAATGTGATTCCGGACGTGGTCGAGCTGAAGCTGACCGTGCGCGCCTACCTGCCGGAAGTGCGCGACACCCTGCGGCGCCGGGTCACCGAGCTTGCCGAGCAGACCGCTGCGGCGTTCGGGGCGCGCGCCGAGATCGAGTTCCCACGTGGCTTCCCCAGCGTGATCAACCACCCGCAGCAGACCGCCTACATCCGCGAGGTGGCGGTGCAGGGCTTCGGAGCCGAACAGGTCGTTCCCGAATTTGCGCCGCGCACCGCCAGCGAGGATTTCGCCTTCCTGCTGCAGGCGCGGCCCGGCACCTTCGTGTTCGTCGGCAACGGCGACAGTGCACCACTGCACAGCCCGCGCTATGTGTTCAACGATGCCGCCATCGCACCCGCTGCCAGCCTGTGGGCGCGGCTGGCCGAGGACTATCTGGTGAAGGACGCAGCATGAGCAGCAACGAACGCTTCCTCTATACCTCGGTGGATGACGCGCTGGCGCGGCCTTTGTTCGATGGCCTGGAGCAGGAGTACGACAGCCGCTACGCGGACGTGCGCCGCCGCATCGGCGGTAGCGCCCGCGAGGAGCTGCAGCGCTACCCGGCGCAGGCCTTCGCCGCGCCGGTAGGGGCGTTCGTGCTGCTGCTGCGTGATGGCAGTGCCGTCTCGGGTGGCGCCTTCATGCCGCACCGCGATCCGGATACCGCCGAATTCAAGCGCATCTGGACGTTGCCGGGCCTGCGCCGGCAGGGCATCGCGCGGCGCGTGTTGCAGGAGCTGGAAGACCAGGCGGCACGCCAGGGCTATCGGCGGGTGTTCCTGACCACCGGCTTCCGCCAGCCCGAGGCGGTCGGCCTGTACCTCAGCCATGGCTACACCGCGCTGTTCGACCTGGACGCGGATCCGGAGACCATCGCGCATCTGCCCTTCGAGAAGCATCTTGGACAACCGGCGGCGGTACTTTCGCCGTCGCAGGCCGTGCTGCACGGAGCCCACGCATGAGTACGCCTTCGTCCGCGCTTGAGGGAATCACTGCGCGTCCTTCACCGACGACGGCGCTGAAGATCGTGCCGGCGCGCCATCCGTTGCAGGTGGTCGGAACGGTCCTGGCGCTCGCGCTGATCCTGATCGGCCTTCAATCGGTATTGGGCAATCCGCGTTGGGGCTGGGGCACCTTTGCCGAATGGTTCTTCGCACGCCCGGTGCTCGAGGGCCTGGGCCGCACGTTGCTGCTGACCGCGCTTGGTACCGGCCTCGGTTTCGCATTGGGTACCTTGCTGGCGCTGGCCCGGGTGTCCGGTTCGCCGCTGCTGTCGGCGGTGTCGTGGGGCTATGTGTGGTTGTTCCGTTCGATTCCGCTGCTGGTGCTGTTGCTGCTGCTGAACAACCTGGGCTACCTGTACAGCACCATCGAGCTGGGCCTTCCGTTCACCGGCATCAGCTTGTTCTCGTACCCGACCACGCAGCTGATCGGCGTGTTCACGGCAGCTGTATTGGGTCTGACTCTGAACCAGGCGGCGTTCTCGGCCGAGGTGATTCGTGGCGGCATTCTCTCGGTCGACCATGGGCAGTACGAGGCGGCCGCCGCGCTTGGCTTGCCGCGTGGCCGCCAGGTGCGGCGCATCATCCTGCCGCAGGCGATGCGCTCGATCCTGCCGGCTGCGTTCAACGATGTGATCGGCCTGGCCAAGAGCACGTCGGTGGTCTACGTGCTGGCGCTGCCGGAACTGTTCTACACCGTGCAGGTGATCTACCGCCGCAATCTGGAGGTGGTGCCGCTGCTGATGGTGGCCACGGTCTGGTACCTGGTGATCCTGACCGTGCTGTCGCTGCTGCAGCGGCGCGTGGAGCAGCGCTTCGCGCGCGGCCAGCTGCAGCGTGAGCGCTCGGTGTCGCGGGTGTCATCGCCGGTGCGTACATCCAGCGATGCTCCGCCGCGGATGGCCAACCGCCCGCGCATCGCCACCCAGGTCGAAGCGGGCGAGGGTGCTGCGGTATCGCTGCAGGGCGTGGGCAAGGCGTTCGGCGAGCAGCCGGTACTGGAAGACGTGAACCTGGACCTGCGCGCCGGCAGCGTGACCGTGCTGATCGGTCCATCCGGTGCAGGGAAGTCCACGCTGCTGCGGCTGATCAACCACCTGGAACGTGCCGACAGCGGCTACGTGACCGTCGGCGGGCAGCTGATCGGCTACCGCCGCGACGGTGACACCCTGTACGAACTGCCGGAGCGAGAAATCCGTCGCCGTCGTGCCGAGGTGGGCATGGTGTTCCAGGGCTTCAATCTGTTTCCGCACCTGACCGCACTGGAGAACATCATCGAGGCGCCGATCGCCGTGCGTGGCGTACCACGTGCGCAGGCCGAGGAGCAGGCACGCACACTACTGGAGCGGGTCGGCCTGGCCGACAGGGCGGATGCGTTCCCGCGCCAGTTGTCCGGTGGCCAGCAACAGCGCATCGCGATCGCGCGCGCGCTGGCGCTGCAGCCGAAGGTACTGCTGTTCGATGAGCCGACCTCGGCGCTGGACCCGGAACTGGTGGCCGAGGTGCTGAGCGTGATCGAGGAACTGGCCCGTTCCGGCACCACGCTGGTGATCGTCACCCATGAGCTGGGCTTCGCCCGCCGCGTGGCCGACCACGTGGTGATGATGGACCAGGGGCGGGTGATCGAGCAGGGTACGCCGGAGGTCCTGTTCGAGCGCCCGCGCCAGCAGCGCACGGCCGATTTCCTGGCCAAGACCCTATAGCCCTGAAAGGAACACCATGAGCCCTGCAGCACCGCGTCGCCCCTCGCGCAGCACCCTGTTGATCGTGGGCGTGCTGGTCATCGGCATCGCCGGCATCGTCTACTCGCGCGTGCGCCAGGCCCCGGAGGCTGCGGGGGTGACCGCGACCAGCCTGGCGGGAGCGAACAGCCCAGTGCTGAAGGGAACGCTCGATCCCAAGGCGCAGGCCTTGATTCCCGCGGGCTACCGCTTCGTCACGCCGGGGGCGTTCACGGTGGCGACCCATCCGGGACAGTTGCCATTGGCCGACCACGGCGCCGACAGCAAGGACGTGGTCGGCATCGAGCCCGACATCGCGCGCCTGATCGCCGATGCGCTGGGCCTGAAGCTGGTGATCGTGCCGGTGGCCTGGGCCGACTGGCCGCTGGGGCTGGAATCGGGCAAGTATGATGCGGTGCTGTCGAACGTGACGGTCACTGAAGAGCGCAAGAAGAAGTTCGATTTCTCCAGCTATCGTTACGACCTGCTGGGCATCTACACGCGCACGGATGGACCGATCCAGAAGATCGAGAGGCCGGCGGATGTGGCGGGCCTGAAGGTGGTGGTGGGCGCCAGTACCAACCAGGACCAGATCCTGCGCCAGTGGGACCAGCAGAACATCGCCGCTGGCCTGAAGCCGGTGGAGTACCAGTACTTCGACGACGCGGTGGTCGGCCGTTTGGCGGTGATCACCGGCCGCGCCGATGTCTCGTTCGAGCCCAATGCCACCGGCGCGTACTCAGCGCGCGATGGCAAGGTGCGGCGTGTGGGCCTGTTCCCTGGCGGCTGGCCGAACGCCGCGGCGATCTCGGTGACCACACGGAAGGGCAGTGGCCTGGCCGACGCGGTGACGCAGGCGCTGAACACGCAGATTGGCAGTGGTACCTATGCGCAGGCGCTGAAACGCTGGAACGTGGCCGAGGAAGCGGTGCCGCAGTCGCAGACCAATCCGCCGGGATTGCCGACGCTGCAATGAAGCCGGGCGTGGCCCGCGCTACCTCCGTCTTTGTAGAGCCGAGCCATGCTCGGCTGCGGTTCGCGCGGTTCGCGGCAGAAGCATCCACGCATGGCGTGGATCTACTCGCGGAATCTGCCTTCTGTAGAGCCGGGCCATGCTCGGCTGCTCTACCAACGCGCCTCCAGCGTCTTGAAGGGCTTTGCCAGGCGCACACTCTCGGCATCGAACGCGGTAACCGCGCGCCCATCCACCCGCACGCTCTTCGGCGCCGTCCGCTGTGGCCACCAGACCTTCACCACTGTCCCGCTGCGCAGCCCCTCGCCAAGCGCCACCGTCAGCACGCCGTCGCGCTGTCGCGCCTGCATCTGCAACGCGCCATACGCCGTCGGCAGGCGCTCCACCGCCAATCCATCTCCCGCCACCCACGACGGCGGCGTGCCTGGCAGCAGCGACAGCGCATCGTCGTCTTCGCGCATCAGCATGCCGAACAGCGTGCGGCCGTACTCCGCACCGATCCACGTATGCGGCATGTCACCCAGATAGCGCGGGAAGCGCAGCCGTGAATGCACCACTTCGGCCAGCACCTGCCACTCAAGCGGGCGCCGATCATGCAGAAGCCCCTGCAGCAGCTCATCGGCCACCTGTGGCTGGCCGAGGTGCACATAGCTCAGTACGTTGCGGATCTCGTACGGCGTGTAGGCGTACAGCGCGCCGGGCTGGCTGCGCTTGCGCACGTCATCGAGATAGCGGGCGAAGGTGGTACGCAAGGCTTCTGCGGGCAGTGCGCTCTGCGTCCCGGTGGGGTCCAGCGCGATCGATACCCCGGTAGGATCACCATCGCCAAGATCGGCCGAGGACGGAATGAAGTCGATGCCCTTCCACGCCATCGTCGCCCGGATCGAGGCGTGCAGCGCATCGTAGAGCAGCGTGTACTGTTCGCGTGCCCACACGGCGGTCTCGTGGTCGCCCAGCGATTCAGCCAGCCACGCGCCGTCGTGCCAGCCCTTCAAGCCCCAGTAGTCATCCCAGTAGCTGTGGGTGGGCGAGGGGTAGCCCTCGTGGCTGATCGACGGCGCAAGAATGCCCGCGAAGCGCTCCGGCGCCGGCTGGTCGGCCTTGTAGCCAGGCACCAGCGTGCGCTCGCGCAGTTCCTGCAGGAAGCGCAGCGCTGCCTTCACTTTCGGCAGATAGGCACGCACCGATTCCGGTCCACCATCGAGGCGCGCGACATCGGCCACCAGCGCGACGTACTGGCCCTGGCTGTCGTACTCGATGTCTGAGCCGAAGCCAGTGTTGACACTGCCATCGTCGTTGAGGATCGGTGAGACCAGGCCGTTGGCATGCACGCCGTGTTCGCTGTACCAGGCGAGGTAGTCGCGCGCGACCTTGGCTTCGCCCATGCGCAGCAGCACTGCCGAGGTGGCCATACCGTCACGGATGAAGGAACGGTTGTAGTTGCGCGGGCCGGGCTGCATGGCTGGGCCGGTCTGGTTGATCAGCATGTAGGCGGCCTGCGCGCGCAACATGTCCACCAGTGAGGGATCGGGCAGGCGCAGGCCAACCTGGCCCAGTCGTGCCTGCCAGTCCGCAGAGGCCTGTGTGGCCAACGCATCGAACGCGGTGCTGGCATCGCGGGGAAGCGTGGCCAGATCAAGCGCGCGTGCTTCGGGCAGCGCGCCGTTGGCATCTGCGGCGGCAGTACCCAGCGGGAAGGCAACCACGACGGCATCACTGGCACCCGGATCCAGCGACACGCGGTAGTCGAGAGCGGCGGCTGCAAGGCCCTGCTCATCGCGTGCCTGCTGGGTGGAAGGCAGCTTCCCAACGGCGAGGGCCGCGGTGATTTCCGTGGCTCCGTCCTTGCCGAAGGGCGCCGCACCAGACGCTGCTACTGGCGTGAGCGAATACAACAATGTGCGGCCATTGATGCGCACGGCCTGACGGTCTACAGCAACGTCGCGGATCGGCGACAGGCCACCGTTCTGCCATGGCGGATTCATCTGCATCGGGCGCACTACGAGGCTGAGGGTGCCCTCGATCCGGGTGCCCCCGGTGTTGTGCAGGCGATGGCGCAGGAACGTCACCGGCTGGCCATCACGTTCGATGGCGAACACTTCGCTGCGCAGTTCCAGCCCGGGCTGTGGCGACCACGTAGCGGACGGCATCGGCTTCCAGCCATCGCGCAATGCATGCTGCACGTTCTGCCCGGCGGCACCTGCAGTGCTTCCATTGGCGCTGCGCCAGATCGGCTGCACCAGCGGCGCGCCCTTGAAGGCTTCCAGGTTGCCGTACTCGTCGAAGATTGATTTCTGTCGTCCGCCATGCACGCCGACCGCAGTCCAGTAGGTCTGCTGCATCTGCAGCGAGGCCGGGAACAACGCGCGCTGCGCACCGCTGGCGGCAATCTGGTACTGCTTCATCGGTGTCATCACGGCTTTCGGGCCAAGCAGGCGCAGGCGTGCCACCGTGGGTGCAGAACCATCCACGCTCAGGCGGAATGCACGCACGGACTGTGCGGTATTGGCCGCGAGCCAGCTCTGCCTGTGATCGGCCGCCTGCGCATCGTGGGCCAGTTCCTGCCAGCGGCCTTGGGCGTCCTGCGCCTGCAGGCGGGCCGCACCGCGTGCGCCATCGGCCCATTCCACCAACAGGCCGGCGGTGGACAGCGCACGTGGCAGGGTGACTTCGAGCATGTGGCTGCCGCCTTTCCCGGTCGGCAGGGCGACCGCACGGCCGCCTTGCCAGAGTGCGGCTGCCTGCGTTGCATCAATACCGGCGACGCGTGCGCTGAGTGTGCTGTCCAGCGGCTCCATCTCGAAGATCGACACGCCCCAGTCGGAGGTGCGCTGCGGGCTGGCCAGCCGCAGGTAGCGCGCCTCGCGCGGCGCGAAATACAGCGTTTCCACGTCGCCCAGCGAATCGGCCATGGTGTACGCGGTCTGCCACTGCTGGCCGTCGAGCGAGGTCTGCAGCGAATAGCCTTCCGGGTTGGAGACATCCCAGGTGAGGCGGACGCCGGCCATCATCGCGGGGGCCCCCAGATCGATCTGGAACCAGTGGCCAGGGCTGAAGGCACCACCGGTGACGGTCTTCGGGTCGCCGTCGATCAGGTGGCTGATCGCCATCGCCGGCACCTGCTGAGAGGAACTGCTGGCCTGCCATTGGCTGCGCGCGGGAAGCGTCTGTGCCTGTGCCGAGGACGCCAGAGCGGCGAGCAGGAGGTTGGCGGCAGATCGCCACGGAATGGCTGAACGGGAGACCTTGGGGCGTACGGCGCGCAACGTCATTACGGACAGCCTCGCAGGTTCGACCGGTATCGGGCGAGCGCTACGCTAGCAAGGGATGTAATCGGTTACATGACGCACTGCAGCGCCGCGGGCATTTTTGTGTAGAGCCGA